>JBDONU010000027.1:0-6100 GCA_039831175.1 Nautiliaceae bacterium
TACTCTCCAATGTGTCTAATTGGCACAATCATAAAATGACCTGGATTGTAAGGGAATCTATTCATTACAAAAAAGCATTTATCATCCCTATAAAAAACTTGATTTTCATCATCAAATTCCAAAGAAGCTGCTATATCACAAAATACACATTTAATACTTTTTTTAGTATGATACTCTCTTCTCCAAGGCGCGTATAATCTATCCATTTTTCTCCTTTATTTGAAGTGCAAATAAAAATCCTACTAAAAGCATAAAAATAGTAAATAAAAATAAAGCCTTGTATCCAAACCATTTTAATATAAATCCCCCAGGAATAGCGAAGAAAAGTCCAATTGAAGTTAAATTATTTTGGAGCGCTACATAAATTGGTCTTTTATCCTCAGGAGCAATTTCAAAAAGTAAATTAAGTCCAGAAATTTTAAAACCATCCATACCAAAACCGATCAAAAAGAAAACCAAAGCATACATTAATGCATTTTTTGCAAAAAGGGCTATTACAAAAGCTAAAATCATAACAATAAAGGATAGAGTAATAATTAACTTATATTTTGGGGCAAGTTTTCTCCAAAGCAGATTTCCAATTAATGCTCCTACCATTTGAACTGTTACAAATCCTCCTATAAGCCATCCAGTAAGATTAATAGTTGAGTTTGCTTTTAAGATTACAAAAGGAAATGCAAATAAAAAAGAGTAACTAAAAAGGATAGTTAAGATTTGAATTTGAAGCGCTTTATCTTCTTTTAAAAATTTAAAAGCATTTTTTAAAAATTTAAAAAAACTTTCCTCTTTTACCCTTATATTTTCTTTTATAGGTTCTTTTATTGTAGAAAAAGCAAAAAGTCCAATTCCCATTAAAATAGCACTAACAATAAAAAGATAAGCATAACTTTTTGGAGGTTCAAAATTTGATAATACCCACCCAGCAATTCCTCCGCTTATAATAGAGGCAATTGCTGCAAAAAGTTGTCTATTTGCCATAGATTTACCACGCTCTTTTTTATTAAAAATCTTTGCAATAATTTCGCTAAAATAAATACTTCCAAATCCCGCTGAAAAAGAGAAAATAAAAAGCCCAATGCCAATTGCAAGAAGGGTTAATCCTGGGTTTTTATCTCCTAAAACCAAAATCGCAATTCCTATAAAAAACCAGCTTAAAAACCTTGCTAAAAAGACTCTTTTTAAATAAGGCATTACTTTTTTATAACTTTGAGCATAAAAGGCTGCAAACAACTGCACCAAAATTGCACCTCCTCTTAGTAAAGATGCAAATACTCCTACTAAAACAACACTCTCACTAAAATGATGCACAATTAAAGGTAAAATAGTAGAAGGCTCGGCAATACTCATAGCAACCGCTAAGAAAAATCCGTGAAGAATATTTTTTAGATTATTTTCTCTATACCCCATATCCTGCCTCTTTTAAAAATCTACTTGGTTTATACTCTTTATTGCGGATTCTATCTTTTTTTGCAAGAGCAAAAAACAAATTATCCTTAGCACGCGTAACTGCAACATAAAATAATCTTCTCTCTTCCTCAATTCCTCCTGCACTCTTTGAGAGTTTAAGGTTTGGAAATCTCTCTTCCATTAAATCTACAATATAAACTTCCTTAAATTCAAGTCCCTTGCTTGCGTGAATTGTAAGAAGATTAACTCCTCTTCCCTCACTCATCTCATTTGCTCCAAGCACCATTGCATTCAAAAATTTTTCTAAATCTGAATAATTTCTAAGAAGTCCTCTTAGAATTTTTACCTTATTTAAGATTTTTAACTTACTCTCTTCAAACCTCTCTTTGTCTATAATCCCACTCTTATCCCTTGCTCTCTCTTTTGCTAATGTAGATACTATAATCTCAAAAAGTTTTGAATTAAAAATTTCATCAAAAATAACAATTGGATTTTTCATTCTTTTTACTCTTTTTAAAAGTAAATAAAATTGGTACAAAAATTCAGCTCCATCAATTGAGAGTTTTGGATGTTTTAATATAGGATTTGACAAAAACTCCTCTTTAATACCTAAACTTTTAAATCTACTAACGCTTCCAAGTTGAACAAAATCATCAAAAAGCCCAAGTTGATAAGAACTTTTGGATTGGACAAAAACTTTTTTTTCCAAATTAGGGTCTAAAAATCCTTTTATAGTATCTCCATCTCCTAAGATACTTAATGCTTCAAAAATATCTCTTGCAATTGCACTTCCAATTCCTTTTGCATACTCTAAAATATGAATAAAAGCCATAATATCTTTTGAATTTAAAAGATAAGTTAAAATATCCAAAAATACTTTAACTTCCCTACTCTCAAAAAAACCAACACCTCCTCTTCTCTTACATTCAATTCCTCTCTCTCTTAAAGCAGCCTCAATTCCATCCGCACTTGAATTATTTCTAAAAAGTACGGCTATTTCATCTTTTTTAGTAGTAGAAGATGAAATCCTACTTGCAATATCTCTATATTCGCTAAAAGTATCCTCATAAATCAACACTTTTGGATACTCTTTTTTATACCCTCTTGTTACTTCAAGAGTTTTTGGATAGATACGAGGATTGTTTTTGATAACTCTATTTGCAATATCAAGAATCTCTCCATAACTTCTATAATTTTTTTTTAAAGTAAAAACCTTTGCATTTTTATATCTTTTATCAAATGTTGAAATAATAGAAATATCAGCTCCATTAAATGCATAAATACTTTGATCATAATCTCCCACACAAAAAAGACTCTCATTCTTGACAGATTCAATAAACTCGTTTTGTAAAGGGTTTGTATCTTGATACTCATCTACTAAAACTTCCCTAAAAGGGCTTTTTATGTCGTTTTTTAATCTTTTAATCATTTCAATAAGCAAAGAGTTAAAATCTACTAAATTGTATTCTTTTTTTACTCTCTCATACTCATCAAAAATATCTTCATAAATTAATGCATATTCTTTTTGATTTGGAACTTTTTTACTAAGCCACTCTTCAAAAGATGGATGATTAGAATTTAGATAAAGAGAATATAATTCAAAAAGATAATTTGCTGAATAGGGCTTTTCTTCAATATCTAATCTATTAAAATCTCTTTTCTCATAAATTGATTTAAACAAAACTTTTAAATCTTTAATCTGTTTTAAAACAATGTTTTTATTAGATTTTCTTAACCACTTATAACTAACAGCATGAAATGTTCCTGCTTCTATGTTCTTAGCCGATGGAACAAGCTTTGAGACTCTTTCTTTCATCTCATTTGCAGCTTTATTTGTAAAAGTCAAAAGCAAAATCTCTTCTGGCTTTATTCCATTTTGCAAAAGATAAGCAATTCTTCCAACAATTGTGGAAGTTTTACCAGTTCCTGCACTTGCAATTACTAAATTATGACCAAAAGGAGCAGTAGCGGCTTTGAATTGTTCTTCGTTAAGTTTAGAAAGTGGCAAATTCACCCTTTTTTGAGGTGAATTATACCACACTACGCAACGATTTCAGTCCCAATTCCATCGCTTGTTAGAAGTTCAAGTAAGATTGAGTGCTCAACTCTACCATCAATAATATGAGCTTTTTCTACTCCTTTTTCCACAGCGTTTAGTGCAGCATCTACTTTTGGGATCATTCCACCAGCAATTATCCCTTCTTTTTTTAACTTTTCTATCTCATTTTTACTTAAAGAAGGAATTAACTTCTTATCTTTATCCAAAACTCCGGGAGTATCTGTTAAGAAAATAACTCTTTTTGCACCAATAGCAGCTGCAATTTCACTTGCAGCCGTATCAGCATTTATATTAAATCCAGGATGAGTTGGACCATCTCCAGCAGCTATTGGTGCAATGACTGGAATAAGATTTTCGCTTATTAATTTTTGAAGAAAAATTCCATCAATAGAGACAATCTCCCCTGTATACCCAATCAAACTTTTAGCCCTCATAAAGTTCATATCTTTGCCATTAATTCCAATTGCTTTTGCTCCGTGTTGATTTAGCATATTAACAATCTCTTTGTTAATTTCACCACTAAGCACCATTTCAGCTATCTTAATGGCTTCTTTTGTAGTAACTCTTACTCCATCTTTAAATTCAGTTTTTATATTAAGAGCATTTAAAATTTCATTAATTCTTTTGCCCCCTCCGTGCACTATAACCGGTTTAATTCCTACCATATAAAGCATTAAAATATCAACGGCAAAAGACTCTTTTAGAGTCTCATCAATTTGTGCACTCCCTCCATATTTTATAACAATTGTTTTACCATAAAACTTTCTAATAAAAGGTAATGCATCTAATAGGGTCTTTGCTACTGCTATTTTCTTTTTCATCTTCTTCCTTAATCTTTTCTAAGACTGATTGGATTTTTCCTGAGAGTCTGTTAATTTTGCCTTTGCGAATATCTACCTTTGCGATTGCATATACTCTATTGCAATCAGGTTCAAGTAAGCTATAAGCTTCATTCATAATTTCAGTAGCTTTATCCATCCCTTCTACTTCAAAAATAGTCCCCATTGGAGTTAAATGAAATTTAATTCCTTTATCTTTTAGCATTTTTACAATTCTTGCAACATATGGACTAACACTCTCCCCCTTATCAGTTGGAAACATTGTAAAATCTACTACTACGCTTACGTTATCTTTTAGGCTGCTCATCTCTCATCCTTTCTTTTATGAGTCTTACTAACTCTTTGCGATTCTTTGTATCCAAGAAAAAGTAGTGTTCACCATCAAAAATTTTATAGTTTGTGTTTAGATGCTGTGATTGCTGTTTGATTGCGTTAGGAGTTACTGCTTTATCTTGTTTCGCTCCAAAAATCAAAACTTCGCCATCATAGCTCTTAAAAATTTCGTTAAAGTTTTCGTTAACAACATTTTTAAAAGTTAAATACATTACTTCACCCATTCCCTTTACATCTTTACTCACAAAAAAATCTCTAAATTTAGCTCCTGTGAGTTTTTTTAATAGCTTGTAAAGGATTATTTTAAATCTTACACTTGCTGGTTTTTTTTCTAAAATACCAGCACTTGCAAGTAACACAAGTAGCTTTGGTTTTAATAAAAGCCCAACCTTGCCACCAAAGCTATGAGAGATTATAACATCTTTTTTAGCATTTATGTCAAGTAAAAAAGCATCTATTATTTTAGCATAATCAAAAGTTGTAAGAGAAATTGGCGCATTACTTTTGCCAAAACCTGGCATATCAATATAAATTTGTCTAAATTCTTCAAAATCTTGCTTAAAAACCTTCATAATTTCTTTATTAGAACCCCAGCCATGCAAAAAAATTATATCTTTCTTTATCTCCTTTTTTGGGGGAAAAATTTCATAACTTATTTTAAAAGTGTTACCTTTATGCTCAATTTCTCTTAGTGCCATTATAGCTTCTTAGAAACTTCTATAATTTTTTCAAGATGATTTATTGCTCTTTTACTATCAATTGCCTCTTTTGCTATTTCTATTCCTTCTTCAATAGACAAAGCTTTACCATCTACCATTAAAGCAGCTGCCGCGTTTAACAATACAACATCTCTCTTTGGTCCTTTAATTTCCCCTGCTAAAATACCTCTTGTAATTTTAGCATTTTCTTTGGCATCCCCTCCTACTAAATTTTCTTTACTCCCAAATATTCCATAAGTTAAAGGATTTATTCTCATATCCCTAAACCTCATTCCATCATAATAAATAGCCTTAGTAGGAGCTGCTATGCTAATTTCATCCATACCATCTTCACTACTTACAACCATTGCTTTTTTAACATTCATAAGCCCCAAAGCTCCAGCGAACAATTCTAAAAACTCCGGAGAATATACTCCTAGGAGATATTTTTTTGCATTTGCTGGATTTGTAAGAGGTCCTAAGAGATTAAAGATTGTTCTATGAGGAATTGACTTTCTAATTGGCATAATATGCTTCATAGCCGGATGGTGATTTATTGCAAAAATAAAAGTAAATCCAACTTCTTCAAGCATTCTTACTTGTTTACTTGGAGGTAAATTAATGTTAATTCCAAGAGATTCAAGCATATCAGCACTTCCAGATTTACTTGTAATTGAACGATTTCCATGTTTTACAACAATACTTCCAATTGAAGAGATTAAAAGTGCTGTTGTTGAAGAAATATTAAAACTATTACTTTTATC
>JBDONU010000050.1:0-1682 GCA_039831175.1 Nautiliaceae bacterium
AAAAATTACTATCCATCAACTCCTCTTTTAAAAAGCTATTTTAAAAGGTTTGATAATAAAACTCTTTTAAAGTGGATAGAAAAAAACGGATTAAAGGTTAGGGAGTTAAAGCCAAATCAATACTTTTTTTCTTCTTCAAAAGAGATTTTAAGGCTTCTTGATGCAAAAAACATTATTTTTGGAGTTGAGGTTTTTGAGGTGGTAAAAAGGGGAGATTTTATTGTCAAAACTTCAAAAGGAGAGTTTAGGGCTAAAAATGTAGTGGTTGCACTTGGAGGAAAAAGTTTTAAAAAGCTTGGCGGAAGTGATAGGGGCTTAGATATTGCAAAAGGTTTTGGGATAGGGTATAGGGAATTTAAACCGGCTCTTGTTGGGCTTAGCGTCCAAAGGAGTGAAGAGTGGTTTAAAAGGCTTAGTGGGGTTAGTGTCAGGGCAAGGGTTAGGGTTGATAAGAGGGAGTGGGTGGATAATATTCTTTTTTCACACAGAGGCATTACGGGTCCGGCTATTTTAAATGCTTCTTTATTCTGGGAGAGGGGGTTTATTGAGATTAGATTTTTAGATAGTGTACAAAAGTATCTTAAAAATCCAAACAAACAACTAATTTCTCAGCTTCCTTTGCCAAAAAGGTTTATAAAAGAATTTTTAAGTGTTGTTGGAATTGAGGATAAAAAGGTTAAGTTTTTAAGCAAAGAGGATTTTAATAAACTTAAGCTTTTGGAGTTTTATAAGTTTGCACCGGCTGGGACTTTTGGATTTGAGAGGGCTGAGGTTAGTAAGGGTGGGGTTTTACTTGATGAGCTTAGTGAATTTTGTGAGAGTAGTGTGAGGGGGCTTTATTTTATAGGAGAAGTTGTGGATGTAACAGGTGAACTTGGAGGGTATAACTTTCAGTGGGCTTTTACTTCAGCTTTTTGTGCGTATGAGGGGTTAGGGAGCCTTATTTAAGAAGCTCCATTCTAACAGGTCCGAGTTTCATTGCATTTATTACAACCCCTTTCTCTTTAATCCACGCTCTCATTCCACCTTTTAAAACATAAACCTTATTAAATCCAAACCACTTTTTAAGGGTAGCTGCTGCAAGTAAAGCTCTGTGACCGGTTCTACAAACGATTATATACTTTTGATTTGGAGTGATTTTCTCTTTTTTAACCGCTGCGTATAACACCCCTCTTGGGATAAGTTTTGCTCCTGGGATGTGTCCGGCTAAAAATTCTTCTATCTCTCTTACATCAATTACCTTAACTCCCTCTTTTATCCATTTTCTTGCCGTTTTTACATCTACAAAGTGATTTTTTACTATTTTTAAAGCCGCTTCTTTTTGGGCTTTTATCCCTTCAAGTGGATTGTATGCAAAAACTATTCCAATACTTAAAAGTCCGGCTAAGAGTAATTTTTTCATATTTGCTCCTTTTTTGGATAATATTACAAAAAAAGAGTGCTTTTTAAGTGCAAAGGAGAATGATGATACCAGAGTGGGAGAGACAGGAATTTGTTCAGCTTGTGTTTCCTCATAAAAACACTGATTGGGCGTGTTGTTTGGAAGAAGCGATAAAGACATTTAGTGAGATTGCTTATGCTATTGCTTCTTATGAGAAAGTTTTGATTTGCTATGAGGATGAAGAGACAATAAATCATCTAAACCATAAAAATTTTATTTTCAAAAAAGTAAAAAACAATGA
>JBDONU010000085.1:0-20868 GCA_039831175.1 Nautiliaceae bacterium
TATTTTTGGAATATTTTTCATTGTAAAGCCTTTAATGTTATTTCATTTAGCCCCATCTCATTTAATGGTATTTTGTAATTATTAGCTAACTCTATAATTTCATTTACAATATTGTTTTTGTTTATCTTGTCTAATAATAATTTCATCACAAGTAATGTATGAGATAGTTTGTAAGTATCATTATCAAAACACTCTTTATACTTTCGTGGTATTACGAATTTATGGGAGAAGGATTTATTCCATATTCTGCTATGGTGAGCACATTTATTTCTTATTTCCGTTAAATGATAAAGGAAAGATTTAAAAATATGAGTCGATTTAATTCCATACTCTTTTGCTATTAATTTAGTATTTTTATCGTTAAGGTTATATATCCATTTTGAAAGTTCTCCAAATGTCATAAGCTCAACACTTACCCAAATAGGCAAAAGCGGCTCTTCATACGTTTTTCTATAATGAATGGCAAATATCTCATTACTATCGTTAAAGTTCTGTTTTAATTTTTCTATACCGCTTTGATAATACTCTTTGTTTTTAAAAATAGTATCATCTAAAATTATATGGGGATTATTGTATTTTATTGCCAGAGTATAAGCAAAATTGCTTTTGATTGAAATTTCAATAGTTTGAAGATATTTTGAAAGCAGTAATCTTAATTCATTGTCAAAATTATATAAATTAACTACATCTTCAAAAGTAGCTTTTAATCCTTTTTTTTCAAAGTATAACCAATATCCTCTCAGTCTATAATAATTATGATGTTTTAAATAAAAAAAAGCCAAATCATCATTTTTACAAGCTATTTTGTAATATTCTTTTATATGATTTAATTGTTCTTGAAGAGTTAAAGGAGGTTTATTATATTTTTTCATAACGACCCCTCCATTTGAGCATGCCACATAAGTGGCAGAGGCTTGAGGGGTTCTGTTAATGTTATTATATCATAGATATCGGAAAATATTTCCTTTTTTTTATATTTTTTAAAAAATATTTCGTTATAAAACATATTAAAAAGGCGTATCAATTTGTAGCTCCTCACAAAACTTGGCTATCTTTTTATCAATAAGCTGCTCTTTTTTATTTAACTCTTTTATCTCTTTTGCTACCTCATCTATATCAATAGGCTTTTCTTCTTCAAATGTATCAACATACCTCGGGATATTTAAATTAAAATCATTCTCTTTTATCTCTTCAAGACTTGCTCTGTGGCTAAATTTTTCAATCTCTTTTCTATCTTTGTAAGTTTCAATTATCTTTTTAATATGTTCATCTTTTAAATAGTTTTGATTTTTGCCTTTTTCGTATAATTTGCTTGCGTCTATAAATAAAATATCATCATTCTCGCGACACTTTTTAAATACCAAAATAACCGCCGGGATACTTGTGCCATAAAATAGATTAGGCGCAAGCCCAATAACCGCATCAAGATAGTTAAATTTTTCAATTATTGCTCTTCTAATCTTCTCTTCTGCTCCTCCCCTAAATAGCACCCCATGAGGCAAAATAACAGCCATAACCCCATCATCTGCAAGGTGGTGTAACATATGAGTAACAAAAGCATAATCAGCCGCACTCTTTGGAGCAAGAGCCCCAAAAGGCACAAATCTCTCATCGTTTGCTAAGGTTGGGTCGTCTTTACCTTTCCATTTAGCACTAAAAGGAGGATTGGCTACAATAGCTTCTGCTTTAAGTTCAGGGAATTTATCATCTGTTAGAGTATCGCCTTGACGGATTGTAAAGTCTTTGTAGTGAATTCCGTGAAGCAGCATATTCATTCTTGCAAGGTTGTAGGTTGTGCGGTTTAACTCTTGCCCGTAAAAGTGAGATATTTTTGCATAATCTTTTGTCCTAATAAGAAGCGAGCCGCTCCCGCAAGTTGGGTCATAGACAGATTTTATTTTATCTCTATTTAGAGTTACAATTTGAGCGAGTATTTTACTAACCTCAGCAGGTGTATAAAATTCGCCACCTTTTTTACCAGCTCCCGCTGCAAACTGTCCTATAAGATACTCATACGCATCACCTAAAATATCGCTTTTTGGGTTTTTAATATCAAAGTCTATTTTTGAGAGGCTCTTAAAAATTTCAATTATTAAAGCGTTTTTTTCACTCTCAGTCTTTCCAAGTTTAGGAGAAGTTAAATCCACATCTTCAAAAAGTCCTATAAAATCCTCTTCGCTCTCTCTTCCAAAAACTCTCTGCTCTATTGCATTAAGGGCATTTTGTAAATCTTCAAGTATAAAAGTATCGCTTCCAAATTCTCCGTTAGCCTTTTTTACGAGATAGTTAAAAAGCTCATTTGGCTTTAAGAAAAACCCAAGCTCTTCAAATGATGCTTCCTCAATAGACTCCATAAGCTCTTCATAATCTTTTATTCTCTCATCCAAATGCAAATAATCAACACCATACTCCTCAACAAGCCCCATCTCTTCATTTACATAAATTTCTTGCTTTTCGCTAAGATACTTATAGAAAATAAATCCCAAAATATAGTTTTTATATTCATCCGCATTCATTTTGCCTCTAAGTAAATCTGCTATATTCCAAAGTTCTTTTTGTAAATTACTCTTCATCAATAGCCTTTGCGATAATTTCAAGAGGATGCATAAATTTTTTATTATCTCCTACCTTATCAAGATGCTCGGTTATCTGCATCCTGCACGCACTACACTCAGCACTCACAACCTCAGCATCAACCTTTTTTATCATATCTGCTTTTATAAGTCCCTCTTTTCTTGCTAAATCAAATTTCTCACTTTGAATGGTAATCCCTCCAAATCCGCAACAAACATCGGGATCTTCCATCTCCCTAATTTCAGCAACCTTTTTAAGTAAAGCCCTAGGTTCTTTCCTTATATTAAACACCTTCCCAAAATGGCATGCATCATGGTAAGTTAGGGTGGTTACTTTTTTATTTAACCTCTCTTTTAAATCAGTATATTTATAAAGCCACTCAGTAGTCCCAAAGACTTTGTTTTTGATTTTTTTATACCTTCTTAGCCACTCTTTGTCCATATAGTGCTTTATATACTCTTCCCAATCTTTTTTTATCATAGCCGTGCAAGTAGCTTCTGGTATTAAAATTGCCTCAACCTCATCAATAAATGTTTCAAAATACTCAATATTTTTCTTTATCAAATACTCAGTCGTATCAAAATCCCCCGTAAAATAAGCCGGAGCCCCACAACACGCTTGTTTTTTAGGAATCAAAATATCAATATCCAAAAATTTAAGAATTTTTACTAAACTATCACCAACCTCTGTATAATTATAATTTGCAAGACATCCTATAAAAATGGCTACCTTTCTTTTGCCGCTTATCTTTATCTCTTCTGGATATTTTTTCAAAAAACTTTTTTTTCTAAACGCCGGTAAAAGCCTTCCTTTTTGAAGAAAAGGGAGATTAAACTTTGAGCGGATTGACTTTTTATCTTCCTCAATCTTAAATCCACAACTTTGAAAATAAAACCCAAGCTTGCTTACCAAATCATAAGCCCACCTATGACGCAACAAAAAGAAAAACATCTTCTTCCAAGGGGCAATTCCAAACTTTTTAGCCACAAGATTTCTTGCATTCTCTATCATAAAATCGGTAGGCAAGGAGTTTGGACAAACCTCCACACACTGATTACACAAAAAACAGCTCTCAACAACATCCTTAAAATTTTTATCAACCTCAATCTCACCCTCCTCAACACCTTTTAAAATATCCAAAAAACCCCTTGGACTTGTAGCTTCATCCGGATTTACCCTATGAATTGTGCATCCTGGAATACATTTCCCGCACTTTATACACATATCACTTATCTCACTAAACTTAAACACGGCTTCCCTTTTTGCTGAATTTATCAAAGAGATACCTTTTTGTCAAATCTTTATAAACAAGCGGCACAAGGACTGAGTCTCTCTTGGTAAAAAAAGGATGAGGGATAACTAATCTTGGATGGTTTAACTTTAAATTATCAAACATAATAATATCCAAATCCAAAGTCCTTGGAGAGTTTTTAAAAACTCTTTTTCTGCCAAATTTTTTCTCCACATACAAAAGAAAATTTAAAAGCTCAATAGGAGAGAGATTTGTTTGCAATACCATAATTGTATTATAAAACCAAGGCTGGTTTAAATAGCCAAAGGGAGGGTTTTTGTAAATTATTGAAGTCTCAACAACATCAACTTTTGGATGGGAAACAAAAAAGAGATAAAGTTTTTTAAACCGCCTTATACAATTACCAACATTACACCCAACCCCTATTAAAGCTTTGTGCTTTTTTAAAGAAGGATTAAAAGAAGCTGGGAAAAAGGCAGTTTTAATAATCTTTCTCAATCACCAGCCTTTAAACTTCTTCGCTTAATACTTTAACTTTCCCATCTTCAATTATCACCATATCCTCAATCCTCACTCCAAAAGCATTTGGAATATAAATCCCAGGCTCAATTGTAAAGACCATCCCCTCTTCAATCCTTGTCTCATTTTTGGAATTAATAAAAGGAAATTCGTGAATATCAAGTCCAACACCATGCCCTAATGAGTGAACAAAATACCTGCCAAATCCAGCACTCTCAATCACATCTCTTGCAATCTTATCAAGATCTTTTGCCCTAACTCCAACCCTAACGGCTTTAATCGCCTTTTCCTGGGCTTTCTTTACTATATCATAAACCTTTTGAATCTCTTTATTGGTAAATTTTTGAGTTTTTGACATTGATACATTATCCCCAACAAACAAAGTCCTTGTCCTATCAGAGCAGTATCTTTTATGCTTAATTCCAGCATCAAGCAAAAGCAGATCCCCTTTTTTTAAAACCTTATTACTAACTCTTGCGTGAGGGAGAGCGGCATTTTCGTTAATGGCTACAATTGGTTCAAAACTAAGCTCCCTTTTTCCCCTTTTTGTCAAAACCTCTTTAAATCTAAAAGACAATTCAAACTCATCCACCCCATCTTCAATCATTTTTGAAAACTCTCTAAACGCCAAAGCCCCTTCTTTTGCCGCTTCTTTTATAAGATTTAGCTCATTTTTACTTTTTCTTATCCTTTTTTTAAAAGAAAAAAAAGGGATATCAATTAAATTTGCAATCTTTTTTAAACTCTCATAATCTTTTTTTGAATAGTTAGTTGGGTCAATATGAAGTCTTTTTACCCTATGCTTTAAAATAAGCTCCCTTGCTTTTTTAATCAAATCCTTAGCCTCTATCACATCAGCCTTTGCATTTTGTTTTGCTTCAAGGATATATCTGCCATCGGTAATTACATACCTTCTATCACCCGCACTCAAAAAAAGAGCATTATCACTACTCCATCCACACTCATAATAAATCTCATTCTCTTTATTTAAAATGTAATCCATTTTTATGCTTGTTTTGATTGTTTTGCCATTTTAATTTCATTTAAAATCTGCATCATTGAAAGAAGCCCCAAATGGTAACTAAAAGGTCCAAATCCACTAATTGTTCCTGCAACTACCGGTGAGATTAAAGATTTTTGCCTAAACTCTTCCCTTGCTGCAATGTTTGAGAGATGAACTTCAACAACCGGAATTGGGATATCCCTCAACGCCGCAATAGCGTCTCTAATTGCAATTGAATAATGAGTCAAGGCTGCTGGATTTATAATTATCCCGTCTGTTCCATCTGTAATTGATTCTTGAATGGCATCAACAATATCTCCCTCGTGATTTGACTGATAAAATTCAATTTCAAATCCGTTTTGCTCAGCAACTATTTTCATATTCTCATTAATATCATCAAGTTTCATAGGTCCGTAGATATTCACCTCCCTAATTCCAAGTAGATTTAAATTTGGTCCGTGGATTACTTTTATTTTCATTTTGTCTCCTTTTTTGTGTAATTTTACTATAATTTGCAAAAAAGGAGAGAAACTTGAAAAAAATTAAAGCCAAATTTATTCTAACACCTAATAAAATAATAGAAAATGGAGAAATTTTATTTGACAAAAAAATTATAAAAGTAGGCAAAAACCTCCCCAATACCAATAAAACCTATAAATTTGACCTTGTTATGCCAGCACTAATAAACACCCATACCCATTTAGAATTTAGCAAAAACAAAACACTCCTTAAATACGGAGATTTTATCACTTGGCTAAATTCGGTAATAGAGCATAGGGAAAATCTCTTTATAGAGTGCAGAGGGGATTGCTTTAAAAAAGCGATTGATGAGATGAAAAGAAGCGGGGTTTGTGCTTTTGGAGAGATAAGCTCAACTGGGAATGACTTAAAATACCTTCGCCACTCTCCTTTAAAAGTTGTCTACTTTAATGAGATAATAGGCTCAGCCCCAGGAACCGTTGATGCTTTATATACTGATTTTTTAAGCCGCCTTCAAACATCCTTAGAGTTAAAAAGCGAAAAATTCCTCCCAGCAATCTCAATTCACTCCCCATATTCAGTCCATCCAATTTTAATGCAAAAAGCACTAAACATTGCAAGAGAAAAAAACCTCCCTATCCAAGCTCACTTTATGGAGAGCAAAGCTGAGAGAGAGTGGCTTGATAGAGGAGAAGGGGATTTTAAAAAGTTTTTTAAAAAAACATTCCCACATGCAAAGCCCCTAATCTCTCCAAAAGAGTTTTTATATCAATTTAGAGGCTTAAAAACGACATTTATCCACTGCGTCTGGGCTGATGATGAGGAACTTGATATTATAAAAAATCTAAACGCTTATATAGCCCACTGCCCAATATCCAATAGACTTTTAAATGTTGGAAGATTAAACTTAAAAAAAGTAATGGATAAAAAGATACCTTTTAGCGTTGCAACTGATGGACTAAGCTCAAATTACTCTTTGAATATGTTTAAAGAATTAAGGGCTGCTTTATTTATGCATTACGAAACCAACCCAAACGCCTTGGCAAAAGAGCTAATAATCTCAGTTACTAAAAACGCAGCAAATTCACTAAATCTAAACAACGGAGAAATAGCTCCCAATAAAGATGCCGATTTAATAGCAATAAAACTCCCTCACACAAAATCAAACATCCATTTGCACACTATATTGCACACAAATGAAGTTGAAAAAATGTTTATAAACGGAGAGGAGATTTAGTGGAGGTGCTTTAACACCTCCCCTATCACTTTTTTACGCTACTGCTTTTACTTGTAGTCTTATTAGTATTTACCTCAGCAAAGTTATCATTCATTTGAACAACTTCCTCTTTGTCTTTTGTAGATTTAACTACCAAAGATGGTTTTTCTTTTGGTGCCTCTTTTTGAAGCTCTGTTTGGGTTTTATTTAAAATCTCATCAATGCTTACATTATCAAAACTCTCAACCTTAACGTCAGGTTGTGTAGTTGAGAGCGGCAAGTTAATAGGTTTTTGAGTTTTAGGAGTTATTACTTTTTCATTCATATTATAAGGAATTTGACTATTTAAAACAGACTTTGGATAAGTAACAGGAGGTAAAGACTCAGCTTTTTGAGTTGAAAGGGTAGAAACTTTATTAGTAGTAGTATTAATAGTATCAATTGGAGCAACATTTACTTCTGATGTATTTACAATCTCAACCCTTCTATTTATACACCTATTTGTTTCGTTTGTATTTGGAACAAGAGGAAATTTCTCTCCAAACCCTTTTGCCACAATTCTTTTTGGAGAAATTCCAAAATGTTTAACCAAAACATCTCTAACCGCCTCAGCTCTTTTCTTAGACAACCATAAATTATATTTTGGATTACCCAAATCATCTGTATACCCATCAACTTCAATATTAAGTTTTGGATTAGCCTTCATAACTTCTGCTACTTTTTGAAGCTGAGGATAATAAATCTTTTTAACTTTCCACTTTCCTAAATCAAAATTAATTCTAAGAGTCGTTAAAATCGGACATCCATAATGGTTAACTGTTAAATCCTCAGGAGTATTTGGACATCTATCAAGCACATCTGGAACTCCATCCCCATCGCTATCAGGCGGCAAAACATAATTTGGATTTTCAACCTCTACGTGAGGAGTTGGTTTTTGTGGCTCTTTTTTTATCTTTTCACCTTTTCCACTCCACCCAACGACTTTCATATTACCAGCAAGCTCTACTACATTTTTTGCCATTGGCTTTTCTGCACATCCAATAATAAAAAGCAAACTTCCAAGCCCTAAAACTAAACTCTTTTTCATTTTTTCTCCTATATTAAAATTTCTCTTTTACCTTTTGAATTCGGAGGGGATAGAATTCCAGCCCGCTCCATTTGCTCAATAATATTTGCTGCCCTATTATATCCAATTTGAAGGCGTCTTTGAAGATAACTTATGCTTGTTTTTCTTTCAGCTAAAATAATTTCTTTTGCTTTTTCAAACAATTCATCCACCTTATCAAGCTCAATTTCTTCTTTTTGAGATTCTAAGAAATTAACAAACTCTTCATCATATTCAACTTCTCTTTGACTTTTTAAAAATTCAACTACGCTCATAATTTCCTCTTCACTCACAAAAGGAGCGTGAAGCCTTAAAATCTCACCCGTTGGAGATTTAAAAAGCATATCCCCTCTACCAAGCAACTTCTCAGCCCCATCAGCATCCAAAATAATCCTACTATCCATTCTTTGCCCAACCCTAAAACTAATTCTTGTTGGCAAGTTTGAGCGAATAACTCCTGTTAAAACATCTGCACTCGGTCTTTGAGTAGCCACTATAAGATGAATTCCACTTGCTCTTGCTTTTTGAGCAAGTCTTGCAATTGAGGTTTCAATACTTGATTTTTGCTCAATTGCCAATAATTCTGCCAATTCATCAATTACTACAACAATATAAGGTAATTTTTCTTCTGGTGGAACAATTTCATTATATTTTTGAATGTTTCTAACCCTTTTTTTAGAGATTAATTCATATCTCCTATCCATCTCTTTTACCATTCTTTCTAATGCACTCTCAGCTTTTTTCATATCTGTAACAACTGGCACTAAAAGATGAGGAATATCTTCATAAATATTAAATTCAAGCATTTTTGGATCAATCATTAAAAGTTTTAAATCATCAGGCGAATTTCTATAAAGCAAAGAGATAATAATTGAATTTAATCCAACACTCTTACCACTCCCGGTAGTCCCTCCTATTAAAAGATGTGGGAGAGTTACTAAATCAGCAACAAAAGGCTTTCCTACAATATCCTTACCAAGTGCAATAGTTAAAGGAGATTTTGATTTTTGAAAAATATCACTCTCTATTATCTCTCTTAGATAAATCGTTTGAGCTTTTTTGTTTGGCACTTCAATTCCAACAACATCTTTACCAGGAATTGGAGCTTGAATTCTAACCGATTTTGCTTTTAAAACCATTGCCAAATCATCTTGTAAAGATACAATTTTACTAATTTTTATTCTTGGGTCTGGTTTAAACTCAAAAGTAGTAACAACAGGACCTACATAATATCTAATAATATCTCCCTTGATATTAAGACTTTTAAATTTCTCTAAAATAGCCCTAATTTGCCAATCAATCTCCTCTTCATCAATTCTATACTCAACATTTTTAGGCTTTTGTAAGAAGTTAATACTTGGAAATACCCAATCTTTTGGAGTCTCTCTTTTGCCAACTTCTATTTGAGATAAGAAATTTTCACTAACTTCATAACTATCTGATTTGACTACTTTAACTTCTTGTTGAGGCTTTTTATCTGTCTTAATATCAACTCTATCACTCTTTTTTACTTCTTTTTCCACCTTGTTTTCTTCTACCTCTTTTACCTCTTTAATTTCATAAAGCTTCTCACTCACAACTGGCTCTTTTAAAATATCACTAACCCTTTTTTTATTATCCACTTTTTCTCTAATATCATCAAAATTATCATCAATATCAGTCAAAGAGACTTTATCAATTTTACTTTTTACTTCATCAAGCACATCAATATCATCTGGCTTATCTTCAAAAGATGGTTTTACTCTATTAATTTCAAAATTTGAAAAGAAATTTTTTATTTTATTAAATGTAGAAAAAATGAAAGTTTCAAAATCAAACTCTATTTTTGGTTTTTTTTTAAATGTTTTTATCTTTTTTGAAGTAGTTTGGAATTGAACTTTCTTAAACAAAGATAAATTCAAAATTTTCTCAACCCCTCTCTCCCCTATAAATATAACTACCCCGGCCAAAATAATTAAAGAAGAGACTAAAATAACTCCAAAAGCTCCAATATAAAACTTTAAAAATAGAGCGAACTTTGTATTTAAAAATCCACTCTCAAAAAGCCCCTCTACCAACCAAACCCCAACAAAAATAACTATCCCACCAAGAATTTTTCTTGCAATTTCAATAGAAAACTTTCTCATAAAAAAAAGATACAAAACATAAAGCAAAAAAAACGCAAATACATATCCTAAAACTCCAAAAACTCTATAAGTAATATCTCCTAAAAATTTTCCAAAAGCTCCCATTAAATCTTTATTTCTAAACACAATAGAAAAAAAATAGTAAATCCAAAAAACAAAGAATAAAAAGTAGACAAAAATCCTCACTCCATTTCCTTCTCTAAGACTTTAACTCTTACTCTGAATTCTAAATCCCTCAAAATAATCTCATCTCCAATTTCTAATTCTTTAAGCTTTACTTTTTTATTATTTTTTATAATTTCAATGCACCCTCTTTTTTTAGGATTTAGCATTTCAAACGAATTTAATAAGAGATTAACATTATTATATTTAAAATTAAGTATCTGCGCAATAGCATTATCAAATTCGCTATTTATAAAAGAAATTTTATTTTGCATTATCTTTTCAAATTCTCTTACCAAACTCTCAATCTCTCTTCCTTTCTCAGTTAAAATCCCTTCAAATTCTTTATTAAAAAGCCTTTTTAAATTCTCAATCTCTTTTTGATAAAACGAAAATTTCTCAAAAACTCTTTTAAATCCATCTTTTACGCCATTTAACATAAATTCTTTACGATGCAAAATATTCAAAAATGCTAAATTAAAATTACTTATCATTTCATCAATTCTTAACAAAAGCTCATTCTTATCAGGAAGCGCAATCTCAATTGCATTACTTGGAGTAGCCGCTCTTTTATCTGCTACAAAATCACTAATCAAATAATCAATCTCATGTCCAACCGCAGAGATTATAGGAGTTTTAGCCTCAAAAATAGCATCTGCTACAACTCTTTCATTAAAAGCCCATAAATCTTCCTTACTTCCACCTCCCCTTGCAACAATAATCAAATCAAATCCTCTTCCATCTTCAAATCTAAACTCATCTGCTTTTTTTATATTTTTTGCAATACTCTCCTTTGCACCATCCCCTTGAACTAAGGTATCAAAAAGATAAAACTTACTAAGAAGCCATCTTTTCTTTGCAACCCTTAGCATATCTTGCAAAGCTGCCCCAGTTTTTGAAGTGATAAGTGCAACTCTTTTTGGAAATTTTGGAAGTGGCTTTTTATTATCAAAATATCCAAGATTCTTTAACTCCTCCCTCAACCTCTCAAAAGCAATTTGAAGTTCGCCTATTCCTCCAAAAGTTATCTTTTGAGCAATTAATTTATACTCTCCTCTTGGCACATAAACACTAACCCCTCCAAAAACCTCAACCTCATCCCCAACTTTAAGTTTACTCTTCATTCCTTTTACATTACTTCTCCACATCGCACAATTAATAGAAGAGTTTTCATCTTTTAAAGTAAAATAGAGATGCCCAGAAGTATGATAGGTTACTTTACTAACTTCCCCTTTTACATAAACTATCTCAAAATGAGTATCAACGAGAGATTTTAGCTGATTGTTTAATTCTGTTATTGTTACTGGTTTCAACTATTTTCCTTTTAATTCTTGGAGAGATTTTTACCAAAATATCATAAGTTATCGTATCAAAATTTTTTACAAACTCCTTAACATCATCAAACACAACAACCTCATCCCACTCTCCATCTACAATCATATAATCCATAGAGATTTTCCCAAGGGCAAAAGTATCTTTTAATTTACACCCCTTTTTAAAATAAGGAATCCCATCAGCATACCCAACATCAATTGTGGTAATTACTCTTTTTTTATCACTCATAAAAGCTTTATTATATCCACATCCTTCATTTTTATCCAAAACTCTTTTACTAACCATCTTACCAACAAGCTTCATAACTCCTTCATACCCATCAATCCCACCATACATAGCAATACCAACTCTTACAAAATCAAGAGTATTAGGAAGTTTAGTCAAAGCAGCTGAATTTGCTATATGAAAATAAGGCAAAGGAAGATTATTTTTAGTACAAAACTTTTCAATTTTATCTTTTATTCTTAAAAATTTATCATATTGAATAAAAGTATCGCATCCCTCTTCATCAGCACAACAAAAATGGGAAAAAACTCCTCTTACCTCAAACCTCTTTTTTAAAATAATCTCCAACGCTTCTTCCACTTCCTCTTCTAAAATCCCATTTCTTCTAAATCCAGTATCAACTTTTAAGTGAATATATGGATGGCGATTTTTTTTAAGTTGTATAAGAGAGTTAACAGCATAAGAGAAATTCATAGCATCTCTACTTGTTGGTGGATTAAAAATCAAAATCTCTTCAAAAAATCCTCTCACAATCTTTGCTTCATCATTATCTCTAACTGCTACTTTTTTTACTCCAAACTCTCTTAGCATTTTAGAAATTGGCAAAATACCATGCCCATATGCATTATCTTTAATTACTGCAATAATATTAGGATTAATTGAAGAGATTTTTTTCAGATTATTAAAAAACTTTTCTTTGTTAAGATATATAAAAGCCAAAAGGGATTACCCTTTAAGTGGCTTAATAGCGTCAAATGGATTTTCAATAACTCTTTTTCTATCTACAACATAAGGAATAAGTGCAACTTGTCTTGCTCTTTTTATTGCTTTTGTTACCATATCCTGATGTTTTTTACAAGTACCAGTTAACCTTCTTGGCATAATTTTATATCTCTCAGACAAAGAATATTTAATAAGCTCAAGGTCTTTATATCCAATGTAATCAACTTTCATTTCACAATATTTACATCTTTTTTTTCCATATTTTCTTTTTGGGTCTTGTGCCATTGTCTATCCTTTAAAATGGTATTTCATCTTCATCAATATCAATTGATGGAACTTGATTTTGGTTGTTTTGTTGTGGTTTTTGATAACTACTCTCTTTTTCAGTCTGATAACTCTGAACTTCACTTTTACTATCCATAAACTGCACCCTCTCAGCAACAACTGAGTGTTTACTTCTTTTTTGACCAGAACTATCTACCCACTGGTCTAAAACAAGCCTTCCCTCAACTAAAACTCTTCTACCTTTGTTTAAATACTGATTCGCAACCTCAGCACTTCTACCAAAAACTGTTATATCAATAAACAAAACTTCTTGCTTATTCTCACCAGTTACATTATCTTTATAAACTCTATTTACCGCAAGTCCAAATTTTCCAACGGCTGTCCCGCTTGGAGTATATCTTAACTCTACATCACGCGTAAGATTTCCTATTAAAATAACTTTATTGAACATCAGCGACCATTTTTTCCCAGCGAGCTATATCTTTTTTAGTTTCATATTTAACACTCATAAATCTTAAAACATCTTCATTATATCTTAATTGTCTTTCAAGCTCTACAATTGCTGGTGCTGGTGCTTTATAATAAACTATATAATAATGACCTCTCTCAAACTTTTGAATTGGATAAGCAAGCTCTCTAATTCCAATATTATCAACCGCAGCTACTTCTCCACCAAAATCTGTAATAACTTTTTTTACATTCTCAATAATTGCATCTTTTTCTTCATCCGTTAATGTTGGTTTTAAAACAAGCATTGTTTCATAATATTTCATTAAATCTCCTTTTGGCTTTTTAGCCCCCGTGCTTAGGAGCAAGGAGCTATTTGAGAGGGAATTATACAAAAAAATAAAAAATAATCCAAATCTAATTTTTTTGATATAATTTTTCCCAAAAAGGAGTAAGAATGAAAAAAGTAGCAATAAACGGACTTGGTAGAATTGGAAAAATGGTTTTGTGGCACTACTTTACAAACAAACCAGATAATATTGAAATAATTGTAGCAAATGGAGGTAGTGGGACTCCAGAGGATTTAGCGTATATGCTCAAATTTGACTCAGTTCATGGAAGATTTCCAGTTAATGTAGAGTATACAGATGATAGCTTAATTTTAGATGGACAAGAAATTAAAATTGTAAATGAAAGAGACCCTCAAAAACTTCCTTGGAGTGAAATGGGAATTGATATTGTAATTGAAGCTACTGGTAAATTTACAGAAAAAGAAAAAGCATCAAAGCATTTACAAGCAGGCGCTAAAAAAGTAGTAATCACAGCACCCGGTAAAAATGTAGATAAAACAATTGTGCTTGGAGTTAACGAAAATGAATATGATCCTCAAAATCATCACATAGTATCAAACGCAAGCTGCACGACAAATTCACTCGCACCAGTTATGAAGATTTTAGAAGATGAGTATGGAGTTGAGAGCGCATTAGTTACAACAGTTCACGCATACACTTCAAGCCAAGTAACAATTGATAAGAAAAAACCAGGAAAACATAGACGTGGAAGAGCAGCAGCAATTAATATCATCCCTACAACAACAGGAGCGGCAAAAGCTACAATTGAAGTAATCCCTCAGCTTAAAGGAAAAATGCATGCAATGGCTCTAAGAGTACCAGTAGCTGATGTAGCAGTAACTGATATTAACGTAACTCTTAAAAAAGAAGTAAGTGCAGAAGAGTTAAATAAAAAATTTGAAGAGTACGCAAACGGCAAATTAAAAGGAATTCTTGGCATTACTTATGATGAAGTAGTATCAACCGATATGATAAATAATCCAAATTCAAGCACAATTGACGCCCTCTCAACCGCGGTTGTAGACGGAAATAAAGCAAAAATCCTCACTTGGTATGATAATGAATTTGGATATGCAAAAAGAGTATTAGAACTTACTTCCTTAATTGCTTCAAAACTCTAAGCCAAAAGCCCTTAGCTTTTGGCAAGCTTACTTATATAAGCATTTGAATATCCCAAAAACCTTGCAATTTCACTATATTTATAACCGTGGGCTTTTGCCGCTTTTATTGCTTCTTTTTTATCCTCATACTCTTTGAAAAACTCTTCAAGCCTTTTTCTAACTACCTTTATATTTCCATTCTCATCTTTAATGATTTTTGGTTCTTTATAAATCTCTTCAATCTCAAACTTTTCAAGAGGTTTTTTTAGCCACTCAATATACTCATCAAGAGGTTTCTCAAAAATTTTGCTACCTTCAATAATTTCTGAAAATCTATTTTTATTAAGTCTTAGATACAAAGATTGATACTCCCATTTTGTAATATCATCCACAAGCCCTAAAACAAAAGCATTTCTTTCAATATATTTTATGATATTCCAAAAATGCTTCTCATCAAAAAGCATATAACTCTCAAATCTCCCTTTCCACAAATGTCCAACTCTATTATTTTTAAAATTATACCAAGCAGCATAAGCACTATTTAAAAATCTCATAGCTTCACTTAAATTATCTTTATGAGTTTCAATTAAGATATGATAATGATTTGGCAAAATAGTAAATGCATGAAATGTTACGTTGTAATCATACTTTGTCTTTAACATAAGTTCTAAAAATTTAATATAATCTTCCTTTTCATTAAAAATATCTTTTCTCTCAACTCCCCGATTTACAATATGATAAAACCCAGGTTCACTAACTCTTGGTTTTCTTGCCATTAACAACTCCTTAACGATTTTATTAAAGAAAAAAAGATAGAACAAAAAAAAGCAAAAAAAAAATCTAATAGTGCCCCCCCCCCCGCTCAATATTTTTGAGCCAAATTCACTAAACTTTTTCAACTCTTACTATCCTTTTGCCATTTAAAATAAGTCTTACTTTATCGCCTTTTTTAATATCAATCCCTTTTACAATAACAACAACCCTTCTCCCATCATCAAGCTTTATAAAAAGCTCTTCACCATTTGCCTTATCCTCTTCATACCCAACAAAAGCACCGCTTAACCCACCAATTAAGGTAGATAAAATATTACCTTTACCTTTTCCAAACATACTCCCAAGCACACTTCCAGCATAAGCCCCAACAAAAAGTCCACTTCCATTATCTTTTATTACAACTTTTTTAACATCTTCAACTACACCCATTTGATAAGTTAACTCTTTATTTACTTCACTTAAACTAACTTCATTAGAACTATACATTCTTGAACACCCACTAAAAAATAAAAAAATAATTCCCACTATTATTAATAATTTTTTCATCCTTATCTCCTAGATTAAGCAACAAATTATAACATTAAAATAATAAAAAATTAATAATTTTATTGCATAAATAGTAAACAAAAAGTAAGTAAACAGTTAAAAAATCGTAAATCAAAAATGGTGCCAGATAAATTTAATTTAACAAAGCTAAATGAATTTGACATTAATTTTTTTTTAAGATAAAATTCAGCCAAAAAAGGAGAACCTATAATTAAGAGGACTAAACTTGATTAACTTCTACTTACTTCTTTTAAAGGAACTTAATGGCTGATATTATTGGTTACAAAATTGATGGGAATATTTATGACCTTCAAACAATAAAAGCAAAAAATATTGACACAACAAATGCAACTCCAATTTACTTTGAAGATAGTGAAGACGCACTTAAACTTATCCGCCACTCTGCTGCACACTTAATGGCTCAGGCAATAAAAGAGCTATATCCGGATGCAAAATTTTATGTAGGACCAGTAATTGAAAACGGCTTTTATTACGACCTAAAAACATCAACTCAAATTAGCGATAAAGATTTAAAAGCTATTGAAAAGAAGATGAAATCTCTTGCTAAAAAAAAGTTTGAGATTACAAGATATGAAATAAGTAAAAACGAAGCAAGGGAAAAATTTAAAGATGATGAATTAAAACAAGCAGTACTTGATATGATAGAAGATGAAAAAGTATCAATCTATCGCCAGGGAGATTTTGAGGATTTGTGTAGAGGACCTCATGTACCAAATACAAAATATCTCCAAAATGTAAAACTTCAAAAAGTAGCAGGAGCTTATCTTGGAGGAGACTCTTCAAAAGAGATGCTAACAAGAATTTACGGAACCGCCTTTGCAAGTAAAGATGCACTTCAAAAATATTTAAAAATGCTTGAAGAAGCATTAAAAAGAGACCATAGAAAAATAGGCAAAGAACTTGAACTTTGGCTTTTTGATGAAGAAGTAGCTCCTGGGATGCCAATTTGGCTACCAAAAGGGGCAATGCTAAGAAGCAATCTTGAAAAATTACTTTTTTCAGCTCACATCAGAAGATATTACGAACCAGTTAGAGGACCTGAACTTTTAAAGAGTGAAATGTGGAAAATAAGCGGGCATTATTACAACTATAAAGAGAATATGTATTTTACTCAAATAGCTCACGATGAAGAAGACAAAGAAGCCCAAGAGTATGGAATTAAACCTATGAACTGCCTCTCTCATGTTAAAATCTTTGGACATAAAACAAGAAGCTACAAAGAGCTTCCATTAAGATTATTTGAATTTGGAACGGTACACCGCCACGAAAAAAGCGGAGTGCTTCACGGACTGCTTAGAGTTAGAGAATTTACACAAGATGACGCCCATATCTTCTGTCGCCCAGACCAGATTGAAGAAGAAGTTATTAAAGTACTTGATTTTGTTGATTCAATTATGCAAAGATTTGGATTTGAATATGAGATGGAAATCTCAACCCGTCCTGAAAAATCAATAGGAAGTGATGAAATCTGGGAAAAAGCAACATCAGCCCTCAAAGCGGCTCTTGATGGACTTGGACGTGAATATGGAATTGATGAGGGTGGAGGAGCATTTTATGGACCAAAGATTGATATTAAAATTACCGACGCGATTGGTAGAAAGTGGCAGTGTGGAACAATTCAAGTAGATTTTAATCTACCTGAGAGATTTGACATAAGCTATGTTGATGAAAATAATCAAAGAAAGCGTCCTGTTATGATTCACAGAGCAATTATTGGAAGTTTTGAGAGGTTTATTGCAATCTTAACAGAGCATTACGCTGGTGAATTTCCAACTTTTATTGCTCCAATAAAAGCAATTTTTGTGCCAATCAATGAAAAGCATATAGATTATGCAAAAGAGATTCAAAAAGAGCTTCTTGAACATGATTTAAAAACGGAAATTTTTACAAGTAACGATTCACTAAATAAAAGAATCAGAAACGCAGAAAAACAAAAAGTTGGATATGTTGTAATTATAGGTGATGAAGAAGTTGAAAACAGCACCGTTGCAATTCGCGATAGAAGAAAAAAAGAACAATACAAAATGAAAAAAGGAGAGTTTGTGGAAATGATTAAAAAACTTAGCGAGGTTAAATTATGAGTAAAAATAAGACCCTTATAAACGAGGAAATTTTAGACTTTACAGATAAAGTAAGATTTGTGGACACAGAAGGAGAGCCAAAAATAATTGACTCTCACAAAGCATTAGAAATTGCATATAATAAAGGGCTTGATTTAGTATTAGTAGCTCCAAATGCAAATCCACCAGTTGCAAAAGCAATGGATTATGGAAAATATAAATATGAACAAGAGAGAAAGAAAAAAGAAGCAAAGAAAAAACAGACAAAAATTGAAGTAAAAGAAATTAAGTTTACTTCAAAAATTCAACAAAACGATATTGATTTTAAAGTAAAACACGCAAGAGACTTTTTACAAAAAGGAAAACATGTAAAACTTAGAGTCTTTTTAAGAGGAAGAGAACTTGCAACTCCTGAGAAAGGGTTTGAAGTAATTGAAAGAGTTTGGGATATGCTAAAAGATGTAGCAGAAAAACAAAACGAACCTAAACTTGAAGGAAATTATATCAACCTTCTTATAACCCCTCCAAAAAAGAAGAAGAAAAAATAGCCTCTTTTTGGCTTTTGTTTTGTCAAAACTTAGTGCCAGATACTTATTTCAACACAAACAAAAAAAGAAAAAAAGCAATTACTTACTAACGTGAGTAATTGCTTTTTCTTTGAACTCTTTAAGTTTTTGAAGCAACTCTTCAAATAATCCACCAGTTTTATGGTTAGCTTTAATTTCTCTTTCAAGCTTGTTAATCTCTTCTCTTAGCATTTTATAAGTTGTACTACTTTTACTTGTATATCCAAGTGCCTCAGCAAGTTTAAGTTGATATTTAGCTTCTTCAAGATATTTAATTGCTTCTTTTTTATCTTTTTTAACAATTTCAGCCGCTTTTGCAACTAATGCGTGTGCTTTTACAAGTGGAATTGGAATAATAGTATCAATTTCAACTAATGTTGATAGTGCCATTTGTAAAACTTCTTTTGCTTCTTTAATTTTCCCTTCATTAATATACTTAATCGCTAAATTCACAGCCGCTGGATATGTTGCAAGTGGCAAGTTAACTGTTTTAATTACAATTTCATCTCTTAGAGTATTTAAAATAGCTCTTGCTTGTGGAAATTTATCCTCTTCTACTAATTTTTTAGCTTCTCTTGCCATTTTTTTAATATCTTCAAGTTTACCTTGGAATTGATAAGCAACTACTTGCATATCAACTGGCAATAAATATGGAGGATTTGGTGTATTTAACACAACTGCAAGTTCTCCTGCTGCATTTTTAAGCGCTTCAAGTGCTTTTTTGGGATTGTTTGAATTTAGATACATTAAAGCTTCTTGAGTATATTTAATAGCTTCAACTGCCTCTTTTATAATTTGATTTGCCTGATCTTGTTGAGCTTGTTGTTCTGCTTTTGCAACCGCTTTATTGCTAATAGCGTTTGTTTTTGCATCTGCTGCTAAAAGTGATGTAGACATTACTGAAATCGCTGCTATTGCTGATACGATTTTTTTCATTTCTTGCTCCTTGTTTTTTGATTATTATACATTATTTAGTGAAGTTATGTCAAGTTTTTTGAAACAGTTATTTTAATTTTTAATTTTCGCTTAATCTTTTTTATGTGGTATAATTGCGATAAAAAAGGTGCTTTATGCAAGAAAAAATCAGAAACTTCTCAATTATAGCCCATATTGACCACGGAAAAAGCACATTGGCTGATAGGCTTATAGAATTTTGCGGAGGAATTAGCGAGAGAGAGAAAGAAGACCAACTCCTTGATACAATGGATATTGAAAAAGAAAGAGGCATTACAATTAAAGCTCAAAGTGTAAGACTTGAATACAAAGGATATATCCTAAATCTTATTGACACCCCAGGACATGTTGATTTTTCTTATGAAGTTAGCAAATCCTTAAAAAGTAGTGAAGGTGCTTTATTGGTAGTTGATGCAACCCAAGGGGTTGAGGCTCAAACGCTTGCAAATGTCTATATGGCAATTGAAAATGACCTTGAAATCATTCCGGTAATTAACAAAATTGACCTACCAAGTGCAGAACCAGAAAGAGTTGCCAAAGAAATAGAACAGACTATCGGAATTGACGCAAGCGAAGCTATTTATGTCAGTGCAAAAACAGGAGAAGGAATTGAAGAGTTACTCGATGCGATAATTGAAAGAATCCCAGCTCCAAAAGGAGATCCAAACGCTCCAACAAAAGCATTAATTTATGATAGCTGGTTTGATAATTATCTTGGAGCAATTTGTTTAGTTAGAGTATTTGATGGGTCCATTAAAAAAGGGCAAGAAGTTTTGGTTATGGGAACTGGTAAAAAGCACAAAGTCTTAGACCTATTCTATCCACACCCTCTAAAAAAACTAAAAACCGATGAAATTAAAACGGGAGAAGTTGGAGTTGTCGTAATGGGACTTAAAAATGTAGCTGATATTAAAGTCGGAGATACCATAACAGATACCAAAAATCCAGCAAAAAAGCCAGCGGCTGAATTTGAAGAGGCAAAAAGTTTTGTGTTTGCTGGACTTTACCCAATTGATACGGATAAATATGATGATTTAAGAGATGC
>JBDONU010000091.1:0-1666 GCA_039831175.1 Nautiliaceae bacterium
ATTTCCTTTTTTTGCAAGTTCTTCTACATCGTGGAATGCATCATAAACTAATAAGATATTTTTAAGTTGATTTGCAGCTTCTTGTGCAATCTCTTCATCTTCGTGGCTTAAAGCATCAATTAGAGGTTTTACGTTATATCCTCCAAGCATAGTACCAAGAATTTGAACAGCTCTTTTTTTAGAAATTGCAGGAGATGATGTTTTACCTTGCACGATATCGTTTAAAAATGCAGCTTTTACATATGCAGCTTCATCAACCCCTGGATTTATATGATTTAAGAATAAATCCATTAAATAGTCTTCTTCTGGGATTGGAACCATTTTAAGTAGTTCAACTAATTCAGCTGCTTGTTTTGCAGTAAGTGGCAAAGGCGGGATACCAAGTTTAGCTCTCTCTTCTGTATGTTTTTTATACTCTTCAATAAAGCTCATAAGACTCCTTTTTTTGTTTTAATTATAGAGTAATTTTTAGCAAATGTTACATAAAGTAAATTAAACAAAAGAGCCTTTGTGTGAAAATGTAACATTAAAAATGATATAATTTTAAAAAAAAGGCTTAGCGTGAATTTTAGAAAAATTGCAAGAGAGGTTTTGGATATTGAAGCTGAGGCTTTAAAAAAAGCAAATGTAGAGGGAATAGAAAAGGCAGTGGAAATTGCTTATAATACAAAAGGTAAAGTAATTATAACAGGTGTTGGCAAATCAGGGCTTATTGGTTCAAAAATAGCCGCTACCCTTGCAAGTACTGGAACTCCAAGTTTTTTTATTCATCCAACAGAAGCACTTCACGGAGACCTTGGAATGATTACAAAAGATGATAGCGTTATTGCTATTAGTTATAGCGGAGAGAGTGAAGAGCTTATAAAAATTTTACCTCATATTAAAAGGTTTGATGTGCCTTTAATTGCAATGACAGGAGATAAAAATTCAACTCTTGCAAGGTATGCGGATGTTGTTTTGGATATACACGTTGAAAAAGAGGCTTGTCCTTTAAATGTGGCTCCAACTAGCTCAACTACTCTAACTTTGGCAATGGGGGATGCTTTGGCTGTTTGTCTTATGAAAAAGAGAAATTTTACAAAAGAGGATTTTGCGTCATTTCATCCAGGAGGGAGTCTTGGTAAAAAGCTTTTTGTAAAAG
Source organism: Nautiliaceae bacterium (assembly GCA_039831175.1). Taxonomy (GTDB): domain Bacteria; phylum Campylobacterota; class Campylobacteria; order Campylobacterales; family Nautiliaceae; genus Caminibacter. The sequence goes on from JBDONU010000091.1 coordinate 1,142, forward strand.
TAAAAGATTTAATGAAAAAAGAGTTTCCAATAGCAAATGAAGATGAGAGTTTAAAAGAGGCTATTATTAAAATGACGGCTGGGAAACTTGGGCATTTGCTTTTTGTTAAGGATAATAAAGTAAATTCAATTTTGAGTGATGGAGATTTAAGAAGAGCAATGATGAGTGATGGATTTGACCTTAGTAAAAGGGCAATTGAGTTTGCAACCAAAAATCCAAAAGTAATAAAAGAGAGTATTTTAGCAAGCGATGCTTTAAAATTTATGGAAGATAATAAAATTCAGCTTTTACCAGTAGTGAATGAAGATGGAGAAATTGTTGGAGTTATTCATATTCACGATTTAGTTCAAGCTGGAATAAAATAAGGAGATACAATGAGATTAAATAAATTTATAAGCCACCATACAACTTATTCAAGAAGAGAGGCTGATAAGTTGATTTTTGATGGAAAGGTTAAAGTTAATGGTAGAGTTATTACAAATCCTGCGTATGATGTTGAGGATGGAGATAAAGTTAGCGTAAATG
>JBDONU010000040.1:0-5919 GCA_039831175.1 Nautiliaceae bacterium
TCACCTATACCAACCCATTTTTTCTCTGTTTTAATAAGCCTATCTCCTAAAAACTCATCAAGTTTTACATAAGCTTTATTATCAAGAATTGCTAATAACGTAATTTTTATACTTTTAACAAGAGTTAATTTTCTTGGTTGCTTTGGTTTAAAAGCTTCTTCAAAAGGCGGTTTAATTTTATCAAAATTTTTAAGCCCAAATTCATAGTTTATAAGTTTATTTACATAATTCATATATTCATTATCAACATTGCTTAAATTATTACCAAACGCCAAAGTAAAAAAAATCAAAAAAAGTATAACTCTTTTCATTGTTCTTTCCCATATAAAGAAAATGTAACTGAAAAACTATTTGGAGATAAAATTTTCATCTGACTAACCCTTATTAGCTCTTTTCTATTCTCATAATCATAAATATACCAAATAAAATTTTTATAATCACCCTTTAAAGTTAAAGTAACATCTAGTTTTTTAGAAATAAATTTCTGTTTTTGAGTCTTTTTAACTTCTTTTTTTCTAGTAAGCTTTTTAACTTTCTTAGGTTCTTCTTTTTTTTGAGTATACAACACATTTTTTATATCAACAACTTCAAGACCATTTCTTCTTGCATCATCCACGCACCCTTTAACAAACTGCCCCCATACATATTGATTAAAATTCACAAAATCAAGTAACTTCGCTAACTCTTCATAAAATACCTTCTCTTTTTTAACCTTTCCAAGGTCTGATTTTAATTGAGAGATTTTTTTATTTAAAGCAAAAGTCTTGCTTCTTAAAACAGAAATATCTGTATTTAGCTTTGCAATTTCTTCTTTTAAATCTTTATTTAGATTTTCCTCTTTCTCTTTATACTCCTGAGCAAGAGGGAAAATATAATAATAAATGATAAATCCTATCAACAATACAATAAAAGCAAGCACATAATAAAACTCTTTTTTATCTCTACCCTCAAAATAAGAATCTATCTTATCAAAAATATTCTCTTTATTCATTCTTTTATCCTAAGTTGAGATTTATATTTTCCATTATCTGAAACAACTTGCGTAAAAGATACAGAAAATCCATTTGAAATCAAATCATCAATTAAATGAGGAATAGCTTTTTCTTTTAATGCATACACATCAACATAAAACACTCCATCTTCAAAATCAAGTTTGCTTAAAAATACCCTATGTTTATTCATAAGAAGAGTAATATCTACTAAATCCTGGGATTTTGGGATATAATCAAATTTCGTTTTATAAACATCTTCAATAAATTGTTTAATAAGGGCTACTTTTTTAGTATACTTATCTATTGTATTTTCAAGATTGTTTTTTATACTCTCTAAGTTCTTCTCCTTACTAACAAGCTTTGCCTTCTCTCCCATTAAAGCCAATTTTTTCTTTGTTAATACATTATTTTTGCTCTCTAAAACTTTACCTTGATAAAACAATATAGCTGGATAGATACTAAATAGAATAATTGAAGCGGTCGTTGTTAAGACAATAATTCCACTTGGACGATAAAAGAATGTAGGTTTTCTTAAAAATAAAGAAAAATTAAATCGTTGGTCATTTTTCTTATAAGCATAGTGAGCTTCAAGCATTCCTAAGAACAAAAATGGATCAACTGGAAGTCTATCAAGGTTATATTTTTCATAAAATTCAAATCCAAAAGTATCAAGATTTATATACTTTGATACATAATCATGAAGCCCTGGAATTTTTCCATATTCTGAGATAATATAAAGTCTATCAAACTCATCAATATCATACTCATTTGTTACTCTATTCATCTGCTCATTAATAAGTCCTAAGATATTATTAAACTCTTTTTGAATAATTCCAAGGACAATTTGCTCTTGCTTTGTAAATTTATTTCTATCCAGTCCTTTTTGAGTAATTAGCTTTTTAAAAGTGTCTAAATTAAAATTCTTAATTTTTAACTTTTCCAATGCCTTAAAAATCTGTCCAAGCCCACCAGATAAAGTTGTCATATACACTAAATCACCATCTGAATAAAAAGTTAAGAAAATCTTATCAAATAAAATTACCGCAAAAATATCATTTGCAGGATGTAAAATTTGTTCCTCATACAAAGCTTTATAAGCAAAAGCTGGAAAAGAGATATAATCTATATATCCAGTCTCTTCTAAAATATCTTTAAAAGAGTTTTTAAGCATAATAGCAGGCACAATAATGGTCTCAATTACAACCTGCTTTGGATTTTTTAATCTATCAATAACTTTATATTTGATAATATAATCTTCCGTTTCATTCACTCCGGCATTTTCATAAATTTGAGTCTCAACAAAACTATCTAAATCTACTTTTTCAAGCACACTTTTTTCTACTGTAAAGTTATAAAAAGTAGCGTGCTCTAATGGCACGTAAGTAGACAAAAGGGCAGAAGATTTTAATTTTCCGTGATAAATCCTAATAAGCTTTCTATCAGTATAAAGAATATATCTTTGTTCACCTTTTACTCCAATAACATTTCTAATGTCATAATCATATTTTCTAAAAATTGAGAATTTATATTTTAAGTCAGTAAAAGAGAAGTTTTTAAAAGCCTCAGTTTTAAGTTTTAGATTAAGTTTTTTCTTCTCTTTTGGCTCCTCTTTTTTCTTAAATTTCTCCAAAAAGCTCTTAAAATCTAAATTTAATTTTTTCATTTTAATCTACCTCATACCCTAATTCTTCAAGTGCACTCTTCTTTTTAGTCCATTTTGGGACAACTTTTACATAAAGTTCAAGATATATTTTCTTACCGCTAAACTCTTCAAGAAGTTTTCTTGCATACATTCCAATCTCTTTTATTTTTTTACCTTTCTTACCAATAATCATACCTTTTTGGCTTGGTCTCTCAACTATAATTGTAGCATAAACTTTATCCAAATTATCATACTCTTCAATCTTATCAATTATAACATCTGTTTCATAAGGTAACTCATCTCCAAGTTTTTCAAACAAAGCTTCTCTAATAAGCTCTTTGTAAATATCTCTTATATTCTCAGTGGAAATAATATCAGGGTCATAATAGTAAGGATGCTCTGGGAGATGTTTTACAATTTCATCCAAAAGCTCCTCTCTTCCACTTCCATTAACTGCACTCACTGGAATAACCGCTAATGTTTTACCTAACTCTTCATACTCTTTTTTCTTCTTCTCAACATCTTCTTTATTTACCAAATCCGTCTTTGTCAAAACCACAATATGAGGAATATTTTTTTTATTTAACTCCAAAAACCACCTATAACCATCCAAATCATCTCTAACATCAGCCAAAAACAAAACCAAATCACTATCACCTAACGCTTTTAGTGCCTCTTTTAACATAAACTTATTAAGAAGTTTTTCTTTTTCGTGAAGCCCTGGCGTATCAAGCAAAATAATTTGATTGTCTTTGTGCATTACAATTGCGTTAACTCTTTTTCTACTTGCATTCTCTTTTGGAGATACAAGTGCAATCTTTTCTCCAAGAAGCCAATTAAGAAGGGTTGACTTCCCGGCATTTGGCTTTCCTAAGATCCCAACAAATCCACTCTTTGGCATTTTTCCCCTTATAAAATATATTTTGTTAAATCTTCGTTATCAACTATATCTTCAAGTTTACTTTTTACATACTCTTTATCCACCAAAAACTCTTCTCCCTTATACTCATCGGCATTAAAGTTAATATCTTCAAGGACCTTCTCAACAACCGTGTGAAGTCTTCTTGCTCCGATATCCTCTGTCTTTTCATTTGCAAGATATGCATATCTTGCAATCTCCCTTAAAGCATCTTCGCTGAATTTAAGCTCAACACCCTCAACTTCAAGTAATTTTTGATACTGTTTGATTAAAGAGTGTTTTGGGCGAGTTAGAATCTGATAAAGTGCCTCTTCATCAAGACTATTAAGTTCAACCCTTAGAGGAAACCTACCTTGAAGCTCTGGAATTAAATCGCTTGGTTTGCTAACGTGAAAAGCACCAGCGGCAATAAATAAGATATGATCAGTCTTTACATACCCGTATTTTGTATTTACCACACTCCCCTCAACTATTGGCAACAAATCCCTTTGAACCCCCTCTTTACTTGGGTCTTGGCGAGTATTTCCAGTTGCTGCGATTTTATCAATCTCATCAATAAAAATAATTCCGTTTTCCGCTCTTTTTATCGCCTCTTTTTTGAGCTCCTCTTTATTGATAAACTTCTCAGCGGCTTGTTTTCTTAAAAGCTCTTTTGCCTCTTTTACGCTAACTTCTTTTTTCTCTTTGTTTTTATTAAAGATCCCGATAATTTTTACAATACTCTCCTGGGCTTTAATCATCTCAGGCGGCAAATTGTCATCATCAAGCCCCTCTTCAACCTCAATGGTGATTTTAAGGTTATCCACTTCTCCTTTTTTTACCCTCTCTTTCATCTTCTCAAATGTCTTTTGATAATCTCTTTGTTTCTCCTCAGGAGCGTTTTTTGGAAGTGGTGGGAGAAGTTTTTTAGTAATTTCATTAATAACTTCCTCTTCAATTTGCTCTTTTCTCTCCTCTTCCATCTCAGCTCTAACTAAATTCATAGAGTTATTCACAAGGTCTCTAATCATACTCTCAACATCTCTTCCAACAAATCCAACTTCTGTATATTTACTTGCTTCTACTTTAATAAAAGGAACTTTCATCATTTTTGCCATTCTTCTTGCAATCTCAGTCTTACCAACTCCGGTTGGTCCAATCATAAGAATGTTTTTTGGCAAAATATCATCTTGCCACTCTTTTGGAAGTTTCATTCTTCTGTACCTGTTTCTAAGGGCAATTGCTATTGTCTTTTTTGCATCCTTTTGTCCTACAACATACTCATCAAGATATTTTACAATCTCTTTTGGAGTCATTTCACTCATTTATCCTCCTCTAATTTTAATAGTGTAATATTTGTGTTTGTATAAATACAAAGTTCCCCTGCAATCTTTAACGACTCCCTAACCAAACTCTCCGCATCAAGATTAGCGTGTCTATCAAGTGCTCTTGCCGCTGAAATCGCAAAATTTCCACCGCTTCCAATTGCCGCAAGCTTCCCATCTTCTGGCTCTACCACATCCCCGTTACCTGAGAGAATAAAGATATGTTTAGTATTAAGCACTATCATCATAGCTTCAAGCCTTCTTAAATACTTATCCCTTCTCCACTCTTTTGCAAAATCAATAACTGCTTTTAACAAATCTCCTTTCCTATTTTGAAGGTGATTTTCAAACATATCAAATAAAATAAAAGCATCAGCCGTGCTTCCGGCAAACCCAGCAAGGACTTTTCCGTTATACAAAGTCCTAACCTTTTTTGCATTACCTTTTAAAACAGCGTTACCAAAAGTAACTTGTCCATCTCCTCCAATTACCGCAACTCCATCTTTTTTATATCCAAGTATGGTAGTGGCCTCTAAATTCACACTCATTACTCACCCTCTACTTCCACATTAAGTTTTGCATGAATCCCATGCCCAAGCTTAATATCAACTTCATAACTTCCAGGAGCTTTAATTGAAGTGTGTTCAATCTGTTTTTTCTCAATATCAAATCCAAGCTCTTTTAACTTTTCCCCAATCTCCTTGTTTGTAACAGCCCCTATAAGCTGTCCACTTGCCCCAAGTTTGTGTTTTATTTTTAAAGTAGTATTTTCAAGTTTTTCTTTTACTTCATTAATAGCCCTAAGCTCAGCTTCAAGCTTAGCTTTTCTTTTAGCTTCTTCTTTTTCCCATTCTTTAATTACTGCATCGGTTGCTACTTTTGCCAACCCTCTTGGAAGTAAAAAGTTTCTTGCATATCCATCTTTTACATTTTTTATCTCACCTGCCTTACCAAGGCCTTTTACATCTTTTATAAGTAGTACTTTCATTTTCATCCTTTTTCATAAATTTTTAATTATTTAAAAAATCTACCTTGAATTTTACTCAAAATTAGATAAAATTG
>JBDONU010000049.1:0-1320 GCA_039831175.1 Nautiliaceae bacterium
TACCACGCATTTTCTTTTTTTTAATAATCAAAAAGGTAGCAAAGAGTGCGATTATTATAGTAAAAATTGCAACAATACTATCTCCGCTCATTTACTCTCCAAAAAAAATAGTTATAGCTAAAATATAAATTGAGCCAATTACTATTATTAAGTTAGCTAAATTTATATTTCCTACAATTATACTATAAATTCCATTTACAAACAGCCCCAGGGCTATATTTTCTAGAATTTTTAAAATTTTATTAATTTTTGGTATGGTAAGAGTCATTCTTCAATTCTTATATAATTAATTGGTTTTAATACAAAGTCAAAAGTTTCTATTTCTCTTATAGCTTTTTTTATCTCCTTTTCTTTGCATTGGTGAGTTGAGAATAGGAGCTTTGCAAAATTGTCTTTTGATTTTTGAAGGAAAGTTTCAATTGAGATATTATGTTTTGCAAGAATGTTTGTAATTTTATTTAGTACTCCTACTTTATCTTTTGTAGCTATTCTTAGATAGTATTTGCTTTCAATTTCATCAATCTCTTTTAATTCGTAGTTTTTATTAAGCGGGAGTTTAAATCCAAGCATAGGTGCTTTTATTCCTCTTGCAATTTCTATTATATCGCTAATTACAGCACTTGCAGTTGCATCTCCTCCGGCTCCTGGTCCATAGTACATAGTTTCTCCAACTACATCCCCTATAACACTTACTGCATTCATAACGCCTTCTACTTTACTAATCATTTCTTTTTGTTTTATTAAGGTAGGATGGACTCTGAGTTCTATTTTGGTATCTATTTTTTTTGCGATTCCAAGAAGTTTTATCTCATATCCAAATTCTTTTGCAAATTCAATATCCATTAAATTGATATTCTCAATCCCCTCAATTAAAATGTCTTTTGGTTTTGCATTAATGTTATAAGCTATACTTGCCAAAATTAAAAGTTTATGGGCTGCATCATGTCCTCCAACGTCAAACGTTGGGTCAGCTTCTGCATAGCCTAATTTTTGAGCTTCTTTTAAAACTTCTTGATAATCTCTTCCTTTTTTCATCTCACTTAAAATATAGTTGCAAGTTCCATTGATTATTCCTTTAATTTCAATGATATTATTTGCACTAAGCCCATCACGCAGTGCTTTTATAATAGGAATACCCCCAGCTACGCTTGCTTCATATTCAAAAGGGGTATAAGCTAATTTTTGAAGCTCAAATCTATGATATGCAAGAAGGGCTTTATTGGCAGTTACTACCGCTTTTTTATGAATTAAGGCGTCTTTTACGACTTCATAAGCACTTTCTACTCCTCCCATAAGCTCTACTACTATATCAATTTCAGG
>JBDONU010000049.1:1330-1638 GCA_039831175.1 Nautiliaceae bacterium
TCTTTATAATCGGTTGTAAGGGGAATGTTAATCTCTCTTTTTTTATTTAAATCCCTTACCACTCCTTTTACTATTTTTATCTCTTTTCCTGCTCTGGCTTTTATGATTTCTTTGTTTTTTTCCAGATTTTTAATAACAGCCTCTCCAACCGTCCCAATCCCTATTATACCTATTTTAATCATTGTTTTCCTTTAAGAGTTTCTTTATTTTGTGAGATATGTTGATTCTTTCTTGCAAACCTTTTTTAATTCCTTTTTCAAGTCCTATTTCATAGCTTGGTAAATCTTTCCATGTTAAATCTTGAAGTC
>JBDONU010000103.1:0-19595 GCA_039831175.1 Nautiliaceae bacterium
AATCCAGCACGGGTCACCATTGAGTCCCCATCGTCTAGTGGTCTAGGATACCGCCCTTTCACGGCGGCGACACGGGTTCGAATCCCGTTGGGGACGCCACTACTTAGGTTCTAATCTATCCATAATTTTATTCCATTTCTCTATATCAATAAAATACCATTCTTTATGAACTCTCTTATGTAAATTTCTATCCCATTTATAGTGTCTGCAATATTTAGAAGGCATTATAATACAAACTCCCTTTTTAAAATTTCTAAGCAATATCTGGTTAAATAAAAGGTAATGATTTTTTCTGCTTCTTTGAATAATAGAAAAAAGAGCTTTTATATCATCGTGAGCGCTTATTTTTTTATACTTTTCTATCCTATCAATATCATCAACTTCCTCTTTAATAGAAACTTTAATAACTTTTAAAAAACTCTTGCTACCTTTATCGATTATAAACTTAAAATCCTTTTTAAATGAATCTGGGAACTTTCCAAAAGTATCATTACTTTTAAATGGAATTTTATAGTGTTTTATCACTTTTTTAATCATTTGCATATGAATAATCTCACTTTTCATCAACCGCTCAAAATAGCTACTACTAAATGGATAGATCACTCCAAAATAATAGTAAGCATCTCTTAAAACTTTTGAAGTGTTATATTCCCTAAAAAGAGCTTGCTTCTCTTGAAGAGTAAGTCCTTTGGCAAACAAAGTTCCAACAATAATCCCAAAAGTTAACAACTTTTTCATACTACCTTCTATTTTTTTACAAAATTTTAACATAAAAGAAATATTAATTTGCTCAAAACTCTAAAAATTTGACAAAAGTTCTTTTTTTTATACTTTGGCACTTTTCTTACAAAATAAGTCCGCGCTTTATATTTTTTATCATTTACTTTTATGCAGATTTTCTTTCGGTAGTAATAGTATGGAGCCTCCTCAACTCTATCTAAAAGTTTTAAAAGGCGAGAAGAGACTTTATAAGCTTCTCCTTTTATGTAATATCCTTGATTTTTCCTCTCTATTAAATAAGGATACCACTTTGATTTACTCAAAATAATAGGATACTTATCACAAGTTATAGCCTCTCATAAAAACTCCGCCATTTTTAAATAGTAATTAAGTTTCTTGCCTCTTTTTAAACTTCCATAAACAAACATTATCATTTGCAGTTATAAAAAATACCAAGCATTGTTGTTGTATTTTTATCTTTAACAGAAAGCACTAAAATTACCTCACTCTCATTCTTATCATTAACCAACAAAACTCCATCTTTTGTCACGAATCTTTTAAAGTTCTTTTGAGTGTCAAGATAGTTAAATTTAGCAGTTATGTTATTATCAAAGTAAACTTCCACTGATTTTTTATTTTGCTCCAACTTCATATGAAGCAAAGGACCTATGGCTTTTTCTATCATAGGCTTAGTCTTTTTATTAATAACCACCACTCCCTTTTTTCCAACTTGAATAGCAACACTCTCACATTTCATAGCCATTGAAAAAGAAACCAACGCTACCATTAACGCAATTTTTTTCATTTTAATCCTTTTTTCAAATTGTATCATAAAAAGCAGCAATCTTTAAAAGTGCCTCTTTTGCTCCAAGTGGTATTTCAATATCCCCACCATCACTCTCTCTTGGATTAATTCTAATTAAAGTAGCCCCAAATAAGTCTCTTATTCTCTCACTCTCCAACCTAACAGTAGGTACTGCTTTTCCTGCTCCAATTTCAATAATTACAAGCTTATCATCAATTTGACTTAGCCAATAACTATATCTATTTAGTTGCAAATCGACTCTTTTTTCAACAAATCTAAAATCTCCAAACATCAAAATATTTGGTCTTGCAACTCTTTTGCAAAATTTACACTTTGGAATATTTAAAGCCTCAAACTTCTCCATATCAACTTTTATCTCTTCTTTATTTTCCCAAATCTCCTCACAACAAGGCAACGTACATTGAAGATAATGAATACTTCCGTGAATTTCTACTATCTTTTTTTCATCAAACCCGGCTTTTTGAAATTGTCCATCTACATTTGAAGTAAATACAAATTTATTATGAGGCAAATTTTTAAGCACTTTAAAACCTTCATGAGGAGTTGTATTTCGGTATAGATTTAATCTATGACCATAAAACGCCCAAGCAAGAGAAGGATTAATATCAAACCAAGTAGGATTTGCAAGAGCTTGGAAATTAAGCCCAAGTTTCTTAGCAATCGGATACGCTCTCCAAAACCCCTCATCCCCTCTAAAATCAGGAAGCCCACTATCAACTCCCATACCAGCTCCGGCTGTAATTAAAAGATATTTTGCTTCTTTTATAGCACTTGCCGCTTTTTTAATACTATCCATCCTATCCTCCAGTCTCCCAAAATGCTCTACTTGAAACTTTTCCCTCATTCCAGTCGTTTTTTTCAGGTTTATTTTTTACAACATCCCTTAAAATTTCAGCCGCTTTTTTTATATCTTTTTTTCTAATAGCCTCTTTTATATTATAACTTTCAGTAAAAAAAAGACATGGTATCAAATATCCCTCAGCCGTTAAGCGAATTCTATTACAACTTTTACAAAAATCTTCACTATGAGGCTCGATAACTCCAAATTTATATCCATCCTCAAGCTCAAAATATCTACTTGCACTATTATCTTTTTCTAATTCTTTAAAAGAGTATTTAGAAGCTATTTTTTCTAAAATTTCTTTTGAACTTACGCTTTTTATCCCAGGATACGCTCTTTCATTTTCCATAAACTCAATAAATCTAATAACGACCCCTCTTTTTTTTGCCCACTCTAATAAATCAATAATCTCCCCATCATTAATACCACCCATTATTACACTATTTAATTTTACTTCAAATCCTACTTTAATAGCCTCATCTATTCCATCAACTACTTTTTTTAATACATCCTTTTGAGCAATTTTTGCAGCAACTTCCGGTTTTAAGCTATCAAGAGAGATATTTACTCTTTTAAGTCCTGCATCTTTTAATTTTTTTGCTTGGTCTTTTAAATAAAATCCGTTTGTAGTCAAAGCCAAATCAAGACTTGGTTTATAAGTGCTAAGCATTTTTATAAATTTATCCAAATCTCTTCTTAAAAGAGGTTCTCCTCCTGTTAGACGTATCTTTTTTACTCCCTCATCAATAGCAAGACGCAAAAACTCAAACATCTCTTCATAACTTAAAACATTCTCTTTTGGTTCCCACTCAAAAGGCGTATTTGGCATACAATAAAGACATCTAAAATTGCATCTACTAGTAACTGATACTCGGATATAATCTATTGTGCGATTAAATGAATCAATAAGCATAAAAAAACCTTTTTTAAATATTGTAACAAAAATCCTATGTTACAATTTTATCAAAAAGGAGAAAGATGATAGATAAAATAATTGAATGCAACGATATTAATAAAAAATTTGAAATGTTTTATGAGATTTGGGAAAATAAAGACAAAATAGATTTTAGCAAAGGTGAAGTTAAAGTCTTTACAAAACCAAGTTTTGCATCTTTTTGTAAAATTGTCCCACCTGCAAAGGTCCCAAGAAGAAGAGGGTTTGAAACAAACGAAAAAAAAGCAGTCTTACTTCATGCTATTGTTCATATTGAATACTCAGCCATAGACCTCGCACTCGATGCAGTTTATAGATTTAAAAACATGCCAAGAGAGTTTTATCTTAATTGGCTTGAAGTTGCAGAAGATGAAATAAGACATTTTAAAATGATAAATTCACTTCTTGAAAAAACAGGTTATAAATACGGAGATTTTCCTGTGCATGATTCACTTTTTGAAGCAGCCCTAAAAACGCAAGACTTGCTTAGCCGTATGGCAATAATCCCAAGATGGTACGAAGCCAACGGACTTGATGCAAACGAAAAAATAATTTCTCGTTTAAAAAAACTAAAAGACCCTTTTGCAAAAGAGGTAATTGAAGCTCTTAAAATTATTCTAAAAGAAGAGATACCTCACGTAAGTAAAGGAGACAAATGGTTTAAGTGGGAGTGTAAAAGAAAAAATCTTGATCCTATTAGTACATATTTTGAGATAGTTGATAATTTCTTTAAAGACTGGAAGAAAAAAGATATAAACGTAAAAGCCAGACTAAAAGCCGGTTTTAGCTGCGATGAGCTAAAAATATTAAGTAAAAACAAAATAGAGTGTTAGTTACACTCTAAAATTTTTCCATTTTCAAACTCAATAGTAGTTGGACGAAAATAGACTTTTGGATTTTTTTCATCTTTTAGATATTTTTCAAGTTCATTTCCTACAATATGTTTTTTCTTAATTTCAATCTTGCCATTTGGAGGTAAATTAACATCTCTATTAATATAATCTTGCAATATCTTAACTCCATCACTATCCTCAGCAAACAAAGACCCAACAACTTTTTTAACCTTTAAAGGATAGCTATTTTTTAGAGTAAAATCTATCATATAATAAGGGATAATATCATCATAATATCTGCTCTTAAAATTCACTACTTTTAACTTATCGCAACTTTTTAAAGCAAACTCTTTTTGAGTTTGAATCTTTTGTTTTTTAATAACCTCCTTTTGCAAATGCAAAGCCTCTTTTAACTTTTCAATCTCTTGTTGCTGATGCTTAACCTCAGCTTTTAGCGCATTTAACTCTTTTAAAATCAAATCAATCCTATCATCCGCAAAAGCAAAAACCGCAAAAAAAACCAAAATAAATAACCTCATTTTCATCCTTTTTTATTACAATTTTATCTAAAAAAAGGGGATAAATGCTAAAATATGCAACTCCAAATGGAAACAAAGAGATAAAAATCTCTCCAAAAGAGGCAAAAGAACTTTTAAAAGCAAATAAAGCAATATTACTTGATATAAGATTTGAAGATGAAGAGGAGATAATAAGCGATGATTTTGTAAAAAGAGTCAATCCAATAAGACTTGAAAAAGAGTATCCCACCCTCCCAAAAGATAAAATCATAATAACAGCCTGCAATACTCAAAACAGAAGTCCCTTTGCTGCTTTGTTTTTAAGGAAAAAAGGATATAATGCGAAATATCTCTTAGAAGGATTAAAAGCACTAAAAAAGGAATTTGATTGAAGCTTACAAAGTGGATAATAGCTGGGGGAATTTCTTATATTGCTACAATGTGGATAAAAATAGCTAAATTTAATAGCTTCAATGATAGTATGGTATGAAATGATGAAGTTTTTAAGCTTTTTATTAGAAGAGCCTAAATGAAAGATATAATAATCATAATAATTTCACTTATTATCACCCTTATTATTTTAAATATCCTAAAACTTCCATTTCTAGCTGGGTTTATTGTAGGGAGTATTATTTGGAGCGTTCTTCACTTTAACCTAAAAAAACTTTTAAAGGAAAAAAATGAGTCTAACTCACATAAATGAAAAACACAATCCAAAAATGGTAGATGTTGGAGATAAAGAGATTACAAAAAGAGTTGCGATTGCAAGCGGTAAGATAAGAATGAAAAAAGAAACAAAAGAAGCTATTTTAAAAGAGAAAACTAAAAAAGGAGCAGTTCTTCAAACCGCAATTATTGCAGCAATTATGGGAAGTAAAAAGACAAGCGAACTTATTCCAATGTGCCATAATATTTTAATTGACGGGGTTGATGTTGATATTGAAGAGATAGACGTTGGGTTTAAATTAATAGCAACAGCAAAAACAACTTCAAAAACCGGAATTGAGATGGAAGCCCTAACGGCAGTTAGCATTGGGCTGCTTACAATTTATGATATGGCAAAAGCGATTGATAGAGAAATGGAGATTTTTGATATAAGACTTGAATATAAAAGCGGTGGTAAAAGTGGCACTTTTAAAAGATAAAATCCCTTGCTTTATATTAGTTGGGGGAAAGTCAAGCAGATTTAAAGAGGATAAATCAAAACTCTTTTACAAAATCCAATATAAAAAGTGCAAAAAAGTTTTTAAAAAAGTCTACTTTGTAGCAAAAGAGAAAAAGTTTAAAAAATATCCCTTTTTTATAGAAAAATCCAAAACTTATGCCCCTATTTTTGCCCTTGAAGAGATAATAAAAAAACACAAAAAAATATTTGTGTTAAGTGTTGATACTCCTTTTGTAAAAGAAACTAGTTTAAAAAAGCTGCTTTTATCAAAAAGTGTAGCATGTAACAATCCCCTTATTGGATATTATGATTATACAATGCTAAAAAATTTTAACAAACACTCCTTAAAAATATTTGGAATCAACAAAAGATGCACAAAAATCCCAAAAAAAGAACTTATCAACATAAACTACAAAAGCGACTTAAAAGGAACAAAATGGCAACACTTACTCTAATTGATACTTTTGGATTTTTATTTAAAAACTATTACGCCTTAGAAAAAGCAAACCTAAAAAATAAAGAAGGCTTTCCAACTGGAATGTTAACTGGTTTTATGAATTTTATAGCATCCCTTGGTAAAGAGTTCCCAACAGATTATATAGCTTTTGCAATTGATTCAGAACACTCGTTTAGAAAAGAACTCTATAAAAATTACAAAGCCAACAGAAAAGAAGTCCCAGATGCCCTAAAACTCCAACTTCCAATTGCAATTGATTTAATTGAAAAGATGGGATTTAAAATGATAAAAATTGATGGATTTGAGAGTGATGATATAATCGCATCCCTTGCAAAAAAAGCCTCTCAAAAAGGAATAAAAGTAAAAATAATAAGCTCAGACAAAGATATGTACCAGCTCTTAGATGAAAATATCTCAATTTATGACCCGTCCAAAAAAAAAGAGATTACAACAAAAGAGTGTTTTGAAAAGTTTGGAGTGTATCCTCAAAATTTTGTAGATTTTCAAGCGTTAGTAGGAGATAGTAGCGATAATGTACCAGGAGTTAAAGGAATTGGAGTAAAAACAGCGGCAAAACTTATAAACGAATACAAAACCTTAGAGAACATCTACTCAAACATTGACAAAATTAAAGGAGCTTTGCAAAAAAAACTAATAGAAGGCAAAGAGAGTGCGTTTTTAAGCAGAGAACTCGTAAGATTAAAAACAGATCTTATTGACGATATAAATTTAAATGAATTTAAAACACCAAAAGAGCCGATTTTAAAAGTCGAAGAAGATTTAAAAAAATTAGATATCACAGCTGTTTTAAAAAGAGTTAAAAAACCCAAAAAAGAGCTTGAATTTGATGTTGTTATTTTAGAAAATGAAAAAGAACTTTTTGAAACGATTGATAAAATAAAAGATACAGTAGCCTTTGATACAGAAACTAACAGCCTTGATAATCCAAAAATCGTGGGATTTAGCTTTGCTTTTGATAATAAAGCTTACTATGTGCCAATTAACCACTTCTATCTTGGAGTAAACAAACAGATAAACCAAAAAACAGCCCTAAAAGCAATTGAAAAGATTCTTCAAAAAAAAGTGATAGGACATAACTTGAAATTTGATTTTAAAATGCTAAAAAGCTACAACATAAACCCAAAAGACCCATTTGCCGATACAATGATTTTAGCATGGCTTTTAAACCCAGATAGCAAAGTAGGGCTTGATAGCAATGTAAAAGACTACCTTGGACACTCAAACATAAAATATACAGAGATTGTAAAAAAAGGAGAAAACTTCTCAAACGTGGATATTAAAACAGCGGCAAAATATGCCGGAGAGGATGCTTTTGTAACGCTAAAATTATATGAAAAGCTTGATAAATTGCTATGGGATGAGGTTAGATGGGATTTTAAAGAAATTGAGATGAAACTTATAAACATATTAGCGGATATGGAAAGAGAGGGTATAAAAGTTGATATAAAGTATTTAGAAGAAGTTGAAAAAAACCTAAAAAATAAGCTAGATTTCCTTACAAAAGAGATTTACTCCCTTGCAAAAGAGGAATTTAATATCAAAAGCCCAAAACAGCTTGGAAAAATACTTTTTGAAAAGCTAAAACTCCCTCCTAAAAAGAAAACCAAAACGGGCTACTCAACTGATGAAAAAGTCCTAAACTCACTAAAATCTAAACACCCAATAATTACAAAAATCCTTGAATACCGCCGCCTTGATAAGCTTTTGTCCACCTATGTAATTCCTTTAAAAGAGTATGCAAAAAAAGACAAAGAGCACAAAATTTACACAAATTTCCTCCAAACAGGCACCGCAACCGGAAGACTTGCAAGCAAAAATCCAAACCTTCAAAACATCCCAGTAGAAAAAGAGATAAACATAAGAAACGCCTTTTATACTGATAAACTATTTGCAAGCCTTGATTATTCACAAATTGAGCTACGACTTCTTGCCCATTTTAGCGAGGATGAGAATTTGATAAAGGCTTTTTTGGAAGATAAAGATATCCACCTTGAAACCGCCATTAAAATTTTTGGCAAAAACGAAGCTCAAAAATACCGCCAAATTGCAAAGTCAATCAACTTTGGACTTATTTACGGAATGGGGGCTAAGAAACTAAGCGAGACAATTAATGTCTCTTTGAATGAAGCAAAGGAGTTTATTGAGAAATATTTCTCATCTTTTCCAAAAGTAAAAGAATTTATTGAGAAAACAAAAGAAGAAGTTAAACAAAAAGGCTATATTGAGACTCTCTTTAAAAGAAGAAGATTTTTTGACTTCTCAATTGCAAACAAAGGCTTAATAGCAGCATATGAAAGAGAAGCGGTAAATAGTATTTTTCAAGGAAGTGCGGCTGATATTATCAAAAAAGCGATGGTAGATATCAAAAAAGAGTTTCCATCCTCAAAAATGCTCCTTCAAATCCATGATGAGCTTATATTTGAAATTGAGGACAAAAAAGAGGCAAAAGAGTATCAAAAAATTATGGAAAATACCCTCAAATTAAAAGTTCCTCTAAAAGTTGATATCTCATTTGCTAAAAGATGGGGAGAGCTTAAATAATTTGCAAAGTGCTTTTGCCTCTTTGATTTTTTACAATAACTTTACTCTCTATCTCCTCTTTTAATCTTTCAATATGAGAAATTATTCCAATTTGCCTCCCCCCTGCAACCTTTAAAATCATATCAAGCGCCTTATTCAAACTCTTATCATCCAAACTCCCAAACCCTTCATCCAAAAACATATTTTCAATCTTAATAGAATCTTTTACCATATTGCTAAGTCCAAAAGCCAGAGCAAGAGAGACCAAAAACTTCTCACCCCCACTTAAAGTTACAACTTCCCTTTTTGAATTTGCATAAAACCTATCTACTATAAGAAGTTCTAAATCTCCTATCTTCTCACTCTTTTGAAGTAAATACCTTCCCTCGCTAAGCTCATCTAAAATCTCATTTGCAAAAAAAAGTAAAGAATCTATAAGGTAATTTATTGCAATCTTTTTAAAAGCCTTCCCGTCTTTGCTTCCTATCTTTTTATTCAATTTCTCAAAAATCCTAAGCTCCCTATCAAGGTTTAAAAGCTCACTCTTTAACTCCATATATTTCTTACTTTCTCTTTTCATCTCCTCAATCTCTCTTTGCAAATACCCAATCTCTTGATTTAAACTATCTTTTCTTCCATTAAGCTCATTCAAAACCCCTTCAAAATCCATCTCCCAAACAATAATCCCGCTAATTTTTTTTTCAATCTCTTTAAACTCTTCTTCTTCTTTTTCAATCAAAGCCATCTTCGCACCAAGCAACTTTACCTTCTCTTTTACTTCATCTATCATCCTCTCTTTCTCTTTTATCCTTTTTTGAATACCCTTTTTAATCTCACTTGGATTTTGAATAGTTAACTTTATTTTCTCAATCTCTCTTAAAATCTCTTCCTTTTGCCTCAAAGTCTTTTTAATCTCCTCTTTAATCTCATCAAGACTCTCCTCTTTAATCCCAATTTCTTTGCTAAGACCTAAAATCTCCTTTTCAAAAGCCTCTTTTTTTAAATTTAACCTCTCATACTCCTCCAAAAATCCATCAAAAAATCCAAATTCATCAAGCCTCTCTCTTAATCTTACCCCCTCTTTTTCAATCTTCTCAGTCTCAATACTACAAAGCCTTCCTTTTAACTGATTTAATTTTTGGTTAGCTTTTTGTACCTCTTCTTGAAGTTCCTCTCTTTTCTTAATAGCTTCTTGATATCGTTTTTGGATGTTTTTACTTATTTTTGGAGGATTTTTCGCATAAGGATGTTCTAAACTCCCGCACAAAGGACAGGGCATCCCATCTTTTAATACTCCCCTCTCACTTTCATACCTTAACACTAAACTCTTAGCTTCCAAATACTCAATCTCTTTTTCAAGCTCTATTAGTTCTTTTTGTTTTTTGTTAATTTCATTTTCTAACTCTAAAATAATCTTTTTTAAATTTTCCTCTTCTTTTTTCCTTTTCTTATACTCTTCTCTTAGAAACTCAATTCTTCTTGAAATCTCTTTAATCTCTTCAAAATTTAAAAAGGCTTTATGATTTAGTCTTTTTTTTATTTTCTTCAACTCTAACTTAACATAATATTCTCTCTTTTTAAGTTCTTCAATCTCTCTTATAAGTTCAACTTTTCTTGATTCTAGCTCATTGCTTCTATCCTCATTAAGCCTCTTTTTTAACCCATCCAACCTAACCTCTTTTATCACCTCTTTTTCAATCTCCTCTAACTCTGCTAAAAGCCTTTTTCTCTGTCCCAAAAGCTCTTCTTCACTCCTCTTTACCTCTTTTAATCTTTTCTTTACTTCATCTTTATTCTCTAACACCCTTTTTAACTCCTCTTTTCTCTCTACAAGCCTCTTTTTCTCTCTTGCAAGCTCAAAAGCTGCTTTTACTTCTTTTAATTTAGCGTTAATCTCTTGTAACTCTTTAATTTTCTCTTCTAAAAGAGACTCTTTTTGCACATCAAACTTCTTTAATTTTTCCATCTCATCTTCTATTCTCTCTTTTTTTTCCAAAAGTTCTTTTGTCTTATTAAAAACCTTCATTGAAACTTTTTCAAACTCCTCAACCCCTAAAAGCCTTTCTAAAACCTTCATTTTATCTGTTGAATTCGCCTTCAAAAAAGCATCAAACTCCCCCTGAGCCAACACCACAGACTTTGTAAACTGATGAAAATCAAGCTTTAAAATTCTTAAAATCTCTTCTTTTATTTCACTGTGTTTATCTGAAATTAATTCACCATTCCTAAACAAAAGCCTCTTTACCTCAACATCATCCCTTCTCCTCTTAGCTTTCCATTCAATTTTATATTCATCAAACTCCAAAATAATATACCCCTCATTTGCATCTTTATTAAGCAAAGATTTAGCAAAAGCAAGTCTTGGAGTTTTGTTATAAAGAGCGGCTAAAATCGCATCAATTATGGTAGTTTTACCAGAACCAGTTGGACCTGAGATCAAAAACAAATTTCCAAGTCCCTCAAAGTTTATAACCTCTTTTTTTGTAAATGAATTTATGTTTTTAAATTCAAGCCTCTTAATCCTCATCCTCAACCCCCAATCTCTTAACTACTTTTAATATCTCATCTAAATCTTCATCATCCCTAAAAAGCTCCTTTATAAACTCCACTGGGCTAACCTCTTTTAGTTTTACCCTCTCTTTTTTATCAAAAGGCATATTGATTTTTGTAATAAACAAATCATCCCTTCTTAATTCATCCAAACTCAAAGAACTAACAACCTCATCAAGCTCAATTTCCACAAAACTCCAACTCTTAATCTCCTTTATCCTTTCCCTAATCTCCTCAAAACTCCCCTTCAAACTCACAAACTCCCTAAACTTCGGTACATCAATAAATTTATACCCCATACTCTCAGTATCAAGCAAAACAACCTTTTTTTGATAATTCTCCTTAAATCCAAGCTGCAAAGGAGAACCGCTATAAACTATCCCTCTTTTAACTTCCTGTGGCTTATGGATATGCCCAAGGGCTACATAATCATAACCATCAAACACAAAGCTTGGCACCGCTTCAATTTTACCAATATAAATATCCCTCTCACTTCCGCTTACACTACTCCCATACACACTTAAATGCCCTGTGGCTATCTTCTTTTTTTTAGAATCTCTTTTATAAACTTTTCTAATAGCCTCTATCAAATCATTATCATACTTTCTTAAAATCCCCTCTCTTAAATACGAAACACACACTATCTCAAAATCATCAAATTCTAAAACACTAAAAAAATCATCCTCACTCCCACTTACAACCTCAACCCCAACTCTTCTTAAAATCTCTTTTGAAGCTTTTAAATGACGGGGTGAGTCGTGATTGCCTCCTGTAATTATTATTTTGGTATTTAAAGAGAGTAAAAAATCATAATAAAGCTCAACTGCCAAGGCTGACGGAAAATAAACATCAAAAACATCTCCACTCACCAAAAAAATATCCACCCCCTCTTTTTTAACAACATCCCCAAACCACTCAAAAAGTTTCCTAAATTCATCTTCCCTCTCAACCCCAAAAACGCTATGCCCTATATGTAAATCACTTGTATGAAGTATCTTCAACTTCTATCCCTTAGTTTTTACAAATTGTATCAAAAAACTAAATCATCAATCTCCAAATATTCAACATCCCCAACTTTTTCAATCTCTTTTACTTTATAAACTGTAACTGCATCATCACTTTGAGAATACTTTTTGATAATCTTTTTAATAGTTTTTATCTACCTCTCACTCACATTACACTCAAAAAAAACTCTTTTGAGTCCTTATGCCAAACTTCAAAAGCTCTTTTGCAAGTTTTGTCCTTTTATTATCACTTGAAATATCATAAGCA
The DNA here is from genome assembly GCA_039831175.1 of Nautiliaceae bacterium. GTDB lineage: Bacteria > Campylobacterota > Campylobacteria > Campylobacterales > Nautiliaceae > Caminibacter. Next base: position 12,658 of record JBDONU010000103.1, read on the forward strand.
ACCACAATATATATGCATTATAAAATCCTTTCAATATCAGTTTTTGCCTGAATGAATATCCTCCCTCTCATCAAACTTAAACAAAAAGCATCTGTCTTTACCTTCTAAAAGTTCTTTTATCTTTTTTACCTCCCTTACGCTCATATCAACCTCAAACACACTCTTTTGAATCCTAATCCCGCAACTCTCCAAATATTTAGCTACTTTTTTTAATCTTTTCTCATCCGTGATATCATAAGCTATTACAACCATCCGCTCTCATCAAAAACATCAATCTGATGATTTATAAATTTCTCAATTTCGTTTTTATGAATATACTCTACAAAAAGTCTGCTTAGCACCCTTAAATAATTAAAGTGAAACCTATCTTCATAAATATCAAATTTATCAAAAGTGTAATACAAAACGGCATTATTAAAATAGCTAAACGTAAAAACATCTCCAAAAACCTCAAACCCCCTTTGAAAACCTTTTGAGTAGATATAAGCTCTATGAAAAGTATGAGAGAGATTGAGCACAATTTTAAAATAAGATGCATAATTTTTTAAAAATTCTTCTCCTTTTTCTATTCTTATAATATCCTCAATATAATCTATTTAGCCATCGCAACTGCCATATTAAAAATTTGTAACTTTCTTATACTTTACAGCTTTTGGGAAAAAATTCTCGTTCTTTATGTTTCCGTCTTTGCTAATATTTACGCATTTGTACTTTTTGCTAAGCTCATTAAAAAGCTTTTTTAAACCAAAAATATACACCAAATCAACCTTTTTTCTTGCAATTTTTCTCTTATCAAAATATTTCGGGTTTGTAATAAAAACTAACATCCCCTCTCCTTAAAATGTTTTAATACGCTATTTTCATACTCTCCCAAAAACCTATTAAACTCCCTTAAAACTTCCCTTCTCCCATCAACACTAAAATATCTCTCTTCAAACATATGGGGATAAACTTTATCTAAGATTCTCAGTACTAAAAATATAAGCTCAACCCTCGCCTCTTCCATAACATCACTTGCATACACGGCATAAGTCCCTCTTTTTTGATGCAAAAACCCAATATAAAAGTCAAATCCAACTCCAACAACCTCACAAAAAGCATAAGCATAATAAAGCGTATACAAAAATCCCAAAAGCCCGTTTATTCTATCAGAATGATGTCAAAACCCACTTATGTATAACGAGCGTAGACACTGTTACCTCAAAACCAAAATTTTTCAAAAGCCCTTACTTATAAATTTACCATCAAAGAGCGGATTAAAAATTAGGAGATATAGCCCTTGCTACAAGTACAGCTCCTCTCTTTTTCCCGCTTGCAAATACTAAACATTTTTACTTCCTAGCCGATGGCATACGATGTAAAAAAGATAAAAGAATACGGAGGAATAATTAAATGGGTTTTAAACAAATCCTCAAAAGAACTTTTATCAATAAGTAAAACAGTAATACCTCTTATTGAAGTCTTAATAAACGCCTAATCCAAACTGATAGACTCCCAAGTTCAAACTATCATCTCTAAAAGAAGAAAATTTCTTTAAGATAAACCCATCCCTTAGCCAAGATATTCGCTTAGATGAAGCCGATAAAATAGATACCCTTAAAAACTTAGCATCAATTGCCGACTCTGAAAAGATAATAAAAAAAGTAAAGTCATTAACTGAGTAACTTTACTCAATATATTTGCTAAAATAATTTATCTCTTCATATATCTCATCTTTAAATTTAGTCTTTTTCTCTTCAAACTCACTTTTTCCATTAATAAACGCATGAGCTGAGTTATTTCTTAATTCATCAACTTTTGCAAAATGATTTGCAAAATCTTCCAAATTATCTACCCTTACAAAATGAAAAAGATACTTAGGTAGTTCATATCCATTTCTCACAATCAAAAGCTTATTTTTCAGACAATTTCTAAATTGATATTTATCACTGCTTTTATTAAACTTACCTTTCTTATTTTTGCAAACAAAATTATCTTTTGTCTTATATTCAACATAAGCACTCATTGCCTCAAAAAGCATAGTAAGAGATTGAAGCAAAAAATTTTTTTCTAAATATAACCTACTAAATTTAATAAGTTTTCTATACTCCAAAGTATCCAACGCCTCATCAATTTTTAAAATTTCTTCTTGTAATTTTTTAAGATGTTCATATAAGTATGCATACTCTTTTTTATTTAATAGTCTATCTATTTCGTTTTTTAAATTCTTAACATTGTCTTCAATATCCAAATCATTTACACTCAACATCTGGGACATTTCAAGTAAATTATTATGAATTACTTTAAAGTCTTCATCTTTTTCTTGATTTAGCACATACCAAGAATTAATAAAAAGATTTATCTCCCTTACAAGCTCAACAATGTCCTCATATTTTTTAAGGGACTGAAAAACAAATTTACATTCACTACTACCAGGATTACAATTCTCCTGCACTTGCGCATAATAAATATCTTTTACTTTTTTGCCTATGCTTTTTGAAAAACTATAAGAAAGCAAAGCCCCAAATCCAAGACTTTTAAAAGACTGGGTTAAATCGACAATACTGTTATTTTCTATTGAGCGTAAAGTTTTAGCAAAAACATCTTCAAAATTATCTGCATCAACTTCTACAAACTCAAAATTTTTAATAAATTTATCCTGATTTTTTTTCGTCTCAGAAGTCCCGATAATAATCACATTTTTATCTTCAATATTAAAATGCTTCTTTAAAGCAAAAAACGAAAAAACTTCCCTATACTCTTTATTATCTAAATAATAAATATGAGTATAATTTGCTTTTGTAGTCCCAAGTGTTGCAATTAATTTCATCCCATCTCCTTAATATTTTCTAAACCTAATATGTTTGAATTGGCTTTGCTTGATAATTTTATCCCCATTTTTTATCTCTTTTACTACTCTTTTAGTAGTAGCATAAACTGGTATCACCCCAATACTTTTTGCAAAATTTACCATTTTATAAGTAAGTCCAAAATCACCTTGAATCAAAGCAAAATCTCCTTTTTTAGCATTTTTTTCTAAAAAAGAAAAAAAAAGTAAAGCATATTCACTTAAATCTTCTAATTCTGGAGGAACATTGCTCCACTTTTCCTGCAACTCCTTAGGAAGATATATAAATTCTTCAACAAAAAATGATTCTCTCGCATCCATCTCTTGCTCATAAGTCAATCTATGAGAAAAAAATAAAAACATCTTTTTCATCCTCTCTCCTTTTATATTATAATTTACAAAATAATATCCAAAATCAAGATCAAAATCTATCACATCACAAAATATCCCTCATAAAATATCCTCTCATATATCTTTAACGCTTCCTTTTTACTCAATACTTTACCGCTTCTTTTATCATACATAAGTCCATACTTATTTATCCCATACAACTTCCCCTCAATCTCAAACTCTGGAAAATACCCTTCTCTTTCCCGTTCTCTCATCCTCTCTCTAAATTCATAATAAAACTTATAATAAGCCTTATTAAGTTTTCTTTTATCCCTCTCTTCTTTCTTAATCCCTCCAAGCAAAACTGCTTTAATACTTTTTAACTCTTCTAAAATCTCTTTTGAAACCTCTTCACTCTCAAACATCTCATCGATCTTTTTAAAAATATCATCCATAACCTCTCCTAAACAATAAACTCGCTTATATCATAATTGGCAATTACATACCTTAAATCAAGCTTATACACCTTAATACTATCTTCACTATCAATCATCCTCAAAACTTCCCTTACTATCTTTTTTAACTTCTTCTTATCCACATCCACAAACAAAAAAACCGAATACTGCACCCTAACCCCAACTCCCTCTAAATATTTAGCAACTTTTTTTATTCTTCGTTTATCTCTTATATCATAAGAAATAACTACATTCATATCACAAACTCCACCCTACTTCCTCTCCCAAAACTAAACCCTTCTTTTATCGGAAACATCAAAAACTTATCCCCCTCTTCGCATATTTCACTCAAAAACTGATAAATCCTCTTCACTTCACTCCTACTAACCTCCACTTCATATACACTCTTTTGCCACTCATCACTCCACTGAGATATAAACTTTTGGATTTTTCTTCTCTTTTTATTATCACTTACATCATACGCCACAACAAACCTCACCTCTTCCCTTTTTGTATAATTGTATCAAAAAAGGTTCTCAATGGATTTAAATCAACTCTTTCAAAATATAGACATAGAGATGCTCCTCCCTGAGCTAAACCCGACAAAACGCTCAACCTATTATCACCTAATCTGCCCTTTTTGCCAAAAAAAAGAAGCTTACATTCCCAACAAAGAAGAGCTAAAACCAATAATTATTTGCAACAGAAAAAACAAATGCGGACAAATTATTCCAATTTGGACATATTTAAAGGAATTTAGAGGGCTTAGCAACAAAGAGATATTCAAACTCTTGCAAGGATACGAAGAAAACTATAAAATCCCATCTAACAACACATCAACAAAAATCAAAATAAAAATCATAAGAAAGCCCCTTAAACTCCCAAAAAACCAAAAAACCATCTCCCTAACAGAAAACATCAAAAACTTCAAATACCTAGACATAGAATCAAAATTCCAAACCATAATAACCTACATTTACGCCTTTTCTCTAAAAACAAATCAGCTCCCAAAAATAAACTACTACGCCTCACGCAAAATCTACTACACCAAAAACATAGGCTTCTTATCAAGAGAGGATATGTTTGAGCTAACCGATAAGCTTGCAAATCTTTTTGACTATAAATCCTTAACTCAATTTGGGATCTTCCTAAAAGGCAAAATGAAGTTTAACTTCTCATCATTTGCAATCATCCCTTCATTTGATATATATACAAACTTAATAACAGCCCTTAGATTTAGAAATATCTACCCAGGCAAATTCAAAGAGCTTGAAATGTCAAGCCAACGCCTCCTAAACCCCCTTCCTTACCCTCTAACCCTTAACAAACTCAAAAAATTTGATAGCTTTTACTTTACAGAAGGTCATATAGACGCCCTTTCTCTTAAAAAAATAAATGTAGTAGGGGTTGAAGGCATTGGCAGTTTTAATCCTATTAATTTTCAATTTTTTACAGAAAAAACCATAATAATAGCCTTTGACAAAGACAAAGCCGGTTTTGAAGGAAGCTTAAATCTTGCAAAAAAGGCAAAAAAATATGGAGTTAAAGTCAAATTCCTAAACTGGAACCCAAAATACGGCAAAGACTTAAACGAACTTTTAATAAACAATAATCTTAACAAAACTTACATCTCAGACAATTTAGACTTTATCTCCTCTAAAAACGAATAATTATCAAGCACCTTCACAAACTCCAAATAAAGCTTTACAAACTTCCTCTTCCCCTCATAACTCAAATAAACATCCCCTTCCTTAAAATCCTCATCCCCAATTTTCCCACTCTTTAATACTTTTACAACAAAAGCACTAAGATAAACCCTATACCCCTCCATAACATCACTAACAAAAGCCATATGTTTACCTCTTTTTCTATGCAAAAAGGCAAGGTAAGGATCAAATCCATCTTCTAAAATAACCGTATGCAAAAACCCGTAATAAAGCGAATAAGCAAAACTAAGCAAAGAATTAACCCTATCTTTTGGAGGATGAAACTCCCTTTTTTTAAACTCAATCCCAACACTCTTTAACTCTTCTCTAATTTTCTCAAAAAGATACAAACTACAACTCCCCTCAACCCCCAAAACCTCATTTAAACTCTTAGCCTCTTTTAGCTTTTCTTTATACCTTCTCAAAGACCTATTTGTATAAGACTCAATCGTCTCAATTTTTCTATTTACGATAAATTTTGCAATCTCCAAATTTTCAATGTGCTTATATTGTAAAAGCCTGTTTTTGTAATTGCTCTTTAATTTTGCATTATGAATAACCCCTCTAAACTCAGCCTTAGAAGAGAAAAGATAAATTGGCTTATTTTTTTCCAAAAGAAGATTCCTTGCGCTATTGTTTAACTCTACATTCCCAAAGAAATAAACATTTCTAATAAGAGAAACCGGAATTTTCTTGATAGGATTATCCTCTATTTTCAAACTTTTCCCATCCCTGCTTATCTTAACCTCTCTTAAAACAAACAAATCTCTCATTTGCCATTCCCTTATTCTTTTTGGTATAATTTTATCAGCAAATTGGGGCAAATTTTAAAAAAAAAGGTAATTTTAGCCGTTTTTATCAAATTTTGCCCCATTTTAAAAAAGTTCTTTGAAAACCCGAAATTTTGGTAAAAAGTCGCAAAAATGTCGCAAAAAAATTTTTAATATTATTTTAATGTTTCCTTTAAAAACCCCAAAGTTAAGGGCTGTGGAAACTAACTGACCCGCAAAGGGGATTGCGACTTTTTTTTCCTTCAAATTCTAACTTTGTCATAATAACTGTGGAAACTAACTGACCCGCAAAGGGGATTGCGACCTCCCCTGCATAATGCAGGAAGTGGTTATAATCTTTCGTGGAAACTAACTGACCCGCAAAGGGGATTGCGACTAACAAAATAATCACTTAATCTTTTAGTTAATGATTTGTGGAAACTAACTGACCCGCAAAGGGGATTGCGACTCTATATTATTATTATTTTCTGATGTTGTTTCATTTATTAGTGGAAACTAACTGACCCGCAAAGGGGATTGCGACTGCAAAATCCACTACATCAGCACATGTTTTAAAACCTGTGGAAACTAACTGACCCGCAAAGGGGATTGCGACATATATCAATTCTTTATCATCTGGAATATAAATTATCTCTTGTGGAAACTAACTGACCCGCAAAGGGGATTGCGACAATACATATGGTATACAACACATTCGGGTCTTTTACGTGGAAACTAACTGACCCGCAAAGGGGATTGCGACAACCTTCAATTATTACAAATTCTTTTTTCATTTTCAGTGGAAACTAACTGACCCGCAAAGGGGATTGCGACTCTTTTACAAATAACT
>JBDONU010000082.1:0-5643 GCA_039831175.1 Nautiliaceae bacterium
AAATGTTTATAATCTCAAATAAAACCGATACAAAATACTTTGCTAATAACCCAACTCTTAGTTTTAACTTTACTTTTAATTGGAGTGATGAAGAAAACAGAGCTTATCACAATATATTTGAATTTAGTGATAATTTTTTAAAGCCTTGCTTTTTGGCTAAGTTTATAGGCGAGTATGTTGTGGTAAGTGAAGAAGCGAGTCAAATGTTTATCCTAAGGCCTTATCAATATTATGCGGTAGAAAAAATTATAAAGCAGGTTAAACTCTTTAAAGACCAAAAAGGCGGATATATCTGGCACACAACCGGAAGTGGGAAGACGCTAACCTCTTTTAAAGCATCTCAGATAATTTCAAAAATGCCAGAAGTTGATAAGGTTTTATTTGTAGTTGATAGGAAAGATTTAGATATTCAAACTATAAAAGAATTTAAAAAGTTTGACGCTTCAATTGAAGGGACAGAAAACACTTCCACACTTATAAAACAACTAAAAGGTGAAAAAAAGCTAATAGTTACAACCATTCAAAAATTAAGTCTTGCTATTAAAAGAGATGGGCTTGAAGATATAAGAGATAAAAAAATAGTTTTGATTTTTGATGAGTGTCATAGAAATCAGTTTGGTAAAACAAACGCTGAGATTAAAAAGTTTTTCCGTAATTCCATAATGTTTGGATTTACTGGAACTCCTATATTTGAAGAGAATAAAATTGATAACTCTACAACTGCTGATATATTTGGAAAGGCTTTGCATAGATATGTAATAACTGATGCTATTGCCGATGGGAATGTGCTTGGGTTTATGATTGAGTATTTTAATACAACAGATGAAGAAGTGACAGAAAAAGAACTTCTTAATAAAGATAGAATTTCTAAAATTGTAGATAAAATAATAGAAATTCACGACAAAAAAACAAAATATAAAAAATTCAATTCGCTCCTTGCGACTGCAAGTAAAGAAATGGCTTTTGCTTATTATGAAACATTCAAGGAAAAAAATCACGATTTGAAAGTAGCAGTAGTATTTACTTATGCCCCAAATGAAGACATAGATATAGACCCTGATACAAAAGAAGTAGATAAAAGAAGCAAAGATATGCTTGAAGTGGCTATAAAAGATTATAATAAAATACTTAATACAAATTTTAACGGAAGTGAATTTTACAGATACTATATAGACCTTCAAAAAAGAATCAAAAATAATGAACTTGATATTGTTATAGTTGTTGGTATGCTTTTAACGGGGTTTGACCACAAAAGACTTAATACTTTGTATGTGGATAAAAACCTAAAATATCACGGATTAATTCAAGCATTTTCAAGGACTAACAGGGTGCTTGATAATACAAAACCATATGGCAATATTGTAGCTTTTAGAGATTTGAAAGAAAACGTAGATGAAGCGTTAGAACTTTTTGGCAATAAAGAGAAAAACGATATTGTTTTAAAAAGAAAATATAAAGAAGTAAGAGACGATTTTATAAAGCTTTGGACTTTATTTAAAGAAAAGTTTAAGACTCCAACAGATGTATTAAATTTAAAAAGTGAAGAGGAAAAAATTGAGTTTGTAAAAACTTTTAGAGATATTCTGAAAATTAAATCTTCACTTGAAACTTATGTAGATTTTAGCTTTGATGATGTAAAAGTAAATGAAGAAGAGTTTTTTGATTTTATCAGTGTCTATTTAGATATTTACAACGAATCAAAAACCGAAAGTGATGATTCACCAATTAACGAAATAGATTTTTCGATAGAGCTTATAAGAAGTGATTTAATCAATTACGATTATATTGTGAGCCTCTTAACCTCTCTTAAAGAAGATACTCTATTTGAGAGTGACGAATATGTTAAGAAAAAAGAGGAACTGCTTAAACAGTTTGACAGGGATATTAAGCTAAGGGATAAAAAAGAGCTTATCGAAGAATTTATCAACAATAATTTAAAACAAGTCAGCAAAGAAAATATAAAAGAAGAGTTTGATAAGTTTTGGGATAAGAAAAAGGAAGAAAAATTAAAGGAAATTGCAAAAGAGATAGATGCTGATTTTGATAAACTAAAAGGGTTTATAAAAGAGTATGAGTTTAGTGCTAAATTCCCAAAAAACGATGAAATAATAAAAGCACTCAATTATAAGCCAAAACTTCTTCAAAGAAACAAAACAGCAAAAAAGATAAAAACTCAGATTATTAAATTTATTGAGATGTTTGAGTGGTAAAGGAGAGAGAGTGATTGAGTATTGGCAGCATATTTATGAGCATTTTAATCCGGTGGCTTTTTCTATTTTTGGATTTAAGGTCCACTGGTATGCACTGATGTATATAATTGCTTTGGTGCTTGGGTATTTGTTGGCGATTAGGTTTGGTGAGAGGTTTGGGTTTGATAGAAAGCTTATTGATGAATATTTTGTATGGGCTGAGGTTGGAATTATTCTTGGGGCGAGGATAGGGTATTTTATCTTTTATGTGCCTGATAATGTTTATTATCTTTTACATCCTTGGGAGATGTTTAACCCTTTTCATAACGGGCAGTTAGTTGGTATTAGGGGGATGAGTTATCACGGGGCTGTGATTGGGTTTATTATCTCTACTCTTCTTTTTTGGAAAGTAAAAAAGATAGATTTGTGGAAACTTATGGATGTTGTTGCTTTGTCTGTGCCTCTTGCTTATACTTTTGGGAGGATTGGAAACTTTTTAAATCAAGAGCTTTTTGGAAGAGTTACCAATGTGCCTTGGGGGATTTATGTAAACGGGGTTTTAAGGCATCCAAGTCAGCTTTATGAAGCATTTTTTGAGGGGATTTTAAGTTTTATTTTGATATACTGGTATTATAAAAAGTTTTATAAGTGCAAAGGTGAGCTTATTGGGCTTTACCTTATACTTTATGGGAGTTTTAGGAGTCTTTGTGAGCAGTGGAGGGAGCCTGATGCTCAGCTTGGGTTTATTGTAGCTCATTTTACGATGGGGCAGATTCTTAGCTTTTTTATGATTTTAGGAGGGGGAATTATCTTTTTTGTTAGGAGGAAATTATGCAAAAGATAGCGATTGTTGGAGGAGGAATAAGCGGGCTTAGTCTTGCTTTTTACCTTCAAGATAAGTATGAAGTTAGCGTATTTGAAAAAGAGAAGTGGGGAGGGAAAGCTTACACTCAAAATGTTAAAGATTATCTTTTAGAAGAGGGGGTAAATGGCTTTTTAAACAACGCACCAAAAACGTTGGAGCTTTGTGAAAGGATAGGGATTAAGCCTATAAAAGCAAATGAAAACAGCAAAATCAGATATATTTATGATGATAAGCTTATTAAAATTCCAACAAAACCGATTGAGTTTTTAAAGAGTGATATTTTGTCGTTTTGGGGTAAGTTAAGGGTTGCAATGGAGTTTTTTGTTGAGCCGATTTGTGATAGGGAGGAGAGTGTTGAAGAGTTTGCCACCAGGCGTTTTGGAAGAGAATTTACAAGAAGGATGATGGTGCCTATGCTTGCTGGGATTTATGCCTCAACCCCTTCAAAGACTTCAATGAATGCTGCTTTTCCTAAACTTAAAAAGATAGAGTGTGAGTATGGAAGTTTGTTTAAAGGAATGATGAAGCTAAAAAGAGGAGGACAGCCAAGTGGGGAGCTGTGTTCTTTTGAGTGGGGGATGAGTGAATTTATAGAGAGGCTAAAAAGCAGCACAAAAGCAAATTTTATTAAAAAAGAGATAAAGAGTCTTGATGAGCTTAGGAATTTTGATAAAATAGTTATCGCAACCCCTTCTTTTGAAGCGGCTAAGATTTTAGGGGGTGAGATTGGGAAGCTTTTAGAGAAAATTGAGTATAATCCAGTAGCAATTGTGGGATTTGATTTTGATGAAATTAAGCCGCTTAGCTTTGGGATTTTGAGCGTTAATGAAAAAAGCCTTGGGATATTGATGGATAAGTATATTTTTCCAAACAGAAATGCAGTGCGTATAATGGTTGGTGGAGCAAGATATCCAGAAGTTAAAGATTTGAGTGAAGAAGAAATTATAGAGATTGCAAAAGAGGATGTTAAGAAAATAACAAAAGCTTCATCTCCAAAGTTTACATGGATAAAAGTACACAAAAACGCAATCCCAAATTATTCGTTAGGTCATATGGAGCTTGTAGAAAAAATTTTTAAAAAAGCCAGCGATATGGGGATTTACTTAACTGGTAACGCTTATAAAGGTGTTAGTTTTAATGATTGCATCAAAAATTCATACGAACTTGCTAAAAAGATAAAGGAAGAGGATGTTTGAGGAGTTGAGTTATTCGCTTTTTGATTATTTTGATAAGATGCCTTTTGTTGTTAGTTATATAGCGGGGCTTCTTAGTTTTTTCTCTCCTTGTGTGTTGCCTCTTGTGCCAATTTACTTTTTTTATATTACAGGTATTAGTGCAAAGGAACTTGAAGCAAGAACTCTTAGCAAAAAAGAGAGGATAAAAATATTTATAAACTCTTTATTGTTTATTGCCGGATTTAGCTTAGTTTTTATTTTAATAGGGGCAGTTAGTGCAAATTTAATAGGGAATATTTTTGCAAATAAGTGGTTTAATGTGATTGCTGGGGTTATTATTATTCTTTTTGGGGTACATCTTGGAGGATTTTATAGATTTAAACTGCTTCAAAATGAAAAAAGACTTCATCTTGAAAATACGGGTGCCTTTTTACTTGGGTTTTCATTTGCTTTTGGATGGACTCCTTGTATTGGTCCTATTTTTGGGACAATTGTCGGGATGGCAGCAAGTGAGCCGGCTAAGAGTGGTTTTATGATGGTATTGTATACTCTTGGGCTTGCAACCCCTTTTATTGTTATGGCTGTTTTTACAATTTGGGCTATGAAGATGATTGAGAAGATGAAGAGGCATCTTGGAATTATTGAAAAGATAAGCGGGAGTATTTTGATTTTGGTTGGAATTTATATGATTAGTAAAATTTTTGTATAATTTGAAAAAGGAGTTTTTATGAAGAAATTAGTACTTAGTGCAGTGGCATTTTCGTTTAGTTTTGCTATTTATCAAGATTGTATTCAATGTCACAATGGAATAGTTGCGGTTGATTTAAGCAATTTTCCACCTTCTTATATTATTAAAAAGATGAAAGAGTTTAAAGCTGGAAGGGCTGGTTCTCTTACTATGATAAATATTGCGCAAGAGATGAGTATGAAAGAGATTATTTATGTTGCTCATAAATATGGAAAAAAAGTTTCAAAGAAGAAAAAAAAGTAATTAATAAAATTTGCAAAAAGTGTAAAATTTTTGTATAATTTGAAAAAAAAGGAGTTTATATGAAAAAATTAGCTTTAATTGCAGCGGTATGTGGATTTGCTTTTGCATCTTCAAATTGTGCAATGTGTCATAATGGTGGAATGGCTCAAAAACTTGATACTTTAACTCCAGCTGAAATCGTTAAGAAAATGAAAGAGTTTAAAGCTGGAAAAGGTAATCCTATGATGGTAAATATTGCTAAACAAATGAGTGATAAAGAAATTGAAAAGGTGGCAAAAGAATATGGGAAAAAATAATCCCTTTTCTTTTAATTGTCTGCTTTAATTGTCTGCTTTGATTGTCTGCTTTGATTGTCTGCTTTGATTGTCTGCTTTGATTGTCTGCTTTGATTGTCTGCTTTGATTGTCTGCTTTGATTGTCTGC
>JBDONU010000125.1:0-5603 GCA_039831175.1 Nautiliaceae bacterium
GTTTGAAGTTATTAAATCTAAATTCGGCTTCTTTTAAGTAGTAAAAAAACTCCTCGTCCTTTACCCCTTTAAACTTTTTGATAAACTCTTCAAAGTAGTCCCAGAATTGATAAATTAAAGCTTGGTTTTGAAATTTTATAATTTTACTTTGTCTTAACATAGATTTAATTTCATCGGGTGGAAGGTTTTTGTAGTGTTTTAAGGATGTGAGGAGAATATTGTAAATTTTGCCATAATCAATTGTTAAGAAATTTTGTGCTTTGTAGAGTGAATTTTTATCTTTTTTTAAGGTTTTTGGAATATAAATATACTCTTGAAATGAATTAATGCTCTCTTTTTTTAAAAACTCCTCTTCACATATTAAAGCCATAAGTTTTCTTATCTTTTTAATCTCCTTTACAACAACTCCATAAGAGATATTATATTTTTTACTTATCTCTTTTGGGGTAAGCTCGTCTAAAAAACCTTTTAGGATTTTTGCTTTTCGTTCAATTTTTTTTGGGGAGAATTTTCTTTTGCACTTGGCGCACTTAAAATACCCCTCTTTTGTTTTGTATAAGATGTAGTGATTGCAGTAAATACAGCTCATTTTTAACATTCCTTTAATACAAATAAATTATCATTCATTTAATCCTTTTAGAAAACTTCTTTTTTTATTTCTCCTTTTTTATTTTTTTATTAAATATTTGCATCGTTTAATGTTTTTTTAATTTTTACAAAGCTCCTTTTTTTTACACTTTTAGTTCTAAAATTATACAAGAAAAACAAAATTTTAAGAAACTTTTAAGAAAATAAGCTATAATTTCTCAAAAAAGGAGAATGAATGCATATTCCTGATGGATATATCTCACCTACAACTGCGGTTGTTAGCTATTTAGTGGCAATTCCTCTTTGGATGTATGGGTTTAAAAAGTTAAAAGAAAAACTAAACGAAGAGACTTTACCAATTATTGCGGCTTTATCGGCTCTTAGTTTTGTTATTATGATGTTTAATATTCCAGTACCTGGCGGTACTACTGCTCATGCAGTTGGGGCTGTGGCGATTGCAATACTTTTTGGTCCTTGGGTTGCTTTTGTTAGTGTGAGTTTAGTGTTGTTGATTCAAGCGGTGGTATTTGGAGATGGAGGTATTAGTGCTTTTGCAATAAACTCTTTGGCGATGGGGTTTGTGGGTGGATTTGTAGGTTATTATGTTTTTAATTTTTTAAAGGATAAGACAAAGTATGCTCCATTTATTGCCGGGTATTTAGGGATTTTGGTTTCTGCTATTGTGATTGGATTTGTGCTTGGTATTCAGCCTCTTTTTTGGAGTGAGAATGGAAAGCCTTTATATTTTCCATTTGATTTAAAAACTACTCTTAGTGCAATGATAGGAGTTCACTTAATTATTGGAATTGCTGAGGGGATTTTGACTCAGATTGTTTATAAAATTGCTGAGAGTAAAAGGGTGTTGGTATGAAAAGGGTGTTATTTATTTTTGTGGGGATTTTGATTTTATTGGTGCCTCTTGGGCTTTTGAGTGAAAATCCTGCTTGGGGAGAGTGGGATAGCGAATATTTTAAAGAAAAACTTGGATTTATCCCAGCTGGAATAGAGAGGGTTGAGAGTGTTTTGCACTTAAAGGCACTTTTGCCAGATTATTCACTTCCTGGGGCAAATGATGTGATTGGGTATTATGTGAGTGCTTTGGTTGGGGTTTTGTTAATAGGAGGGTTTTATTATCTTATCTATCTTTTTGTTAGGAAAAGAGTGTGAGAGTTAGTTTTGTTTTGTTTTTTTTAATTCTTCTTTCGTTAAAAAGGGTTGAATATATTTTAGCCTCTCTTTTTTTGCTTTTTTTGATTGATTTTAAGAATGTTTATAAGAGGTTAAAAAAAGTTATTTTGTCTGTTTTTTTGTTTAACCTTGGGGTTAGTATTGGATATTTGATTTTATCTTTTGTAAAAGGGGTTTCTCCTTTTGAGTATGTTATCTATATTAATTTAAAAGTTATCTTGATGACTTATTTTGTTTTTTGGTTTTTTAGCAGAGTTGATATTGTTAAGTTTTTTTCATTTAGCAAGGATTTAAGCTATCTTTTAAGTATAACCCTCTCTCAAATCTATTCTTATAAAAAGACTTTTATAGATTTTAGGGATGCATTTAGGGCAAGGGTTGTGAATTTAAAAGATAAAGAAAAGGAATTTATTGCAAATACTTTTAAATTTTTCTTAAAAAAAGCTTTTAAAGATAGCAAAGAAAGAAGCCTTGCAATGAAGGCAAGAGGATTTTTTGATGATTAAAATTAAAGAGTTGAGTTACTTTTATGATGATGTTTTGGCACTTGATAGAATTAATTTTTCTATGAGAAAAGAGAAAATAGCACTTCTTGGGAGTAATGGAAGTGGAAAATCAACTCTTCTTAGAGTTCTTGGGGGGCTTTATTTTGGAAAAGGTGAATATTGGTTTGATGGTAAAAAAATTACTAAAAGAAGCGTAAATAAAGAGTTTAGAAGAAGTGTTGGGATTTTGTTTCAAAATCCTGAGAGTATGATTTTTAATCCAAGTGTTTTTGATGAGATTGCTTTTTCTTTAAGAGAGTTTGGATTTAGTGATATAAAAGAGAGGGTAATTGAGATTGCAAAAAGATTTAAAATTGAGCATCTTTTAAAAAAGTCTCCTCTAAATCTTAGCGGAGGGGAAAAACAAAAAGTGATGCTTGCGAGTATTTTGGTTTATGAGCCAAAAGTTTTGTTTCTTGATGAGCCAACAGCCGCTATGGACCCTAGAACTACTGGGTGGTTTATTGATTTTATGAGTGATATTGAGATACCGTTTGTTCTTGCAACTCACGATTTACAAGTAGCTTATGAGAGTTGTAAGAGGGGTGTTGTAATGAGTGAAGAACATAAAATAATCTGGGATGGAGATATTGATGAGCTTATGGGAGAGGAAGATGTTTTATTAAAAGCGAATTTAATCTATAAATCAAACAGAAAAAGGAAATTTATCAATTCAAAATATCATTTGATATAATCTTAAAAAAGGAGCGAAAAATGAATGAAGATATAAAAAATAATCCTCAGTTAAGTCATAAGGTAACTGTAATTGAGAAAATTTTAAGCAAAAATAATAAAATGGCAGATGAAATAAGAGCTGAATTTGATAAATATAAAATTACATGTTTTAATATGATGAGCTCTCCTGGTAGCGGAAAAACCACAACGTTGGAAAACTTAGCAGATAAGCTTCCTTTTAAATTTGCGGTAATTGAAGGTGATTTGGAAACAAGTAGAGATGCTGAGAGAATTAGAAACAAAGGTATCTGGTCATTTCAGCTTCAAACTGGAAGAGCTTGTCACTTGGATGCGGGAATGGTAAAACACGCAATGCCTCATTTCCCTTTTGATGAAGTAGAAATTGCTTTTATTGAAAATGTAGGAAACCTTGTTTGTCCTGCAAGTTATGATGTTGGGGCTCATTACAATATGGTTTTTGTATCTGTGCCAGAAGGTGATGATAAAATTGAAAAATATCCTGTAATGTTTAGAAAAGCAGATATTGTAATTATTACAAAAGCAGATATGCTTGATTTTTTTGATTTTGATGTTGAAAGGGCAAAAGAAGCTGCAAACAAACTAAAACCGGGTGTGCCTGTGGTATTGCTTAACAATAAAACTGGTGAAGGACTTGATGAGATAATTGAGTGGATTAAAGAAAAAAGAAAAGAACATCTAAAAAGATTGGAGGGATAAAATGTGTCTTGCAATTCCAAGTAAAGTTTTAAAAATTACAGAAGACAATATGGCAGAAGTTGATACTTTGGGAGTAAAAAGGGTAGTTAGTCTTGATTTAATGCCAGAACCTGTAAAAGAGGGGGATTATGTTTTAATTCACGTAGGGTATGCAATGGGTAAAATTGATGAAAAAGAGGCTTTAGAGAGTATAGAAGTTTATAAGCAGCTCGCAGAAGCCGCAATGGAAGATGAGTATGCAATTGACCCTGAGAGGCTTGTAAATGAGGATGGACCTTTGCTTTATAAGCCGCCAAAGGAAGATGAATGAGTTTAACACTAAAAGATTTATACTCAAAATTTAGAGACCCTCAGGCTATAAAGGCACTTAAAAAATTAATTGATAAAGAAGCAAAAAAACTAAAAGAGCCTATGAGGGTTATGGAGATATGTGGAGGACATACCCATACGATTATGAAATACGGGCTAAAACAGCTTATGCCAGACAATATTACATTTATTCACGGACCTGGGTGTCCTGTGTGTGTAATGCCAAAAGAGAGGATTGATCACGCAATAGAGCTTGCAAAACAGCCTGATGTAATCTTAGCAACTCTTGGAGATATGATAAGAGTGCCAGGAAGTAAATCAAGTCTTGCAAAAGTAAGGGCTGAGGGGGCTGATGTAAGGGCTCTTCATTCAACATTTGATGTTTTACAGATTGCAAAAGAAAATCCAAGTAAAAAAGTTGTCTTTTTTGCAATAGGATTTGAGACAACTACTCCAATGACTGCGGCTTTGATAGATAGGGCTTTTAGAGAAGGTGTTAAAAACATCTACTATCATATAAATCACGTGCTTGTACCGCCTCCAATGAGGGCTATAATGGATAGTGGCGATGCTAAAATTAATGCATTTATTGGACCAAGTCACGTGAGTGTGATAATAGGGGCTAAGAGTTATGAATTTTTAACTCGTGAATATAATACTCCTGTGGTAGTTGCCGGGTTTGAGCCAGTGGATGTTATGGAGAGTATTTATATGCTTTTAAAACAAAAAAATGAAGGTAGGTGTGAAGTAGAAAATCAATATAAAAGAGCTACAACTTGGGAAGGAAACGTGGTAGCTCAAAAATTGATTGATAAGTACTTAGAAGTTAGAGATACTTTTAGATGGAGAGGGCTTGGAGATATTCCAAAATCTGCTCTTAAACTAAAAGATGAGTATGCTGAATTTGATGCAGAAAAAGTATGGGCTGATGTGCTTCCTAATGAACCAATTGATGACCATAAGCTTTGTATTTGTGGCGATATTCTAAAAGGACTTGCAACTCCAAAAGATTGTAAGGTATTTGGCACGGCTTGTACTCCTCAGAGCCCACTTGGCAGCTGTATGGTAAGTGATGAAGGGGCTTGTAATGCGTATTATAGGTATGATAGGTAGTTTTGGTATAATAAACAAAAAAGGCTTTTGATGACTAAAAAAGAAATTCTAAATTTTCTTAAAAGTCATAAAAATGAAATTTATAAAAAGTTTAAAGCAAAAAAGATAGGGCTTTTTGGCTCTTTCGCTAAAAATGAGAATAATAAAAAGAGTGATATTGATATCTATGTTGAATTTGAAGAGAAAAATTTTGATAATTTAGTTGGGCTTTATGAGTATTTAGAAAACAATTTTCATCAAAAAGTTGATATTTATTATCCTCATAAATTTAGTGATAAGAGAGTTTTAGAAAAAATTCAAAAAGAAGTGATTTATGGATAAGAGTGATATTTGCAATGAAAAACTTGACGAGTTAAAAGAGAAAATTACTCAGTTGGTGTTTTTAGAATAAAAGTAGCAAGAAAAGAAGCTGCTATCTTTTTGAAGAGTTTTTAGCAGCTGCTCTTT
>JBDONU010000028.1:0-19109 GCA_039831175.1 Nautiliaceae bacterium
TAGTTCTTCTTTAACGAGGGCAAAACTTTTAAAAGAAGCTGGAATTGAGTTTGTGCAAAAAAGTTGCGAATTTGATGAAGATAGTATTAAACTAACTGATCCTTATGAATTTGTTGTATTAGCAAGTTATGGCAAATTTAAGAAGTGTTGCGAGTGTTTTAGAGATGATATTATAGCGGCTGATACGATTGTAACTGATGGGAGGAGGATTTTAAGAAAAGCAAAAGATGAAAAGGAAGCAAAGGAGATTTTACTTTTACAAAGTGGAAAAGAAATTAAGATAGTTACTTCTATGTGGATTAGATTTAAAGGACAGGTTTTTGGGAGAGTTGATGAGACTATCTATAAATTCAAAGAGTTTGATAAAAAAGAGTTAGAAGAGTATTTAAAAAGCGGAGAGTGGAGGGGGAAAGCTGGGGCTTGTATGGTTGAAGGATTTTGTAAAAAGTATATAAAAGAGGTAAAAGGGTATGAATCAACGGCTATGGGACTTTGTGTAGAAGAGCTTTTAAAAATTATTAGGAGGTAAGGATGCATATAAGAGAGATTCATCAGTTTTTTAAGATAAGAAAAGAGGCAAGAGCTTATTTTTGTTATATCTTACAAAGAAACTTGCCAAATAGACTTCCAGAAATTACTTTGGATGTAATTATTGATGGATTAGAGAGGATTGTGCATGAGCTCCCTTTTGTAAATGCAGCTTATGTTTTAGATGCAACGGGACATCAAGTCTCAGAATTAATTACTTTAAAAGATGAGTTTAAGGGAGTGCATATTGAATTAAATCAATCAAATAGAACTTACTTTTATAAAGCTGTAAAAGAGAAAAAGTGTATCTTAACTGACCCTTATCCGAGTTTAATTAACGGAGAGATGGTAGTTAGTGCGGCAATACCAATTTTTAATGATAAAGGAAAGCTTTTATATGTTGCGGTTATTGATATCCCACTTGATGAATTACTAAAATTTGTAAGAGAAGAAAAAGGTGAGAAGTGGTTTCATAACTTTAATAGAGTGATTTATGCACTTTTTTCATTTGCGCTTTTTAGTATTGTTATTTTGCTTTTTATTGATGGAGTTAAGATGTTTTTTTCATATAATTTAGCTCAGCTTGATGTTAAGAAAATGTTTGAATCAACGATTCTTTTAACTTTATCTCTTGCTCTTTTTGATTTAGTTAAGACTTTAATGAGTGAAGAGGTTATTCAAGAAAAAGAGGAGCATCCTTTTGCGATTCATAAAACAATGATTAAATTTTTAGGAAGTATTGTAATTGCGCTTGCTATCGAGGGGCTTATGCTAGTATTTAAGTTTGCTATGATTGCCCCTCAAAAGCTTCTATACGCGGCAATTTTACTTGGAGCTGTAACTTTTCTTTTAGGTGGACTTGCTTATTATATGAAGTCGGTTGGTAAGGAGTTCAAAGAGTGATAGGAATAGTTGATTATAATATGGGGAATTTAGCAAGTGTAAAAAACGCTTTTGATAAGATTGGTGCAAAGGTTGAGATTGTAAAAGATGCCGATAAATTAAAAAATTATGATAAGCTCCTTTTTCCAGGAGTTGGGGCGTTTGGAGATGCGATGGAGCATTTAAAAGAGACAAATTTAGATAAAGCTATTAAAGAGTTTGTAAAATCTGGAAAATATGTGCTTGGAATTTGCCTTGGGATGCAGCTTTTGTTTGAGAGTAGCGAAGAGTTTGGAAGACACAAAGGGCTTGGATTGATTAAAGGGAGGGTTGTAAGATTTAAAAACATTGAAAAAACTCATAAAATTCCTCATATGGGGTGGAATAAAATGTTTTTTACAAAAAAAGCTTCTCTTTTTCAAGGGCTTAATGACCCATATCTTTACTTTGTTCACTCTTACCATGTTGTTTGTGATGATGAATTTGTTATTGGTAAAACAATTTATGGATATGAATTTGTAAGTGCTGTTAATAAAGATAATCTTTTTGGCTTCCAGCCACATCCAGAAAAATCCCATAGCGCAGGCCTTAGAGTTCTTGAAAATTTTGTTAAAGTATGAAATATTAATTGGGAGGGGGTGGATATTATTAAGTATAAACTTTTTGAGGATTTTTTGTGAGGGAGAGGGTGATAGGAAGTTTTTAGTGGGATTTTTGAATTATTTGAAAAAAGAAGAGCTTAATATTGGCAACCCTCTTTCGTTTATTGAAGTTAAAAAGATAAAATCTAAACTTTTGGATAAAAACTCTTATAAATTTGATAAACTAATTTAGTTGATTGCGATTTTGAAAAAGATGGTAATAGATGTGGAGGATGTGAGGATAGTAGGCGTTGTTTAGAAGATTTAATCAAAGAGTTTAATAAAAAAGGTGTTGAGTGTGATTATTTTTTTGTTTGATAATAATTTAGAGGCTTTTTTGCTTTCTACTATT
Source organism: Nautiliaceae bacterium (assembly GCA_039831175.1). Taxonomy (GTDB): domain Bacteria; phylum Campylobacterota; class Campylobacteria; order Campylobacterales; family Nautiliaceae; genus Caminibacter. Next base: position 2,404 of record JBDONU010000028.1, read on the forward strand.
GATGAGAATTCTAAAAGTTGTTTTGAGACTTTAAAGAGTTGTTTAGAGTTAAAGGAGAAAACTAAACATCAAAAAGCTTTAATTTGTATTCGTAAAGGGCTTTATCCAAAAAGTCCTTTTGATTTTTCCCATCCAAATTTTAATAGATTAAAGAAAAAGGTTATTTAAGGAGTAAGAATGATAATTTTTCCAGCGATTGATTTAAAAGATGGTAAAGCAGTAAGGCTTACAAAAGGTATAATGGAGAGTGCAAAAGTTTATAGCGATGAGCCAAGTGAGCTTGCAAAAAGATTTGAAGAATTAGGAGCTAAGTGGCTTCATATTGTAGATTTAAACGGAGCTTTTACAGGGGAGCCAAAAAATATTGCTCAAATTGAAAAAATAAGAAAAAACACAAACCTAAAAATCCAGCTTGGCGGTGGAATAAGAGATGAAGAGACTATCAAAAAATATCTTGACCTTGGAATTAATAGAGTAATTCTTGGAAGTGTTGCGGCAAGGGAGCCACAAAAGGTAAAAGAATTTGCAAAAAAATATCCAATTGCCGTTGGAATTGATTCAAAAGATGGATTTGTAGCGGTTGATGGATGGGGTAGAAATGAGAAAGTTAGGGCAATTGAGCTTGCAAGAGAGTTTAGAGATAGCAATGTTGAGTGTATTATTGCTACTGATATTGACAAAGACGGGACTCTTAGTGGGCTTAATATTGAGTTTATTTTAGATATTATGAGAGCTTCTAATAAGCCAGTTATTGCAAGTGGTGGGGTTGCGAGTGAAGATGATATTAAAAAAGCAAAACATTATGGAGTTTATGGAGTAATTGTTGGAAAAGCGTTTTATGAAGGAAGAGTTGATTTGGAAAAAGTTTTAAGAGAGTATCAATGAAAGAGAAGTATTATGAAGTGGTAATTACCCCATCAAAATTTAAAGATGAGATAGAATCATTTTTGATGGATAGGTTTTTTAACGGCATTGAAGAGAGGGGGAGGAGTTTAATTTTAAGGAGTGAAGAGAGGCTTGATGGATTGATTGAAGAATTAGGGGAGTATGTAAAAGCACTTGAAGAGATTTTTGATACCAAAGTTGATTTGAAAATAAAAGTAAGCGAAAAGTCAAACAAAGATTGGATTAAAGCATATCAAGAGTCAATCAAGCCAATTGAAATTGGCAGATTTTATATAAGACCAAGTTGGTATGAGAGTAAAGAAGGGAAAATTGATATAGTAATTGACCCAGCCCTTGCTTTTGGAAGTGGACATCACGAGACTACAAGAAGTTGTGTTAGAGCGATTGAAAAGTATGTAAAAAAAGGTAATAAGGTTTTGGATGTTGGATGTGGTAGTGGTATACTTGGGATTGTTGCAAGCAAGCTTGGAGCTGAGGTTGATTTGTGTGATACTGATTCTTTGGCAATTGAGAGTGCAAAGGAGAATTTTAAATTAAACAATGCAAAGTATAATAAAATCTGGCAAGGAAGCGCAAATTTAGCTAATAGTAATTATGATGTAGTAATTGCCAATATTATTGCGGATGTATTGGTTTTTATTGCTCCTGATTTAAAAAAAAGGGCAAATATTTTGATTTTATCTGGAATTATTGATAAATATAAAGATAAAGTCTTGCAAAAATATAAAGAGTTTGATTTAATAGAGGAGATAAAGGAGAATGAGTGGGTTACTTTAATTTTAAGAAAGGGAGTTAATGGCAAATAAAAACAATAATAATTTTTTTAATAAAAATCCTTTACTTTTATTTATTATTTTTGCAATTTTAATTGTTGCGATTTTTAGAAGTGTTGCTCCAAATAATTTACAAAATGGGTTCTCTTCTGGGATTGTTAAGAGTTATACTTATTCTGATGTAAAGGAGTGGGCAAAAAAAGGAAAGCTTGAATATGTTTGGATTGGACATAAAATTGTAAGAGTTAAGTTAAAAGATGGAGAAATAATTACTCTTAAAAAAGTTCCAAATGATAATACTTTAATTCCGATTTTGGATAAGTATAAAATTCCTTATGGTGCAATTGACGATACAGCTAATAATTGGTTAAGTGAGCTTATATTTGGATGGATTATTCCAATTTTTATCTTTTTTGCCATTTGGATGTTTTTGGCAAGCCGTATGCAAAAAGGGATGGGTGGAGTACTTGGGTTTGGAAGTGCCAAAGGACTTATAAAAAGCGAAAAACCAAATGTAAAATTTGATGATGTTGCTGGAAATGAAGAGGCAAAAGAAGAGGTTAAAGAAATTGTTGATTTTCTAAAAAATCCAGATAGATATATTGAGCTTGGAGCAAAAATTCCAAAAGGGGTTTTACTTGTTGGACCTCCTGGGACTGGGAAGACGCTTCTTGCAAAAGCAGTAGCAGGAGAAGCGGATGTGCCTTTTTTTGCGGTAAGTGGGAGTAGCTTTATTGAGATGTTTGTAGGGGTTGGTGCAGCAAGGGTTAGAGATCTTTTTGCCCAAGCTAAAAAAGAGGCTCCAAGTATAATTTTTATTGATGAGATTGATGCTATTGGTAAATCACGCGCGGTTGGTGGTCCAATGGGGGGGAATGATGAGAGAGAGCAGACTCTAAATCAGCTTTTGGCTGAAATGGACGGGTTTGATTCAAATGAGCCAGTAATTGTGCTTGCGGCAACTAATCGCCCAGAAGTTCTTGATCCAGCCCTTCTTAGACCCGGAAGGTTTGATAGGCAAGTTTTAGTGGATAAACCGGATTTTAAAGGGAGAGTTGAGATTTTAAAAGTTCATATCAAAAAAATTAAAGCCGGGAAAGATGTAGATTTAGAAGAGATTGCAAGAATGACAGCCGGGCTTGCTGGGGCGGATTTGGCGAATATTGTAAATGAGGCAGCTTTGCTTGCTGGTAGAAAAAATAAAAAAGAGGTAAATCAAGAAGATTTTGTTGAAGCGGTTGAGAGACAAATTGCTGGGCTTGAAAAGAAGTCAAGACGTTTGAATGAAAAAGATAAAAAAATTGTTGCGTATCATGAGAGTGGACATGCGGTAATTGCGGAAATTACCCCAGAAGCAAGAAAAGTTAAAAAAGTTTCAATCGTACCAAGAGGACTTGCAGCGCTTGGATATACTCTTAATATGCCAGAAGAAGATAAATTTTTGATGCAAAAAAAGGAACTTATAGCTGAGATTGATACTTTGCTTGGGGGAAGAGCAGCTGAGGAAGTTTTTATTGGGGAGATTTCAACAGGTGCCGCAAACGACTTAGAAAGAGCAACTGATATTGTAAAGGCGATGGTTAGAATGTATGGGATGAGTGATGTTGCTGGACTTATGGTGCTTGAAAAGCAAACAAATAGATTTTTGGGTGGATTTAGCACAGAAAGAGAGTATTCAGAAAAAACACAAGAAGAAATTGATAAATTTGTAAAAGAGTTTTTAGCTAAAAGGTATGAAATTGTAAAAGAAAAACTTAGAAAATATGCTCCGGTTATTGAAAAAATGGTAAAAGAGCTTTATGAAAAAGAAGTAATTGAAGGAAGTAGAGTAAGAGAGTTGATTGAAGAGTTTGAAAAATCCAATAAAGAGGGATAAAAATGGAGATAATTTTAAAAGAGGGGTATCCTTATGTGGGAGTTAGTGGAGGAATTTTTTTAATTTCGTTGATTTTTAAATTCCCTTTAATTTGGCAACTTATCTTTTTTGGAATTTTTATGTTTATGATTTATTTTTTTAGAAATCCTCCAAGAGAGCCAGAAGAAGAGGGAGAAAATGTAATTATATCTCCGGCTGATGGGGTAGTTTTAGAAATTTGCGAAGCTATTTCTCCTATTACTAATGAAAAATCAATAAAAGTTTCAATACGACTCTCTTTGTTTGACTTGCATATTCAATTTTCTCCAATTGAAGGAGAAATGAGTGCAAGAGAGTATATTCACGGGACCTTTTTAGCTTTAAATTCAAATAAAGCAAGTGAGCTTAATGAGCAAAATAGAGTTTTATTTAAAAATCAAAAAGGTAAAGTAGTAGTTAATCAAATTGCTGGGTTTATAACAAGAAGGATTGTTATGTTTAGGGATTTGGGCTTTATTAAGCTTGCTAAAAAGTATGGGATGATTACATTTGGTTCACAAGTAGATGTATATTTGCCGCTTAATAGTAAAATTAAGGTTATTGAATTTCAAAAGTTAAAAGGGGGAGAGAGCGTTATAGGATATTTCAATGACTAAGATTCATTTAGGTTACATTTTACCAAACCTCTTTACAGCCCTTAGTGCTTTTTTTGGAGTTATGAGTATTATTGCGTCATCTCAGGGTATGTTTGAAAAAGCGTTTATTTATATTATATTAAGCCTTATTGCCGATGGGCTTGATGGGCGAGTAGCAAGGCTTACAAATACCACTTCAAAATTTGGGATAGAGTTTGATAGTTTAGCGGATGCGGTTGCTTTTGGAGTAGCTCCTTCTATGATGCTTTTTTTTGCGGATGGATTTTATTATGGAAGGTTAGGAGCTTTGGTTAGTGGGCTTTTTGTAGTATTTGGGCTTATAAGACTTGCAAGATTTAATGTAACAACTACAAATCTTGATTCTAGCTTTTTTATTGGACTTCCAATTCCAACGGCTGCGGTTGTGCTTAGTAGTTGGGTTTTGATTTATAAAAAGTATTCTTTTGATTTTTTAGGACCTTTTTTGTTATTTTTAGCGCTTTTCTTGGGGATTTTGATGGTTAGTAATTTTAGATATCCAAGCTTTAAAAAGATAAACTTTAATAAAAATGTTGCTTTTAAGATTTTAGTTGTTATTATTTTGGTTGCGTCTTTGATTTATTTGTATCCAGTTGAGTCAATTGCTATAATTTTAAGTATTTATGTGTTGTATGGATTTGTAAGGGGAGTTTATAACTATTGGAAAATTTATGGACACAGACTTTAACGGATAATTTTTTTCCATTGACAAAAAATTTATTTTAAAGTATAATTATAAAAAAGCCATAAAGGAATTTATATGGAAATGGTAAAAATCTTTGATACTACTTTGCGAGATGGAGAGCAATCTCCTGGTGCTTCTATGACAATTGAGGAGAAGATAAAAGTAGCAAAACAGCTTGAAAAATTAAGAGTTGATATTATTGAAGCTGGGTTTGCAGCGGCAAGTCCTGGGGATTTTGAGGCAATTAACAATATTGCAAAAGAAGTAACTACTTCTACAATCTGTTCTTTGGCAAGAGCGGTAGAAAAAGATATAAAAGCAGCAGCAGATGCAATTGCACCTGCAAAATTAAAAAGAATTCATACATTTATCGCGACAAGTCCGATTCATATGAAATATAAACTTAGAATGAGTCCAGATGAAGTGATAAAAAGGGCAGTAAGAGCGGTTGAGTATGCAAAAAGTTTTGTAGATGATGTTGAGTTTAGTTGTGAAGATGCTGGAAGAAGCGAGATGAGCTTTTTAAAAGAGATTATTGATGCAGTAATTAAAGCCGGAGCAACAACTATTAATATTCCAGATACGGTTGGTTATAGATTTCCTCATGAAATGGGAGCTATGATAAAAGAGTTGGTTGAGTATTTCCCAAAAGATATAACTTTCTCAGTCCATTGTCATAATGACCTTGGACTTGCAACTGCAAATAGTCTTTATTCTGTACTTAATGGGGCAAGACAGGTTGAGTGTACTATAAATGGTCTTGGAGAGAGGGCTGGAAATGCGGCACTTGAAGAGATTGTAATGGCTATTAAGGTTAGAAGAGATTTATTTGATGGAATTGATACAAGAATAAATACTCGTGAGATTTATCCAACAAGCCGTTTGGTTGCATCTGTAACTGGAATTGAACCTCAGCCAAACAAAGCAATTGTAGGAAGAAATGCTTTTGCTCACGAATCTGGAATCCATCAAGATGGAGTATTAAAACATAAAGAGACTTATGAGATTATGAGTGCTGAGGATATTGGGCTTGATGTAAAAGATACAATTGTACTTGGAAAACACTCAGGTCGTCACGCACTTAAAAAGAAACTTGAAGCTCTTGGATTTACTGATTTAAGTGAAGATGAATTAAATAAGGTATTTTTAAGATTTAAAAAACTTGCTGATAAGAAAAAAGAGATTTATGATGAAGATATTTTGGCAATTATGAATGAAGAGAGTGATAAAACCCCAAAAGTGTATGAATTAATATCACTTCAACTTAGTGATTGTAGTGATGGTATGCCAAGTGCTGCGGCTAAGATTAAATTTGAAGATAAAGTTTATACTGATGCGGCAATTGGAGAGGGAACTATTGATGCTGTATTTAAGGTAATAGATAGAATTAGTGGAATAAATGGAAGACTTATGGATTATAAGGTTGAGGCTGTTAGTGAAGGAAAAGATGCTCTTGCAAAAGTTATGGTAAAGGTTATTTTTGATGAGGATAAACCGGCTGTTATGGGGCATGGGCTTAGCATTGATACAATGCTTGCAAGTGCAAAGGCTTATATAAATGCGCTTAATAATTATTTGCATATGAAAGATTTACTAAGTAAAAAAATTAGTTATAAGGATAGTATTTAATGATTAAGATAGCAATACTTGGTAAGCCAAATGTAGGGAAGAGTTCTTTGTTTAATAGGATTGTAAGAGAAAGAGATGCAATTGTTAGTGAAAAGGCTGGGACTACGCGGGATATTAAAAAAAGAGTTGTAAATATTGATGATGAGTTAGAGGATTTTATTTTGCTTGATACTGGTGGACTTGAAGAGAGGGATGAATTATTTAATAAAGTAAAAGAAAAATCTTTAAATGCGGCAAAAGAAGCTGATTTAATTTTATATATGGTAGATGCTAAAAGTTTGCCAGATGAAGAGGAGATAAAATATTTTAGGAGTTTGCAAAAGTTAAATAAGCCACTTATTTTAGTCGTTAACAAAGTTGATAATGATAAGATGATGGAAAAAGTTTATGATTTTTACTCTCTTGGAGCGGATGAGGTTTATCCAGTTTCAGTAGCTCATAATAGAGGAGTTGGTAAATTAGTAGAGAGAATTAAAGAGTTTATTCCTAAAAAAAAGCAGATAATAGAGGCTACTTCAATTGAAGAAGATATGGCAATTGAGGAGTTGTTTAGCGAGGAAGAAAAAGAGAATTTAGAAGAACTTAAAGAGATAAGAGTAGCAATTGTAGGAAGAGTGAATGTTGGGAAAAGCTCTTTACTTAATGCTTTGATTGGAGAAGAGAGGGCAATAGTTAGTGATGTTGATGGAACTACGATTGATCCAATTGATGAGAGTGTTTGGCATAATGGATATACTATTACTTTTGTCGATACTGCTGGGATTAGAAGAAGAGGAAAAATTAAAGATATTGAAAAGTATGCTTTAATGAGAACTGAGAAAGTTTTAGAAGAAGCGGATATTGCAATTTTGGTGCTTGATGCGCAAAATGGAATAGTAGAACTTGATGAAAAAATCGGGGGGCTTATTGAAAAACACAAAAATGCGTGTATTATTGTCGCAAACAAGTGGGATGAAGCTAAGATGGATTATAAAAAGTTTGAGAGAGAAGTAAGAGATAGGTTTAAATTTTTATATTATGCTCCTTTTATGGTGGTAAGTGCTAAGACAAAAAGAAATATTGATAAATTAAAAGATAAGATAGTTTATGTTTATGGTAATTATACAAAAAGAATCCCAACTTCAAGATTGAATGAGTGGATAAAAGAGGCAACCCAAAGACATCACCTCCCAACTGATGTTAGAGGAAAAGAGATTAAGATTTATTATGCAACTCAATTTGATATAAAGCCTCCTCAAATTGCTTTAATTATGAACAAACCAAAGCTTCATTTTTCTTATAAAAGGTATTTAATTAACTTTTTAAGAGAAAAAGAGGACTTTACAGGCACTCCAATCGTGCTTATACCAAGAGAGAAAGGAAGTAAAAATGAAAAGAAGTAACTTAATCGTTATTTTGTTAGCTGGAGCAGTTAGTGTTGCAAATGCTGATTTTTTGAGTATTAGTGGTGGAGCTGGGATTTGGCAAGAGAATATTGATGGATATGTAAAACTTGGAGATACTAAAAACTACTTTAATAATTCATCAGCTCAAAGTGATGGAAATTGTAATACTGGGGATTTTGGATTAAAAGATAAGTCAAATCCATATGTTTGGGTTAAGTTTATCCATCCAATTCCAATTATTCCAAATGTAAAACTCCAATATACAAAATACGATAGTGATGGGCATAGTAATTATATTGCCGGGAATGTAAAGATATTTGATGATGTAAAAATTCCAACTGCTCTTACAAATGCTTATACAAAACAGACAATTAACTCATACGATTTGACTCTTTTTTATGAAATAAAACCAGTTTTTGCAGATATTGAAGCTGGATTTGGGATTGATTATTGGAAAGGAAATACAAAAATTAGTGGAGAAAACGCAACGTGTAATAATGGAGCTATTGTAAAATTTGGTGGTACTACATCTATTAATCAAGATTGGAGTGTAATTTTGCCATATCTTTATGGGCATATTGAGAGTATGCATATTTTTGGGGTTAGTGTTTTAGCAAATGTAAAGTGGGCAAAGCTTGGGGATAATCACCATTATGATTATAGTGGGGCTATTAAATATACAATTGATATTTTAGGACCTGTTAATCCGTTTGTTAAAGTGGGATATAGATATAAAGACGCTTATGGGAAAGATGGAGATAATGAGACTCAAATTAAATACAAAGGTGCATTTTTAGAAATAGGAGCAAGGTTTTAAGATGAGAGTAGTTAGCGGAATGAGACCAACTGGTAAGCTTCATTTAGGGCATTATATTGGAGTTATTGAGAATTGGAAAAAACTTCAAGATGAGTATGAGAGTTTTTTCTTTGTAGCTAATTGGCATGCTTTATCTACAAAGTATGATGAGGGGCTTAATTTAAAAGAGCTTAGTGTTGAGCTTGTTAAGGAGTGGATTGCAAGCGGGATTGACCCAAATAAAGCAACTCTTTTTATCCAAAGTGAGATTAAAGAGCATGCAGAACTTTATTTAGTATTTAATATGATAACTCCTGTTAGCTGGTTAGAAAGAAACCCAACCTACAAAGATGCAATGAGCCAGCCTGAGTATAAAAAGAAAAATAATGCTGGATTTTTGACTTATCCAGTGTTACAGACTGCTGATATTGTTTTGTATGATGCCGATTTTGTCCCAATAGGAGAGGACCAAAAGCCTCATTTAGAAATAGCCAGAGAGATTGTAAGACATTTTCACTATATTTATAAAAAAGAGATTTTCAAAGAGCCAAAAGAGCTTTTGACTAAAATTCCAAGGCTTCCTGGACTTGATGGGAGGAAAATGAGTAAGAGTTATAATAACGCAATCTATCTTGATGAGAGTAAAGAGGAGATTTGGCAAAAGATAAGAAAAGCAAAAACCGATCCTTCAAGAATTAAAAAAGCAGATCCTGGGCATCCTGAGGTTTGTATTGTGTTTGAGTATCACAAAGCCTTCTCATCTCCTGATGAGGTAAAAGAGATTGAGAGAGCTTGCAAGAAGGGCGAGATTGGGTGTGTTGAGTGTAAGAAAAGATGTGCTGAGAATATAGAAGAGATTGTTATGCCAATAAGAGAGAAAAAAGCGAAGTTAAAAAATGATGAAATTTTAGATATAATTAATCAAGGAAATAAAAAAGCAAAACTTTTAGCCAAAGCTAAAATGGATGAAGTAAACAGAGTAATTTTTTAAAGGAGAAGAATGAAAGCTAAAAAACTTTGGTGTGCCGAGAGGGTCCAAAGACTTATGATGAGTATGTTTTTGGTGTTGATTTTAGCACTTCTTGCAAAAGGATATAGTGTAGCTGGACTTGCACTTTTAGCATTTATGGCAGTTATGCTTTTTATTCATTTTGCTTTTGATTTTTGTCCAAGCACTGTTTTGTTAAATAAGATTTTTGGAAGCTGTTTTTGCGAATGTAAGGAGGATAAAGAAAATGAAAATCAGCTATAAGGATGCAGGGGTTGATATTGATGCTGGTAATAGCTTAGTTGAGAGGATTAAGCCTTTTGTAAAAGAGACTTTTAATGAGAATGTAATTGGTGGAATTGGGAGTTTTGCTGGGGCGTTTAGACTTCCAAGTGGGTATAAAAAACCAGTTTTATTAAGTGCAACTGATGGGGTTGGGACTAAGTTAAAACTTGCAATTGATGCAAAAAGGTATGATTCAGTTGGAATTGATTTAGTGGCAATGTGTGTTAATGATTTGATTTGTAATTTTGGAGAGCCTTTGTTTTTTCTTGATTATTATGCTACTGGAAAGCTTGATGTGGATGTAGCAAGTGAAGTTATAAAGGGAATTGGAATTGGATGTAAAGAGGCTGAATGTGCCTTAATTGGTGGAGAAACTGCTGAGATGCCTGGAATGTATAATGAAGGAGACTTTGACTTAGCTGGGTTTGCCGTTGGGATTGCAGAAGAGGATGAGTTAAATCCAAAGGTAAAGAAAGGGGATATTTTAGTGGCTTTACCAAGCAGCGGGATTCACTCAAATGGATATAGTTTAGTTAGAAAACTCTTTTTTGAAAAGCTTAAAATGAAGTTTGATGATGAGATTGATGGGGAGAAATTAATTGATATTTTGTTAACTCCTACTAGAATTTATGTAAAAGACTTCAAACGCCTAAAACCTTATATAAATGCACTTGCTCACATTACCGGTGGAGGAATTATAGAAAATCTTCCAAGAGTTTTAAGTGATGATTTAGAGGCTGTTGTTTATAAAGATAAAATAAAAGTGCTTCCAATTTTTGAATTTATAGGTAAGTATGTTGATGAGAGTGAGATGTTTAGGACATTTAATATGGGTGTAGGGATGATTTTGGCAGTTTCTCCTGAAAATCTTGATAAAGTTTTGGAAAATAGTGATGGATATGTTATTGGTGAGATTAAAAAAGGTAAAAAAGGAGTAAACTTAAAATGAACCCCTCCCGTTTGCTTGCTAAAATTGTTGTAAAAATAGCAAGAACTCCTTTTCCTCGCCCTATTCAATGTTTTATCAATAGACTTTATGTGAAGTGGTTTGATATTAATATGGAAGAGTTTGTGCCAGAAGATCCTTGTGAGTATCCAACTCTTAATGATTTGTTTATAAGGCATAAGAAGTATATTGAATTTTATGAAGATAAAGATATTGTTGTAAGTCCAAGTGATTCAATGGTAATTTGTGAGGGTGAGATTGAGAGAGGTTATGCTTATCAAATTAAAGGTAAAAAGTATAAATTAAAAGAGCTTATTTTAGATGAAGTTGATTTTGATGGTGGTCATTTTATTAATCTTTATCTCTCACCAAGAGATTATCATAGATTTCACGCTCCAATTGATATGGAGATTTTAAGTGCTATTTATATCCCAGGAGACTTAAAACCTGTAAAGCCTATTCAACTTGAAAAAGAGCTTGTTTTTCCTAAAAATAAAAGGGTTATATTAAAATGTAGGGCTCATAATGGCTCAATTTTTTACTTTGTGGCAGTTGGAGCGATGATTGTTGGGAGAATTTATTTAAATTTTGATGAGAGACTTCAAAAAGATTATGATGAGGTATTCAAGATTGAGTATCCTCTTCCAATTGCTATAAGAAAAGGGGATGAGCTTGGAAGGTTTGAATTTGGAAGCTCAATTTTGCTTTTCTTTGAGCCTGAGCATTTTAAATATCTAAATCAAAAAGAGTATGTAGAAGTTGGAGATATTTTAGGAGAGGTGTACTAATGAGAGGACAAGTAGTTTTGAATGTAAAAGCTCAAAAAAAACTTATTGCTTATGCACTTTCAAAATATATTGATTTTTCAAAAAGGGTTTATATAGCATATGGTTCTACTAATCAAGAGCTTTTGAATTATTTGGGATTAAGTCTTGGGATGCTTTATGTTGCTGGATGTGTTATGGATAATAAATTAAATGTAACTCGCGAAAGACCTCCTGTTGTGATTTTGGATAATGGCAAACTTAGTAATATAGAAAATTTTGAAATTACAAAAGAGGATTATTTTATAAAAGGGGCTAATGCACTTTGGTATGAAAATGGCAAAAAACAAGCAGCCGTAGCCGCGTCAGATATTAATGGTGGGACTTATGGTAATCATTATGTAAAAGCGGCGTGTAGAGGAGCAAAAGTGATAATTCCAGTCTCTCATGAAAAGCTTATTCCTTACTTTGTAGCGGCTTCTCAAAATGTGGATTTGGCAATGGGAAATAAAATTGCTATGCTTAGACTCTTTTATGGGGAAGTGTTTAGCGAGATTGAAGCTTTTAAGTTTTTGTTTGGAGTTGAGGCTGAGGTTATTGCAAGTGGGGGAATTTTTGGAAATGAGGGGAGTGTTGTGTTTGAAATAAGAGGTGAGAGGGTAAAAGAGGCTTTTGATTTTGTTGAGAGTATAATTTGATATAATTTTAAAAAAAGGCGAAAAATGCTTATAAAAGAGGCACAAGTTCCTTTTATTGCAAGAAAAATTGCTACTGATTTGTTGAAAAGTGGCTTAGTTACTTTTCCAAAAGGGATGGATGAGGCTATAAAAGAGATTGAAGAGATTATTTTAGATGATGTTTTATTTGAAAAGAGTATAGAAGATAGAGTAAGAGAGATTTTAGAAAAGCAAGAAGAAGAGAATGAGTATATGCTTTATGATGTGGATAGAAGAGAGCTTTTTAAACTTGTTAAGAGAAAAATTGCCCAAGAAGAAGGGTTTATTATTAATAAAGAGGAAAGAATTAACGATTTAGCCGCTTTTATAGTTCAAGAGCTTTGGGATGATGAAGTTATTGATTATGATGTAAGAGATGGTAAGATAAAAAATATTATTTTTGATTCTATAATGGAGTTTTTAAATAGAGAAAGAGCAGCAAGAGAAGCGGCTTTTGAGAAAATTGAGCATTATAAAAGACCTTTGGTACCTGGAAGTGATGAGTGGAATTTGGTTTTTCAAAGATTATACGAGCAAGAGCTTAGGAAAAGAGGACTTATTTAAAGGACTAAAATGAAAGTTAGCATTTTACTTGAAAATGGGATGTTTTTTGAAGCAAGGGGATTTGGGGCAAGAGGAAGTAGGGTTGGTGAGATTGTGTTTAATACTTCAATGACTGGATATCAAGAAATTATTACTGACCCAAGTTATGCTGGGCAGTTTGTTGTTTTTACAATGCCAGAGATTGGAAATGTTGGGGTTAATGAAGATGATATGGAAAGTAGAGGGGCTTTTTTAAAGGGAATAATTGTTAGAGAGTATGTTGACAATTTTTCAAATTTTAGAGGCGAAAAAAGTTTAGGGAAGTTTTTAAAAGAGCAAAATATACTTGGGATTTGTGATATTGATACAAGGTTTTTGACTAAAACAATAAGGAAAGAAGGGGCTATGATGATGATAGCCTCAACAGAAATTCACGATAAAGATGAGCTTGAAAAAATCCTAAAAAGTTCTCCAAGAATTGAAGAGATTGATTATATAAAAGAGGTAACGACAAAAGAGCCTTATGTTCACAACCATGGGGCTTGGGATAGCAAAGAGTTTAAGTATAAACCTAAAAAAACCGATAAGAAAATTGCAGTTTTGGATTTTGGAGTAAAAAGAAACATCTTAAATGAATTGACAGAAGCTGGGATGGAGTGTTTGGTGCTTCCAGCCTCAACCCCTGCAAGCGAGATTGTGAAGATGTATGAGAATGGTGAAATTGGGGGAGTGTTTTTAAGTAATGGACCTGGTGACCCACTTATTTTAAAAGAAATTCACGAAAAGATAAAAGAGCTTTTGGAAACTAAAATTCCTATGTTTGGGATTTGTCTTGGACATCAGCTCCTTAGTATCTCTCATGGATACCCTACATTTAAATTGAAATTTGGACATCATGGAGGAAATCATCCTGTAAAAAACTTAATAGGTCGCCATCCAGTTGTAGAAATTACGGCTCAAAACCATAACTACAATGTGCCAGAAGAAATTAAAGAAGTTGCTGAGGTTACCCATATCAATCTTTTTGATGGGACAATTGAGGGGGTTAAGTATAAAAATGAACCTGTTTTTTCAGTCCAGCATCATCCAGAAGCAAGCCCTGGACCACACGATAGTAAGTATATTTTTAAAGAGTTTTATAAAATTGTAAAATGAATTTAGAGCTTATTCACAAACTCTTAATGGGAGTTTTTGGGCTTTTTATCTTATTTGTTGCAGTTATTGTTCTTGTAGCTACCTTTATCTCTTATCCGCTTTTCTCTTTTTTTGTTTTTCTTTTTTTACTCTATTTTGCATATTATTTAGTTGTAAAATATTTAATCAATTAATAATTTTTATTTTTTATAAAATTTTAGTAAAATAAGTAATGAATTTTAGGAGAAGAGATGTTCAAATTTTTTAAAAAAAAAGAGACACCAAAAAGTGAATTAAAAAAAGACCCTTTTCCAGATTATGAAGAGGTTAAGAGCTTAACAATTATTGATATAAGAGATAAAGAGGATATTGAGTATTATGGTAAGTATCCAAATTCTATCCATATTCCATTTGATGAATATTTTGCTAGTAAATTAATGATGCTTGATAAAAATAAAAAATATGGCATTATGGATTTAAAAGGGGTTGAACCGGTTTTAAATGAGGCTGAGAGGATTGCAAAAGAGGTTGGGCTTGATGCAAAGAAATTAAAGGGTGGTTTTTTTTATTTGAGTGAAGTATTAAATTATAAGCCAATAAAGGAGTAAAGATGAGAGTGTATGGGATTAAGAATTGTGATAGTGTGAAAAAAGCACTTAAATTCTTAGATGAGAGGGGGATTAAATATGAGTTTGTTGATTTAAAGAAAAGCGATTTGGATTGTAATATGGTAGAGGCTTGGTTAAAGGAAATTGATATTGATAAGTTGTTTAATAAAAGAAGCAAAACTTTTAAAGAGTTACATATTGATAGAGAGCTTAGTGAGGAAGAAAAAAAAGAGCTTTTATGTAGGAAAAGTTTAATTCTAAAAAGACCAATTATTGAGTTTGATGATGGGTATATTTTAGTGGGGTTTGATGTTGTTGAATTTGAGGAGATTTTTGATTGATGCTATTGGTTAGTGTTGGGATTGGGGCTTTTATTGGATATGTGACAAATTATATTGCCATAAAGCTTCTTTTTCGCCCTTATAAGCCTATTAAGATTGGTAATATTACTATTTTTCCACAAGGGGTTATTCCAAGAGAAAAAGCTTCTTTGGCAAAAAAAGTAGGGGAAGTTGTAAGGGATTATATTTTAAGTGAAGAAGAGATTAAAAAGATTGTAACGAGTAAAGAAGTAAAAGAGGAGATTGAAAAATTTTTAGATAATAAGATAAAAGAGCTTTTGGATAAAGATATTACAGAATATATTTCAAAAGAAGAGATTGCTAAAAAACTCTCCTCTCTTATTAATAGGGTAGTTAAAGAAAAATTTCCAATGTTTGCATCTTTTGTAAATGAAGAGATGTTAGAGGAGTTGCTTTTAAATATTCAAATGCCTCTAAAAGTAAATGAACTTTTGCCAGAAGAGAGAGTTAAAGAGGTTTTAAAAAAAGAAATTTTTGAATTTTTACAAGAGGAAGTTCCAAAAATTTTTCTAAAAGCTAAAATTGATAAGATTGTAGAAGAAAAGGTTGCATCTTTTGATGAAAAAACTCTTGAAGATATGCTTTTTTCTCTTATGAAAAAGCATTTTGGATTTATTAATTTTGCCGGAGCGTTTTTGGGAGGAATTATTGGATTTGTGCAATATCTTATTATTAAATAGTTAGCTTCTTTTTTGTTTTGTTCAGATTGTTCAGATTGTTCAGATTGTTCAGATTGTTCAGATTGTTCAGATTGTTCAGATTGTTCAGATTGTTCAGATTGTTCAGATTGTTCAGATTGTTCAGATTGTTCAGATTGTTCAGATTGTTCAGATTGTGGGGTCAATGACTTTTGTTGTTGAAAAGAAAAAGGAGGGATTATTGAAGAGTTAATCCCACCATTTTTCTTACATAATCTTCTGGCATTTTGTGGAAGTAGAGGTATTTGTAAACTTTGTCTTCTTTTCCAGCAAGTTTTTTCTCAATAATATCAAGATATTCTTCTTTTGTAGGTATTCTACCAAGAAGCGCTGTTACTGCTGCAAGTTCTGCACTTCCAAGGTAAACTTTTGCACCTTTACCCATTCTGTTATCAAAGTTTCTTGTAGAAGTTGAGAATACATTTGCAAAGTCTCTAACTCTTGCTTGGTTACCCATACACAAACTACATCCAGGAATTTCAATTCTTGCACCTGCTTGACCAAAGATTGCATAATATCCTTCTTCTGTTAGTTGTTCTTTATCCATTTTTGTTGGAGGTGCAATCCAAAGTCTAACTGGTACTTGACCTTCACCTCTTAAAATCTCCCCAGCTGCGCGATAGTGACCAATGTTTGTCATACAGCTTCCAAGGAATACTTCATCAATTTTATGAGGTCTATTTGGATCAGCTAATACTTCGCTAATTGTTGCTACATCATCAGGGTCATTTGGACAAGCAACAATTGGCTCGGTAATTTCATTTAAGTCAATTTCAATTACCGCTGCATATTCAGCATCTTTATCGCGTCTTAGAAGAGTAGGATTTTCAACCCATTTTTTCATTTTGTCAATTCTTCTTTGAATTGTTCTTTTATCTTCATATCCAGCTTCAATCATTGCTTCAAGAAGTTTTATATTTGATTTTAAATATTCTGCTACTTGTTCTTCACTTACATCA
>JBDONU010000086.1:0-1547 GCA_039831175.1 Nautiliaceae bacterium
ATTAAAGAGTTAGAAGAAATTGCAGATAAAATTGTAAAAAGGACTTTTTAGTGGAAATCAATATCAATCATATAAGAAATCCAGAATATATCTTAGTTGGAAATAAAAAAGTAAAACTTGATGAGTTAATTGAAGAGTATCAAAAACTAAAAAAAGCAAAAAATAAAGCAATAAAAAAATATTTAAAAGAACAAGAGTTAAAACCTTATCAAGCCGAGCTTATAAAAATGCAAAAGTATCTTGAAGATACCCAAAAAAGAATGATAGTGTTATTTGAAGGAAGAGATGCAGCCGGTAAGGGGGGAACTATTAGAAGAATTGTAAGGTATATGAATGAAAAACATTATAGAGTGGTAGCACTCGGAAAGCCAAGCGAAGTACAAATAACTCAGTGGTATTTTCAAAGATATGTTGAGCAATTTCCAAGAGGAGGAGAGATAGTCTTTTTTGATAGAAGCTGGTATAATAGAGCAATGGTTGAGCCAGTTTTTGGATTTTGCACACCAGAAGAATATAGAAACTTTATGATAGAGTGTCCAATGTTTGAGAGATCACTTGTTATGGAAGAGACTATCTTAGTTAAAATCTATCTCTCAATCTCAAAAGAAGAGCAAGCAAAAAGGTTTGAAAAAAGACGCACAGACCCTCTGAGGCAGTGGAAACTTAGCGAAATTGACCTCCAAGCCCAAGATAAGTGGGATGAGTTTACGGAGATGAAATACAAAATGCTAAAAGCAACTCACACTCATTATGCCCCTTGGGTAGTAATAAGAAGTGATAATAAACATCTTGCAAGACTTAATGCAATGAAAGTTATATTAAATGCGGTTGATTATCCAAACAAAAATCCAAATCTGGATTATAAACCGGATGAGGGAATAGTAGTAACAGGAGCAAAAGAGATAGAGATTATGGAAGAAGATAGGAAAAAAAGAGGTAAATTTGTAAGCTAAGGAGCAAAAATGGAATTTAAGGAAAAGTTTGAAGCACTTTTTAAAAATAAACTAAGCCAAGAAGAAGCAAGGGAATTTTTAATAAAACTTTATAATAAAAAGGAAAGTCCAAAAGAGATTGCCATTGCGGCTGAAATTATGAGAAAATATAGTATAAAACTTCCTCTTAGCAAAGAAATTCAAGAAAAACTTATTGACATAGTAGGAACTGGGGGAGATAAAAGTAATAGTTTTAATATTTCTTCAACAACAGCACTTTTAATCTCTTCAATTGGAAGTATTGTTGCAAAACATGGAAATCGTTCAATTACAAGTAAATCTGGAAGTGCTGATATGCTTGAAGCTCTTGGAATTAACATTAATTTACCTCCAAGTAAACAAGTAAGAATGCTTGAAGAAGTTGGATTTACCTTTATTTTTGCAATAAATCACCATCCGGCTATGAAGCATATTATGCCAATTAGAAAATCAATTCCTCATAGAACAATCTTTAATCTCTTAGGACCTCTTACAAATCCAGCAAATGCAAAAAAATATCTCCTAGGAGTATATTCTCCGGAGTTTTTAGAATTGTTCGCTGGAGCTTTGGGGCTT
>JBDONU010000064.1:0-5449 GCA_039831175.1 Nautiliaceae bacterium
AAACAGTTTTTAAAAATATTTGATGGTGAGAGTTTATTTCAAAAGACAATAAAAAGAAATAAAAATTTAGTAGATAAAATAGAGGTGATAACAAACGAGAATCAATATTTTATAGCTTTAGATCAAGTAGAAGAGATGGGAGTTAATCCAAAGTTTATAGTAGAAGAGATGGGTAAAAACACAGCTCCGGCAATAGCGTTTGGGGCATTAGAGAGTGATAGTGAAGATATACTTTTTGTAACACCAAGTGACCATTTGATAAAGAATGAGGAGAAATATAAAGAATCAGTAAATAGAGCAAAAGAGTTAGCTAAAAAAGGATATTTAATAACATTTGGAATAAATCCAAATGAAGCAAATACTGGGTATGGATATATAGAAGCAAATGGTGAAGATGTAATAAAATTTCACGAAAAACCAGATTTGAAAACAGCGAAAGAATACCTAAAAAAAGGTAATTTTTACTGGAACAGTGGAATGTTTATGTTTAAAGCAGGGGTATATTTAGAAGAGTTAAAAAAATATAATCCCAAATTATTTGAGAGCGTTTTAAGAAGTTATGAAAAGAGTAAAAGAAGTGAGAATTTAGTTAGATTAAAAGGGATGGAAGAGATAGAGGATATCAGTGTAGATTATGCGTTAATGGAAAAAAGTAATAAAATTAAGGTAGTAAAAAGTGAGTTTGATTGGAGTGATGTTGGGAGTTTTGATAGTTTAAGTAAAGAGATTAAGAGTGAAGAGGCAATAGAAGTAGAGAGTGCGGGTAATTTTTATTATACGGATAGTAATAAGGTAATAGCTACAATTGGATTAAAAGATTACATAATTGTGGATACGAAAGATGCATTGTTAATAAGTAAGAAGGGTGAGAGTCAAAAAGTAAGAGAAGTAGTAAAGAAGCTTAAAAAAGAGAAACAAGAATTACTTGAATCTCATACTATAGTGCATAGACCATGGGGGACATATGAGACTTTAATTGAAGATAATGGATATAAAGTAAAGAAAATTGTAGTAAAACCAGGAAAGAGATTATCACTTCAAAAGCATTTTCATAGAAATGAGCATTGGATTGTAGTAAGTGGTACTGCAGAGGTAGAAGTTGGAGATAATAAGTTTATTTTAAGACCAAATGAATCTACATATATTAAAATGGGAGAAAAACATAGACTCTCAAATCCCGGTAAAATTCCACTGGTAATAATTGAAGTTCAGGTAGGTGAATATACCGGAGAGGATGATATTGTAAGAATTGATGATGATTATGCATTTCTAAGGGAGTGAATATGTCTAAAAAAATAGCATTAATAACAGGAATAACAGGGCAGGACGGAAGTTATTTAGCAGAGTTTTTGCTTGGTAAAGGGTATGAGGTACATGGAATAAAAAGAAGAACAAGTCTATTTAACACAAAAAGAATAGATCATCTCTATAAAGACCCACATGAAGAGGATACAAACTTTTTTTTACATTATGGGGATATGACAGATAGTTTAAACATAACTCAGCTTATTCAAAAAATAAAACCAGATGAGATATATAATCTTGCAGCTCAATCTCACGTTGCAGTTAGTTTTCAAGAGCCTGAATATACAGCAGAAGTTGATGCACTCGGAACTTTAAGAATTCTTGAAGCAGTAAGACTACTTGGACTTACAGATAAAACAAAAATATATCAAGCATCAACATCAGAGCTTTATGGAAAAGTGCAAGAAATCCCACAAAATGAAAAGACACCATTTTATCCAAGAAGTCCATATGCAGTAGCAAAACTTTATGCATATTGGATAACTGTAAATTATAGAGAAGCATATAATATGTTTGCGTGTAATGGGATACTTTTTAATCATGAGAGTCCTAGAAGAGGAGAGACGTTTGTAACAAGAAAAATAACAAGGGGGCTTGCAAGGATACTGCTTGGACTTGATAAAAAATTATATCTTGGAAATTTATCGGCAAAAAGAGACTGGGGACATGCAAGAGACTATGTAGAAGCTATGTATTTAGTGCTTCAATATGAAAAGCCAGAAGATTGGGTAATAGCAACTGGTAGAACAACGGAAATTAGGGAGTTTGCAAGACTTGCTGGGAAATATCTTGGGCTTAATATAAGATTTGAAGGTAAAGGCGTTGATGAAAAGGGGATAGTAGAAAGTATTGATGAGGAAAAATTGCAAAAAATTTTAAAAGAAGCAAATGTAGCTCATCCAGAAAGCATAATAAAACATGCAAAAATCTTAGTAGGCAAAGACATAATTAACGTAGACCCAAAATATTTTAGACCAACAGAGGTTGATTTATTGCTTGGAGATGCAAGTAAGGCAAGAGAGAAGCTTGGATGGGAGCCAAAGATTACTCTTGAAGAGATGACAAAAGAGATGGTAGAAAATGATTTAAAAGAAAATTATCAAGAGCTTATTTTAAAGCAATGTGGATTTGAAGTTCCTAAAAGTTGTGGTGTATAAAGGTTAAAAATGCGAAAAAATTCAAAAATTTATGTAGCCGGTGGAACCGGACTTGTTGGAAGTGCAATAATTAAAAAGTTAAAAGAGAAAGGTTATAGCAATATAATTTCAACATATCACAAAAGAAAGCCAACAGAGGATGGAGTTGAATGGATAAAACTTGATTTATTAAATCAAGAAGAGGTAAGAGAGTTTTTTGAAAAATTAAAACCAGAGTATGTATTTTTAGCAGCTGCTAAGGTTGGAGGAATAGTTGCGAATAATAAGTATAGGGCTGATTTTATATATGAAAACTTACAAATTCAAAATAATGTAATTTATAATGCTTATAAGTATAATGTTAAAAAGTTGATGTTTTTAGGTAGTACTTGTATCTATCCAAAAAACTGCCCTCAGCCTATAAAAGAGGAGTATTTACTTACGGGTGAGCTTGAATATACAAATGAGCCATATGCAATTGCTAAAATTGCTGGAATAAAGATGTGTGAGAGTTTTAATTTGCAATATGGGACAAATTTTATTTCAGTAATGCCAACAAACCTTTATGGAGAGAATGATAATTTTGATTTAGAAAAATCACACGTGCTTCCAGCACTTATTAGAAAAATTCATTTAGCAAAAGCACTTAGTGAAGAAAATTTTGAAGAGATAAGAAAAGATTTAGATAAAAATCCAATTGAGGGGATTGATGGAAGTGCAAGTAAAGAGGAGATAATAAATATTCTTAAAAAGTATGGGATAACAAAAGATCAAGTAGAGATTTGGGGGAGTGGAAAGCCAAGAAGAGAATTTTTATATAGTGATGATATGGCGGATGCTTGTGTGTTTTTAATGGAGAATATAGATTTTAAAGATATAATAGATGAGCAATTTGGAGTGAATAGAAGTTGTGATGTAACTGAATATCCAACAAAAGAGATAAGAAACACTCACATAAATATTGGGAGTGGGAAAGATATAAGCATAAGAGAGCTTGCTGAGATGATAAGAGAGATTATTGGATTTAAAGGTAAGTTTTATTTTAATACAATTAAGCCAGATGGAACAATGAGAAAAGTAACAGATGTGAGTAAGCTTCACTCTTTTGGATGGAGACATAAGGTTGAACTTGATGAAGGGATAAAAAAAGTTTATGAGTGGTATTGTAATAGTTAGTAAGGATGTAAATAAAAGGATTTTAGATTATTTTATTAAAAATTTTGATGAAAAGATATTTTTAGTTACTCCTAAAAAGTGCAAGTTTTTGGAAATAGAGGTTATAAATGATCATGATATATTAATCTTTGAAAAATTTAAAAATTTACAAAGAGGAAGATGGTATTATCAGCAATTTTTAAAATATGAGGTTGTATTAAAGTTTAGAGACTATAAAAGATTGTGGATTATTGATGGTGATACTGTTTTAAGAAAAGATTTAAGTAAAGAGGTATTGTATTCTACTTTTAAGCCTACTTATAAAAAATATAATAATTTTTACTATAAGGTTTTTCAAGAGAAGGGATATGAGTTTTCTTTTGTAACGAATCAAATGGTGTTTGAAAGAGAATTTTTAGTAAATATGTTAAATATAATTGAAAACAAATTTTATAAAAATTGGATGGATGTTTTTTTGGAAAATATAGATGAAGAAAATGTATTTAGTGAATATCAAGCTTATGGTAATTTTATTGCTAAAAATAAAAATATTCAAAGAGTAAAAATTTTTAGAAGGATGGATTTAATTAATGATTCAATAGAAAATGCTTTAAAAAAGTATGATATTATTGCTTATGAGAATCATCATAAAGTGGATTTTTTAAGGAAAATAAAATATAAAATAGATTATTTTTTTGGAAGAAGTTTAGGATGATAATAATTAACGCAGGGGGTAGGCTTGGGAATCAGATTTTTCAATATGCTTTTTTAAAGACTCTTTTCCCAACTCCTCAAAAAATTATTTCAATAAGAATGAAGGATATTTCTAAGCTTTTTGATGTAGAAGATAAAATTATTAATATTGAAGGGCTTAATGTTTATAGAGTTGCTAAGGTTTTATTAAAAGCAATAAGCCCGTTTTTCCCATATTATGAGCAAAAATTTGATAAAACTCATTTGCCAGAAGTTGTTTATAAAAAAGGAATTTTTAAAAATCCTGTGATTATCAATTTTGGATACTATCAATCAGAAAAATTTTTTTCACCTAAAATAAAAGAAAAACTTAAAATAAAAAAAAAGTATTTAGATAAAGCAAAAAAGATTTTAGAGCCTTTTAGCGATAAAGAGTTAGTGTTTGTTCATATTAGAAGAGGTGATTATGTAAATTTGGGTGGAAATTTGCCAAAAACTTATTATGAAAAAGGAATAAAGTATTTTCAAAATAAACTAAAAAATCCTTTTTTTATCTTTTTAAGCGATGATATTGAGTGGGTAAGAGATAATTTTAAGTTAGAAAATGCATATTATTCAAATAATGATATGTTTGTAGATTTTACTTTAATGACGCTATGCGAATATGGAGTTATGTCAAACTCTACGTTTAGTTACTGGGGAGGGTGTTTAATGCAAAATAGAAAAGAAGTAATCTCTCCTAAATATTGGCTTGGATTTAAAGAGAAAAGATACTCTCCAATTGGGATAAAACCAAGCTTTGCAAAGGAAATTGAAGTTGATTATTAAAAAGCTTTTAAATCTTCTTACAAAAAGAGATAAACAATTTTTGATTTTTTTGGCTATTTTTTCTATTTTTGTCTCTTTAATTGAGCTTTTTGGGATAGGCGTTATTATGCCTTTTATTTCTATTGCTACTGATTTTGATAAGATTTTTGAAAATAGATATTTTTCTTTTCTTTATCATTTTTTTGGCTTTTCTTCTCCTTTGGAGTTTGTAGTGGCTTTTGGAGTATTTTTGATATTGTTTTATATTTTTAGGGCGATTATTAATTTTAGTTATTTTTATCTACTCTCTCGCTTTTCTCAGGGTAGATATTATACGCTTGCGTATAGACTTT
>JBDONU010000092.1:0-5173 GCA_039831175.1 Nautiliaceae bacterium
AAAAGTATTGATTTGGCTTTAACTCCCTAACCTTTAATCCGTTTTTTTCTATCCACTTTAAAAGAGTTTTATTATCAAACCTTTTAAAATAGCTTTTTAAAAGAGGAGTTGATGGATAGTAATTTTTGTATGAAAGAATTTTATTGGTGATATTACACTTCCCACCTCCGCTAACTTCTATTTTTTTTCCAGCTTTTTCATTATGCTCTAAAATAAGCACATTTTTACCGCTCAAAAGCTTATTTAAAAAAAGTCCACTAGCCCCAGCTCCTAAAATAATCAAATCATACACAAAAGAGCCTTAAAGCTCTCTTGGGTCTGCTATTTTACCGGCAATCGCACTTGCCGCAGCAACCGCTGCATTACTTAAATAAACTTCGCTGCTTCTGCTTCCCATTCTTCCGCGGAAATTTCTGTTAGTAGTTGCAACGCATCTCTCTCCATCTCCCAAAATTCCCATATATCCTCCAAGACACGCCCCACATGTTGGGTTTGCCACAACCGCCCCGGCATCAATTAATGTATCAATAATCCCCTCGTGTTCTGCTTGTTTATAAATTCTCTGAGTTGCCGGAGTTACGATAAGTCTTACTCTTTTATGCACTCTTTTGCCCTTTAAGATATTTGCCGCAGTCCTTAAATCACTTAATGTTCCATTTGTGCAGCTTCCGATATAGACTTGGTGAATTTCAATATCATCTTTTACCGCCTCACTAACTGGTTTTGAGTTACTCGGAAGGTATGGATAAGCCACAAGCGGTTCAAGAGTATCTACATCAATTTCAATCACTTTTGAATAGTTTGCATTTGCATCTGAATAGTGGATTTTTGGCTTAGCTCTTAGAGGATTGTATTTTTTAACCTCATTTAAAAACTCCTCTGTTATATTATCATAAGCAATAATCCCATTCTTTGCCCCAGCTTCAATTGCCATATTACACAAGCTCATCCTATCATCCATTGGGAGCTCCTCAATCGTATCGCCTACAAATTCAAGCGCCTTATATAAAGCCCCATCAACCCCTATCCTTCTTATAAGCTCCAAAATCAAATCTTTCCCGTAAACATGCTCGCCTCTTTTACCGCTAAATATAACTTTGATACTCTCTGGCACTTTAAACCAGCTTTTTCCAGTAATCATACTAAATGCAATATCAGTACTTCCCATCCCAGTAGCAAAGGCTCCAAGTGCCCCGTGCGTACAGGTGTGAGAATCAGCCCCAATAATCACATCCCCAGGAATTACAAGCCCTTTTTCCGGGAGGAGTCTGTGCTCAATCCCCATATCTTTTTCATCAAAAAAATTTTTAAGATTGTGTTTGTATGCAAATTCTCTATTAATCTTTGCCTGGTTTGCAGATGCTATATCTTTTGGAGGGATAAAATGGTCAAGCACAATCGCAAAGTTATCCGGTTTTGCAAGCTTTGTAGCTCCACTCTCTTCAAATGCTTTAATTGAGATTGGAGTTGTAATATCGTTTCCAATTGTCATATCAACATCACACATAATAATCTCACCAGGTTTCACCTCACGCCCGATATGCTCAGCAAATATTTTTTCAGTAATTGTCATAGGCATAGTTATCCTTTTTTATTGAAATTATATCATCTCAAACAAAACTATCAAAGCCCAGAACTTGAATTCAAAGATTAAACTTACTTTATAAAATCATACTAAAAGAAATTTGATATAATTTCGCTAAAAAATAGGAGGGGAGATGGATTATTATGAGATTTTAGAGGTCTCACGCACAGCCACAAAAGAAGAGATAAAAAAAGCTTATAGAAGACTTGCAAAAAAATACCATCCAGATAAAAACCAAGGAGACAAAGAGGCAGAAGAGAAATTTAAGCTAATAAACGAAGCTTATCAAGTATTAATGGATGATGAAAAAAGAGCAATTTATGATAGATACGGAAAAGAGGGGCTTGAAGGAAATATTTCAAGAAGTGGATTTGATTTTAGTGACTTTTTTGAAGAGATGTTTGGATTTGAAGAGGAGCTTCCCTATAATATTGACATTTTAAAAGAGATTGAGCTTGAATTTGAAGAGGCGGCGTTTGGAGTTAGCAAAGAGATAGAAATTGAGTATTACGCCATCTGTCCAAAATGTAAAGGAAGCGGAGCTGAGGAGAGTATAGTATGTAAAACGTGCAAAGGAAGAGGTCAAATTGTAATTGATAACGGATTTATAAGAGTTGCTCAAACGTGTCCTCAATGTGAGGGGAGAGGATTTATCCCTAAAAAAATATGCAAAGAGTGCAAGGGAAGAGGCTTTATTGTAAAAAAAGAGAAAATCAAAGTTGACATTCCAGCCGGAGTTGATAGTGGGATGAGAATGAGAATCCCAAATAAAGGGAATGAATACACACGAGGAAGGGGGGATTTATACATCCAGTTTAAAGTAAAACCTTCAAAAATTTTTAAAAGATATAATGAAAACCTAATTATTGAGGCGCCGGTATTTTTTACCAGCGCAATTTTAGGAGATAAAGTAAAAATCCCAACTCTTAACGGGGAAAAAGAGATTGAAATCAAACCTCACACAAAAGATAAAACAAGAATACTCTTTAAAGGAGAAGGATTGCCAAATCCAAACACTGGAAGAAAAGGAGATTTAATAGCACTTATAAATATTGTATATCCGGAAAAATTAACAGATGAACAAAGAGAACTTCTTAAAAAACTCCACCAAAGCTTCACAGGAGAAGTAAAAAAACACAAAAATTTTTTAGAAGAAGCAATAGAGAAGGTTAAAAAGTGGTTTAGCTAAGAAGAAGAGTAATTAAAATGTGAGCCGGGGTGAAGATTATGTTTGATAAAGGGGTAAAAAGGATTATCATTAAAATTATCATTCCATAAGGCTCAATCTTATTATAAAACCTAACAACCCCTTCTATCTTAAAGTGTAAAGCAAGATACTTAATAGCATTTGCACCATCAAGAGGCGGAAGCGGCGTTAGGTTAAAAACTCCCAAAATTACATTTACAACCACCATATAAAATAAAAAGACACTCATCCACAAGCTAATCAAATCAGTTGGAGGATAGAAAAATTTAATAAAAGTAGCAGCTATTAAAGCAAGCAAAAAATTATAAGTAACCCCGGCTATACTAACCGCAACAGCCCCAAGATATCCGCCGTTTTGAATAACTTTTAAGATATTCACCGGTACTGGCTTAGCCCACCCAAACACTATCGGATCAGCTACTCCTGTGAGTTTTTGAGAGATATACAAAAACAAAGGAAAAACAATACTTCCAAAAGGGTCGATGTGTTTAATTGGATTAATACTAAGCCTCCCTTCCCTTTTTGCACTCTCATCCCCATAATAATAAGCCACAGCCCCGTGCATAATCTCATGCCCTATAATTGCAATCAAAAAGGCTAAAATCAAAGCCGAATAAGTAATCAACGCTTCCATACTACTCCTCACATCCAGCGGTAATATAAGGTTTCTTACCCTCTCTTAGCTCCTCTTCAATCTCTTCTATCGTTTTCCCTATCCTATTCCAACGAACAGTAAAGTCACTATCCCAACTCATATAGATAAACCAAGGCTTGCCAACTACAAGCTTATAAGGAATTGGTCCCCAAAACCGGCTATCAAAACTCTCATCCCTGTTATCCCCTACCATAAAAAAATAATCTTTTGGCAAACGGATTTTAAAGTATTTAATCACTCCGTTTTCCAAATAAACCCCCATCCCAATATCAATTTGAGAGGGCTTTACATTCTCTCCGTTTATCGCAAGAGTAGTAATAACATTATCAATCAACGTTTTTATCTTAGAATAAGGAATAAAACCGGTAAAATTCCCAAGGTCCAAAAGCTTTACAAGCTCATTTGCTCTCTCTTTTAGAGCAAAATAGGTCATATTTTGATTAATATAACTAATACCTTTATGCTCTTTCATATAAGGGTTTAAAACAAAGATCTTACCATCAACAATCCTTTGCCTAAACCCTTTATAATGGTTTTTCATATACTCATTACTCTTATGCCAAAGCCAAAATCCATTATCATCGTAAATAACCTCATCCCCACTTGCTCCAAAGCACCTTTTTACAAAATGCTTTTTTACATCAAGGGGATACCTAAAAATCACAATATCCCCACCCTTTGGTCTTGGTCCGTCAATCAAATGCCCATCTCCTCTAAAATCTGGCAAAATCGGCACCTCAATCCAAGGAATATGAGGAATTGGCACCCCGTATGCAAACTTTTTTGCAAACAAAGCATCTCCTGGAAGGAGAGTCTTTTTCATGCTTCCGCTTGGAATAATAAAAGCCTGGGCTAAAAAAAAGATAACAAGTAAAACAATTACAATCGTACCACTCCAACTATTTGACCAGTAATAAAGCTTTTTTAACTTCTCTTTCATTTCGTCTCTTCTAAAAAGTTTTTAGCAGCCTTGATTGTGTTTTTCAAAAGCATAGCAATAGTCATAGGTCCAACGCCTCCTGGTACTGGGGTAATGTAGGATGCTTTTTTGCTAACATTTTCAAAATCCACATCCCCAACAATCCTACCATCAACTTTATTAATTCCAATATCAACTACCACCACTCCATCTTTTACCATATCAGCCTTAATTAAATTTGGCTTTCCAACCCCAACTATTACAATATCAGCCCTTTTTGTATGGGATGTCAAATCACGGGTGGCAATATGACAGATATCAACCGTTGCCATTTCATTTACAAGCAAAGCCCACATAGGCTTTCCTACAATATTACTTGCCCCAACAACACAAACATCCTTTCCATAAACTTCAATTCCATACTCCCTAAAAAGCTCCATAACCCCAAGAGGAGTGCAAGGTGCAAAAGTATCAAGTCCTTCAACAAGTTTACCCATATTACAAGGATGAAACCCATCAACATCTTTTTTTGGATTTACGGCTTGAAGAACTTTTGAAGTGTCAATATGTTTTGGAAGAGGCAGCTGGATTAAAAGAGCATGGATTGATTTATCATTGTTTATCTTATCAATAAGCCCTAAAAGCTCCTCTTCACTAACACTCTCATCAAGCTTATAAACAAGGCTTTTAATTCCAACCTCTTCACACGCTTTTTTCTTCATTCCAACATAAGTTTTGCTTGCTTCATCCTCTCCTACCAAAATTACCGCCAATGTTGGAGTAATACCTTTTTGATTTAAAATTTTA
>JBDONU010000046.1:0-5159 GCA_039831175.1 Nautiliaceae bacterium
AAAGCTTATTAACTTAGATTTTAAGCCAAAAGTATTTGAAAATTTTGTTATTCATATAGAAAAAATATTTAAAATTGATAATGAAAAAGAGTTAATAAGACTTACGATGGGAAATTTCAATAGACCTGAGCATTTATACATTTTAAATAAAGATAAACCAGAATATTTTAAACAACCAGCAAAAGTAAAAGATAACTATTTAGCACATCTTCAACTAAAAAGGCTTTTTAATGGCTAAATTAATAATAGCAAAAAATTTAACACTTGCATATGAAGACAAACCAATCATAAATAAAGTAAACTTTACAATCAATACCGGAGATTTTGTATTTATTACAGGAAAAAGTGGTTCTGGAAAAACAACTCTTTTAAAATCATTCTATGGAGAGTTAAAACCAATTGGTGGAAGTTTAATGGTAGGTGGATTTGCACTTGAAGCTATTAAAAGAAAGCAACTCTCTCACCTAAGAAAACACTTAGGAGTTGTCTTTCAAGATTTTAAATTAATTCCAGAATGGAATATTTTAAAAAATGTAATGTTGCCTATTTTAATAGCCGGACAAGATAGAAAAACAAGCGAACACAAAGCAAAAGAAATGCTAAAAAAAGTAAATCTTTTAGGATTAGAACACAAATACCCATCTCAACTAAGCGGAGGAGAACAACAAAGAGCGGCAATTGCAAGAGCCACAATACATCAGCCAATTTTAATTTTAGCCGATGAGCCAATCTCTGGGCTTGATGAATATTCAGCTGAGATTGTAATGAATCTATTTGAAAAAGCAAACAAAGCCGGAATTACTATTGTAATAGCATCTCACTCAATTCCTCACAATTTTTCCCAAAAATATAGACACTTTCACATAAATGAAGGAAAAATTCATGAACTCTCTTAAAACAAATATATCAAATCACATTACACTTATTTTGGCCTTAATCTCAATTCTATTAAGTATATTTCTTTTTAACGTCTTTAATCAAATTTTACAAAGATACGAAAAAACAATTATTGATAACTATTCAATTGTAATTGTTTCAACAAAACCAATAAAATCAATTAACATTCCTTTGGTAAAATCAATTCACGAACTTAATATTAAAAAGCAAATTCAAAAAATAAAAGAAAAATACAAAAATATTGATTTTAGTAAAATCTCTTTACCGCTTTTTTACAAAATAAAACTCTCAAAACTCCCTACTCCATCAGAGCTCAAACAACTTGAAAAAGATTTATTAAAATACAAATTTATAAAAAGAGTAATGACCCATTCAAACGCACAAACAAAAATTTACAACCTCTTAATGTTAATTAACTTAATTACAAAAACATTTATGGTAATAAGCGGAATACTTGGCTTTTTACTTATTGTAAAACAACTTGAAGTTTGGAAACTTTTACACTCAGAAAGGATGTATATTATGGAACTTTTTGGAGCTCCTTTTTGGTTTAAGGGTGCAACTTTATTTAAGATTGCCTTTATTGATGCATTAATTTCAAACATAATAACAACTATTATCATTATATTTATAATAAATTCAGACCTATTTACATCCGTAATTTCAGAACTTAATATAAATTTTGATATCAATTTATTTTATCAATTCGGATTTTTATTCTTTATCTCAACAACAATCTCACTAGTCTCATCAATAATAGTGGTGGTTTGGTCAAAATGATAAAAGCTATAATTTTTACTTTAATCATAACACTCTCATTTGGAGAGTTAAAAGAGATTAATGCAACCTCAAGAAAACTCTCCCAAACAAAGTCAAGTATTATTTCAATAAATGAAAAACTAAAATATTTAGCAAGAGATATTAAAAAGAAAGAACGCTCACTAAAATATTTAAATTACAAAATCAAACAACTAAACAATCAAATAAAAACTCTGCAAAAAAAAGTAGAAAATTCATCAAAAGATTTAACAACTCTAAACGATTTAAAAAAAGGGTATCAAAAAAAGCTAAATGCTTTAAATAAAGAGATTTATACTTTCCTCTCAGAAAACTACTATATTCAAAACCAAAACATAGAAAACTTAAATGATTTAATTTATAATGAATTAACTCAACAAGTCCTAAACCAGTATTCAAAAAAGATTGCAAAAATTGCAAAAGAAGCAAGGGAAATTAATCAAAAAATAGCTCAAATTGACAAAAAAATAATTGCAATAAAGCAAAGACAATATCTACTTGAAAAGAAAAAAGAAAAATTAGCCTCTTTGCTTAAAAAACGCCAAAAAGAAATTCAAAATCTAAAACAACAAAAAGAAGCTTATAAAAATAGACTCACTCAAATGCTAAAAATTCAAAAAAGTTTAGAAAAAAGACTTGAAAAACTAAAAATCCTCTCAAAAAAAGCAGAAGAAACTAACTTTAATTCAAATGAAGAAGCACCAACTTACATTTATAAAGGATTAAAATCAACACTTCCAATACAAGGAGTTGTAGTAGAAAAATTTGGTAGAATAAAAGATCCAATCTCTCATATTGTTTATCAAAGACCATTTGTAATAATAAAAGCTTTTAAACCAAACGCACTCGTTAGAAGCGTATTAAAAGGAAAAGTGATAAACATTTTAAAGGATAAAAAATTAATAGCAATAAGGCACAAAAACGGATTAATTACAATTTACAAAGTCAACAAAATATCTCCTCTTTTAAAAGTAGGTAAATTTGTAAAAAGAGGAGAGGTTATTGGAAGAGTTAAAGAGTATTTACAATTTGGAGTATTTAAAAATGGTAAACCTATAAACCCTCAAAAAGTTTTTCCTCTTAAATAATTTGATAAAATACTATTTTAAAAAGGCGATAGTATGAAACGCATCTTAATAAAATTTTCAGGAGAAGCCTTAGCAGGAGAAAATGGGTTTGGAATTGATACAAAAATTCTAAAATATCTTGCAGATGAGATTAAATCAGTAGTAATGGAAGGATTTGAAGTTGCTGTGGTAATTGGGGGAGGAAACTTTATAAGAGGAGTTAGTGCAGCAAAAGATGGAATTATAAGACGCACAAGCGGGGATTATATGGGGATGCTTGCTACTATCATAAACGCAGTAGCAATGCAAGAAGCACTTGAAAATGATGGATTATCAGTTAGAGTCCAAAGTGCAATAAAAGTAGAAGAGATTGCAGAAAACTTTATCGTAAGAAAAGCTATTAGACACTTAGAAAAAAAAAGAGTAGTAATTTTTGCAGGTGGAACTGGAAATCCATTTTTTACAACAGACACAGCAGCAGTCCTTAGGGCAAGCGAAATTGGAGCAAGTGTAATTATAAAAGCTACAAAAGTAGATGGAATTTATGATAAAGACCCAATGAAATTTAAAGATGCAAAATTTTTAAAAGAGTTAAGTTATGAAGAAGCACTTAAAAAACATATAAAAGTAATGGATGATACTGCTATTGCCTTAGCAAGAGAAAATAAACTCCCAATTATTGTCTGTAATATGTTTAAAAAAGGAAATTTACTAAAAATTCTAAAAAATGATCCAGATGCAAAATACTCAATCGTAAAGGAGATATAATGAGAATTGAACAAATTAATGCAAAAGCACTTGAGAGAGTTGATTATGATAGATACCTTCTTAGCCAAGCAGTTGCAAAAAGAGTAAATGAGCTATTAAAAGGGGCAAAGCCATTAATTGATTTACCTAAAAAGAACATGCAGCTAACTGAAATTGCAATTATGGAAATTGCAGAAGGTTTAATTAAGGTAAAAGAGATTTGATAGTAGAATTTGAACAACTATTAGAAAAAATCTCTCAAATCAAATCTACCCAAAAAGCAAAGGAGCTTTTGTTATCAAGAGTCAATACTCCAAATATAAAAAAGGCTCTTGATTTTGCAATAAAAGCTCATAAAGGACAAAAGAGAAAAAGTGGGGAGGATTATGTAATCCACCCTATTTTAGTAGCTACAATTACTTCATTTTTCAATAAAGATGAAGATGTAATAATAGCAGCTCTTTTACACGATGTCGTTGAGGATACTCACTATTCAATAGAAGATATAAAAAAAGAGTTTAAAGAAGAAGTAGCTCACTTAGTAGAAGGGCTTACAAAAATTGTTGAAATTCGCGATAAATCTTTAATCCCATCAAATTCAAACGAAAAATTAACAAAATCAGCCCTTACATTTAGAAAAATGCTAACAAGCTCTATAAAGGATTTGAGAGTTTTATTAATAAAACTTTGCGATAGAGTGCACAATATGCTAACACTTGATGCACTTCCCCCTCACAAACAAAAAAGAATTGCAGAAGAGACTTTAATAGTATACGCTCCAATTGCTCATAGACTTGGAATAGCTACTTTAAAAAATATTTTAGAAGATTTAGCTTTTAAATACTTTTTACCACAAGAATATGAAAAGATTGATAAATATATAAAAACTCACAAAAAAGAGATGCAACTAAAATTAAACTCTTTTATCCAAAAAATCTCAAAACTTCTACTTGAAAATGGATTTAGAGAAGGTGAGTTTGAGATTAAAAGCAGAATAAAACACTACTACTCAATCTTTCTTAAAATGCAAAGAAAAGGCATCTCAATTGAAGAAGTACTAGATCTTTTAGCCGTTAGAATTATTACAAAAGAGCCAATTGATTGTTATAAAGCATTAGGAGTTGTGCATTTAAATTTTAGACCATTAATTAGTAGATTTAAAGATTATATAGCAATTCCAAAAGAGAATGGATATCAAACAATCCATACTACAATCTATAACGAAAATTCCATTATTGAAGTGCAGATAAGAACTTTTGATATGGATAAAAACGCCGAATTTGGAATAGCAGCTCATTGGAAATATAAACTAAATAGTGCTATACCAGATACAAAGTGGCTTGAAGAGATGAAATTTGATGAAAATATTGAAGATTTTTATGAGCTTGCAAAAAATGACCTATTTAGCGAAGATATTGTAGTTTACTCTCCAAAATTTGACACTTTTACTCTCCCAAGAGGAGCAAGAGCACTTGACTTTGCATATGCTATCCACACTGATATTGGAAATAAAGCAATTGGAGCTTATGTAAACAAAGAAAAAGTCTCTTTATTACACCAACTAAAAACGGGAGATATTGTAAAAATTGAAGTCGGAGATGAAGTTATTCCAAGATGTAGCTGGATTGAAGCGTTAAAAACAAGCAAAGC
>JBDONU010000101.1:0-17335 GCA_039831175.1 Nautiliaceae bacterium
AGTTTCTGGTCCGTATACTTTAATTGGAAGCCCAAGTCTTTCTGCTGCTTCTTTAATATCTTTTAGCCCTTTTTCATAGTTTGGACCACCGCGTCTAACATAGATTCTAACTCCAACATCTTTCATTCTATCTGCATATTTTTCAAACGCTTGGATAATTCCTTTAAATGTTTTCGCAACATCTGTAAAGTTTGCAATAGCACCACCAATAATTAAAATTTTATCCCTACCTTGCGGGTCTTTTTCTCTTGTCATTAAATCAAGCACTGTTTCAGTATAAAATCTTGTCTCATCAGTTGTAGGACCGCCTGAATATTCTCCATAGTTTGCCAAATCTTCAACTCCACCAGCAAGATCTGCAATTGTATCAGCATATACAACACTAGCACCACCACCTGCTACAAGAGTCCAAATTCTTCCTTTTGGATTTAAAACAGTTAATTTAAGAGAAGCACCACTTTTTGCGTCAGCTTCTGCAATTGCTTCTTCTTCTGGTGATTTTTCCGGCATACCAAATGGTGTTGGAAATTCAATATCTCCCCATTTTTCTTTCATTAAAAATCCAGCCGTATCATCAAGTCTTGCAACTAAATCAAGCAAATAAACTTTATCATCTTTAATTACAACCGGGTTAATTTCAAGGTATGCAAAATTTAAGTCTCTAAAAAATTTATAAAAATTAATTGCAAAATTTGCATATACTTCTTTTTTATCTTCTGGAATATCCGCTGGAATATTTTCTTTAATTAATTTTTCAATTTCTTCATCACTCGCGTCAATTGGAATTTTCACCTCAGTTACTTTATCCCAATTCTCTTCAACCTCCATACCACCGTGAGCTGACATATACAAAACATCATAATTCTCATCCAAACTTGCAGCCGCAATATAATACTCTTCATCTTCACTATGAGATGTAAAA
Organism: Nautiliaceae bacterium; assembly: GCA_039831175.1. GTDB lineage: Bacteria > Campylobacterota > Campylobacteria > Campylobacterales > Nautiliaceae > Caminibacter. The sequence continues at coordinate 923 of JBDONU010000101.1, forward strand.
GGTTCTACGATAAAGTAAGTTAAATAATCCTCTTTTGGTTCACCAACTGGCTTATCACCTTCAAATTTTGAATAAACTTTTACTTTATCTTTTCTTTTTTCATCAATCCATTTAGCCGCATCTTCAAGAGTTACATCACCTGGCTTATTAATTTTAAATAAAACTAAGTTATTCTTACCCCTTTTACCAAAAAGCATATCAGGTTTTGCAACAAGAGGTTTTTGTTTTAGCCATTCATATCCAGGTTCCTCAGCTTTTTTTAAAAGTTCCTCTCCACTTCTTACTAAAACACTCTCAAAAGGATATTTTAATCCTTTAAAATAGCTATCCCAATTCTCTGCAAAAAGTCTTTTACCATCATATTCGCGTATTGGTTTTTGAGCCATTAATACTCCTTGAATTTTATTTTAGAAATTTTAACATTTATTCAAAAAGATATAAAAGAAAAACTTTTAGTAAAGCTTTTTTTTTCAAAACGTGTTTAATTTTGAAACATTAAACTCCATTAAAATGTTATCCCCTTTTAAAATAGTAACACTTTTTTTACTTTTTGAGTAGTTAAGATACAAATCTCCTCTTTTAACTCCATAAAAATATAAACTCTTGCAAATACTCTCATTATTACACCTAACTTTCAAATTATAAGTTTTAAGCTTAGCCGCAAGAGGTTTTATAAAATAAAATTCATTGCTTATTTTTCGTGCTGGAGTTAGATAATTTAAAAATAAAACGATATCAAATAAAATCAAACTTCCAAACAAAACAACAAATAAAACTTTATACCCTTTTCTAAATTTTGGAAGCCTAACTCTGTATGAATTAAAAAAAATCTTAATCATCCAAATAACATATGGCAATACAAAAGGAGCATAATCCTCAATCCTTATTCTTTGCCTAAATGAAAATAAAAAAGAGATAATTAAAGCAGTAGACGAAATAAAAAAGATAACATCTTTTCTATAAAAAAACGCTTTATAAATTGAATATATAAAATAAAAAAAGACAAAAGGGGAAAAAATAAGAGTATAAACGAAAAAAACATCCAAAAAATATCCTCTTGGCTTTCCACCTATTTTATAATTAAAATAATTTGCATTTATCATAAGTAAAATTAAAGCTAACACTAAAAGAAAATTATCTTTTTTATAAATAGCATAAAACAAAATCCCAACATAAAGAACAATAAAAGAACCATCTAAAACAGAATAAAAAACCAACAAAAAATAAGATAAATAAGGATTAAAGAAATAAACCCTTATAAAAAGCAAAATCAAAAAAAGAATATAAATTGGTTTATTTATAATTAACGAAGAGATTATAAATCCTGGGATTAAAGCAAATATTATCGTTGCAAAGAGAAAATCTTTTTTTAAAACTTTTTTTGCAATTGAGAAAAAAAGCGAAAGAGAAAAAAAACTAACTAAAATTTGAGGAAATCTCAAAGCAAAATCATTTTTACCAAAAAAAGAGACACTAAGAGTAATAAGCTCCCTAAGCCAAGGCAATTTCTCAATAGCTTCTACCTCAACACTACAAAAAGATAAATGAACTCCATACCACAAAAGAAATAAATAATAAAAAACAAAAAATATCATAACTTTAAAAAGTTACCTATAATCTCTTTTCCATATTCACTCATAATAGATTCAGGATGAAATTGCACCCCAAAAATTGGTTTATCTTTTACTCTAAGACTCATTATTTCATTATCATCTAAACTAAATGAAGTTGGAATTATACATTCTGGCAAATTCTTAGGATTTACTACCAAAGAATGATACCTAGTAACTCTAAAACTATCGGGTATATTTTTAAAAATATCATCCTTAATTTTAACTTTTATATTACTTGTTTTGCCATGCATTAAATTCTTAGCTCTTATTATCTCTCCTCCAAACGCATAAGCAATTGATTGATGTCCAAGACAAACTCCCAAAATTGGAGTATTGCTAAATGCCTTAATAACATCAACACTCACCCCAGCCTCTTTTGGAGTAGAAGGACCTGGGGAGATTATTATTTTTTTAGGATTTAATTTTTTAATCTCTTCAACACTTAATTCATCATTTCTTATTACTTTTAAATTTACTCCAAGTTCTAAGCAATATTGGACAATATTATAAGTAAAACTATCATAATTATCTATCATCAAAACCATTTAAACCCTTTTTTAAAAGAATTTTATCAAATTAAGTTATAATTCCATCAAAAACGGAGTGAGGAATGCAAAGTCTAAAAGAGAAACTAAAAGATAAATTAATAACACTTGAAACAACACCCCCAAAGCTTCCAACCATAAAACCAATGATAGAAAAGCTACAAAAAAGCGAAGCTTATAAATATATAGACGGATTCTCAACAACAGATTGTCCTCTTAGTAAATTAAAATTTAATTCCATAATAGCAGCATATAGACTCCAAGAAACTTTTAAAAAACCAGTAATTGCTACAATGACAATGAGAGATAGAAATTTAATTGCACTTCAAAGCGACTTACTTGGAGCAAATGAACTTGATGTAACTCACATATTAGCAATTACCGGAGATAGCATAAGAATTTCTGATCAAAAAGCAAAAGGGGTTTTGGAAGGAAATAGTCTTTTACTTTTAGAAATAATTGAAAAATTTAATAAAGGACAAGATTTTATGGGAAAAGAGTTTAAAATTCCCCCAAAACCAATAACTCCATTTGCAGTAAGTAATTCTTTTGCTAAAAACTTTGCTTCAATTGAGAAAAAAATATACAAAAAAGCTTCTAAAAAAGCAGCAGCAATTATAACCCAGCCAATTTACAATATTGAAATAGCTAAAAAATTCATTGAAATAAGAGACAAGATTAAAAAAGAGTTTAGTGATTTTGAGATAGTTTTTGGATTCTTCCCAATTACAAAATTAAAAACAGCCCTATTTTTACAAAAAAACGTACCGGGAATTTATGTGCCAAATGAATGGATTGAAAACTTACAAAAAGCTCAAAATAAAAAAGAAGAAGAATTAATCGGATTTGAGATGAGCAAAGAGCTATTTAAAAAGCTCTTCACTCTAAATCCTCGCATCCATATAATGACTGCAAACCATTTTGAGATAGTAAAAAAACTATTAGAATGATTTTGAAAACTCTAACATATAAGTATCAGAAAATGTATCTTGGTCTCCTTCTTTAAAATAAGTTTTAGTATACTCAACTCCAACCCCTGTTGTTTTATCAATTGAATAGTTAACTTTAATATACGCTTTTCCTTTATACTCATTATTCAAACTATAAACAACAAATCCTCCATTTTCTACCTTGTAAGCATTCTTACCAATATTTCCACCAATTGTAGTAGCCCAAGGACCTTGTGCATTAGTATATTTTGCTTCTGCATTTACATAATTCTTTTTGCCAGTTACATCTTTATCTGAGATATTAATAAAGTTAAGCTTAACTTCTACATAATGGCTCCCACCAGGTGCATAATAATTTCCAAAGTTTACTCCTCCAAAAAGGGTATATTGATTTACATGATAGCCATCATACATAGAATAGTAAAAATCAACGCCAGCATTATAAGCTAAATAAACATAATACATAACTCCACCAAATAATACTTTATCATAATTATCTGGGTTATCCTTTTGATCAATAAAAATGTTATGAATACCAGCTTTATAAGCCAAATTATACCCTTGATAATAGTGAGCTACAAAAGTTAAATCATATTGATTCCAATCATTTGGATTGTAAGTATAGTTATAAGTAGTAGTTATACTACTTGAATTTGAAGAACTACTTGAAGTAGAAGAAGTTGTCATAGTTGGAGTTGTTACCTTGGTAGTAGTAATTGTCTTAGTAACTGACTTATACTTAATTTTTAAGTACTCACCATCAAGCTCAAATTTAACAGGAAAATCATAATAATTTGCATAAATCCCAAATAAGTTTGCATAATCTTTTGTAGACTTATCTCCATAATGAATATAAGATCCATAAGGCATTATGGTACCTGTGCTTGCTGCAAAAGAAAGTGTTGCTACAACCGATAATAAAATTTTTTTCATAATTGCTCCTTTAAATTAATTTTGTATCCTAGATTTTTAATATTATCAATTTCAAACCCTTTTTTTCTAAGAGAAGAGATGATAACTTTAACCGAATTTAGAGAATCTATCCCTCTTACCCTATCAACAATTTCTTCTTTACTTACAAACCTATCTCTATTTTTTAATAAATAAAACAACAGATCCCTCTCTGCTAAGGTAAGATTTAAAAGCTCTTTGTTTTTATAAATATTACCTGTTTGTAAATTTATCAAAAAATTATTCCATTTTACAATACCTGACTTAGCTTTAAACAACTTATTTTCAAGATATTTTAATCTATGCTTTATTTTAAAAACTTCATCAGATTGATAACAAAAATCTCCAACGCTAAGTGCTTTTTTATAAATAACTTCATCCACAAAAGAAGTCACAAAAATTACATATCCTTTAATTAGGTGTCTTGCTAAAAGCAAAGAAGAGAGAAAATCAAAATTAACTATCACTACATCATAATCTTTTATTACTCTATCAAAAAACTCCTCTTCATTACTTACAAACTCCCCACTAAAATCAGCCCAATTTACATAATCAAAAATTAAAACTCTCATTTGATAAGCTTTAAATAGTATTTTGCACTAACATTTGTCGGATCTAAAATTAAAACATTTTCAAAAACACTTTTTGCTTTTTTAAAAGCTTTTAAATTATAAAGATTAATTCCAAGATTTACAAGATATAAAACACTCGTTGGATACAAAGAGAGCATTTTATAATCAATTTTTATCGCTTCTTTATACATTTTAAGTCCCATAAGAGCTATGGCATCATAATAGTTACCATAAAAATTGTAATAATCAATCTGTCTAATAATAACTCCCCCAATCTCTACACTATTATTATACTTTCCCATAGCATTATAAACTCTCATAAGCCCAAGTTTTGGCTCAACTGCATAAGGATAAACCATAGAAGCAACATTATAATGCTTTATAGCATTTTCATATCTTCCAGCTAAATAAAAAAGCCACCCAAGCCTTAAATTGATAGTATACCCATTTGTATAGAGTTTATAAACTGGAATTAATACTTTAATAGCATCCTTATAATCCCCCATCTTCTCATATTTATAAGATTGATAATAAGCATCCTTGATCTCTTCTTTTGTTAAATTATATTCCTCCCCAAATAAAAATACAAAACTAACTATAATAAGAAAAAGCTTTCTCACGATTTCTCCTTAACTCTTTATTTTTAAGTATTATCTTATCAAATCCTTTCTCATAAAAACTAAATTTAACTCCTCCAAATCTTGATTTTATAGATAGTTTCTCTTTTTTATACTCCTCTTTTTGATTAAACAACTTATAATAAAAAGATAAAAGCACCTCTTTTATCATAAGCTCAATTCCCTTATACTTCAAATCAAGTGGCAATACATCATAAAACTTTACATCTTTATTAATAAAAGGAACTCTTGGAGCAAGTTTAAAAAGCTCTTTTAAATATCCATCCCCACCTTCATACTTATAAAAATAAAAAAACTTCTCAACAGAGTAAAAATAAAGCTTATTATCTCCCTCCTCAAAATAAAACTCTCCATTTTCATTCATCCCAACTTTAAAACAAACTTTATCAATAACTTCCCCATTTTCAATTACATCATAGCAATACTCATCATCCAAAATAAAAGTCATCCTAAGCTTCATTGATTTATCAACAGCCAAACACTCAACCTCTTCATCCTTTTTTGGAAGAGAGTAAAAATAAAGTCTATTATCTTTAATATACTCAACAAATTTAAAAGGCAAAGTTTCACTTCCAAGATATGGAGTCTTTTGGACTTGAATATGAATATGAGGCTCAGGAGAGTATCCACTATTTCCACATTTTCCTATAATATCGCCATACTTTACATAATCTCCAACTTTAAAAGGAATTGAATATTGCATAAGATGAGAAATTTCTACATAAAATCCACTATCACTCTTAATAATAACATAATTTCCCCAATTATTCTCTCTATCAACCTCCCCTATAAAATTATCCTTTAAATCATTTCTCATTGCTACAATATATCCGCTAATAGGAGCAATAACTGGTTGCCCAAAAGCATAATAATCTTCTAAATACAGTCCATCATTTGCATAGGTTTTCCCATTTTTCTTAATTACAAAATCATACGCATATCTCCATTTACCCTTGTGAGTCCACTCTCCATCAAAAGCTTGATATACACTCCACTTATTATAAAAAGGAAGATAAATCTTTATATCTCTCCCACCAAATCTATAAATAGTTGATAAAAAATTAACTAAGCTTCTCTCAGGAGTTGATTTTATATCAAAATTAAAATACTCATACCCACTCCAATAAAGAAGCATCAAAAATAAAATAACAATAATATTAAAAGGCATAGTATAAACAGGCAAAGAGTACTGATTAAAAAAAACTTCCATTGCATCAATTAAGACAACACTTAAAATAACCCCAATTAAAGCTAAAAGATAATTTTTAATATTTGGAATTAAAAAAACCCCTCCAAGTGCTATTGCAATTAAAATAAAATTAAAATTATAAGGTGAGTGCACCGCTAAAAAGTAAGAGATAAAAAGAGAGTGAAAAAACACTCCCACCAAATACCCAACAATAGCAAGCAAAAACATAATACGCGAATAAAAAAGAAAAATAAGCAAAATCAAAATCCCAACGACATTAAAAGGCAAAAACAAAATCGTCCCAAGGGATTTTAGAAAGTTTGATATTAAATCCAAATTAATAGCAATATCATTAAACAGCGTTCTATTGATAATATTGCTAAATAAAGAGTAATATTTCAAACTTGCAAGATAAAAAATCATACTTACAAACGCAAACGGCAAAGATAAAATAGGCAAATTCCAAGTTAAAAAGACTCTATTAAGTCCAAAAGAGAGCAAAAAAGTAAAAATCCCAAGAATAATACTCAGTCCAATCGTTAATAAACTTACATCAAAATAAAAACCAATACCCATCCCAACAAGCAAAGAGTTATAAAGATAAAATCCATACTTTAAATAATAATCTCTAAGAGAAGTAAATTCAGCAAACACAATAGTAGAAATTAACGCAATAATTCCCAAAATCGCAACACTTTTAAAAACAAAAGATATAAGAAAAAGAAAAATGCCTAATTTGTAGCTTCTTAAAAATAATATAGAAGCAAAAGGCTTAAAGAATATCTCTAACTTTTCTCTCATCTCTTTACTTTAAGTATTCAGGCAATTTTTCTCTTTTTACAATATCCTCTAAACTCTCAGCCTCTCTTATTAAATGAGGAGTCCCCTCTTTATCAATCAATACAACAGCCGGGCGATATCTGATAAACTGCATCCACTGAGTCACATTATAAGCCCCAACTGGCCAAATTGTCATAACCGCTCCTCTTTTTAAAGGAGGAAGCATAATATTTTCATTGATAATATCAATATTCATACAAAGAGGTCCGTTTATCTGACTTGGCTCATTTAGCCCCTCATACCTCTTATCAAGAAAAATTTCAAAGTTATACCAAAATGCAGTATACAAAAGATTAACCCCAGCATCCACAATATAACTCTCTTTTCCATCTGGAAGTCTCTTGCTTGCAAAAAGAGTTGTCAAAAGATACCCGGCTTCATCAATCAAAGCCCTTCCCGTTTCAAGGTAGAGTTTTGGGAGTTTTCCTTTATTATGTTCATAAATGGCACTGGTAATTGCCTCTGCATACTCATCAGCACTTGGGACAATTACTTCTGGCGGCTGATAGATTCCTTTTAATCTATTCTTACTTGCAAATCCACCCCCAACATCAATATACTCAATTTCATACCCAAAGTCCTCTTCAACTCTGTTTTTAAGCTGCACCAACTTCATTGTCTCATTTTTATACGCTTCTGTGCTTAGCATAAATGTTCCAATATGGGAGTGAAGTCCGGTTAAAATAAGTTTTTTACCCTCATAAATTCTATTTATTGCATCATAAGCTTCCCCATTATCAATATTAAACCCAAACCTGCTCCATTGAGGATAAACACCAGTATCCATATTACATCTAATAGCCACCGGAATCTCAACCCCAAGCTCATTAGCAATATCTTCAAGATCATTTATTTCATACCAGTGGTCAATATGGATTTTTGCACCCTCTTTTACAGCAACCCTCAAAGCCTCTTTTGGTTTATAAGGTCCGTTAAAGATAATATCTTTTCCTTCAATCCCAAGTCGTCTTGCTTTTTGATACTCAAATTCACTAACTACCTCAGCCTTGCTTCCAAGTTTATGAAACACTTTACAAATTGCATCAAGATAGTTTGTCTTATAACTCCACCAAAACTCAACATCTGGATACCTGCTTGAAAAAGCCTCTTTAAACTCATTATACTTCTCTTCAATCTGTCTTTGAGAAAAAACAAAAAGAGGACTTCCATATTTTTCTGTAAGCTCTCTAACACTAACCCCATCAATCTCACTTTTTATTTTTTGAGCTTTTAGTGGGCTTCCGTATTTACTTGCCAAATTAAAATCAACTCTATTAATTGTAGGTTTTATATATCCCATTTTTTCTCCTTAAAGTTCTTTTTGTGTTAAAAGTTTTGTAAAATCACTAAAATCCCTCATAACTTCATCCACATACCTTACATAAAGTTTCTCACAAGGGTATGTAAGTTTTTTCTCAACCCTTTTCCCTTGCATAATATCCACCATCATCTGTGGAAGGTTAACTCCAAGCATTGTAGCAAAGTAAATCCAAGCCGGAAACCTTGGATTAATCTCAATTAAATAGATATCATCCCCGCTTGCAATTGCTTCAAGCTCAAAAGCTCCCCTCCACTCGCTAATTTCTACAAATTTATAAGCCAAATCAATTAACTTTTTGTTATCAATACTAACAGCACTCCAAACTTTCCCAAGATCAGTTGTTGTAAGCTTTTTTATCCCAACTCCTCCAAGAAGTTCTTTATTGGCAAGCCCTACATAATTTATCTCAACTCCTTTTACAACTTCTTGAACCAAAAGCGGAAATCCCCACTCATTTGAGATTTTATAAAAATATTCAATTGCTTCATCCAAAGAATAAGCCATATAAGCTTTATAGTAATTTCCTTTTACCATTACAGGAAAACCAAGCTCTTTTACCGCTTTTACCAAATCATCAAGGCTTATAACTTCAATAGTTTTTGGATGCTTTACCCCAAGTTTTTTCACAAACTCTGGCAAATGTCTTTTTTCTCTCATCTCAAAATTTTTTAGACTCGGCAAAAATGTTTTTATGCCAAGCCTTTTTAACTCCTCTTGATTTTTAATATACAACGGCAATTCAGCATCCAAATTTGGAATAACTGCTTCAATATCACTTTTTTTCTTTATTTCAAGAAGCCTTTCTTTTGTATCCTCCCATCCAACACTTGGAAAAGGCATAAGATAGACTTTCTCAAAAATTCCTTGATAAATCCCAGGCTCATTTACATCATAACTAAGCCCAATTAAATTATGTCCTTTTAAACTTTTAGCAACAGGCACGCCCGGTGCTGGATTGTCCGTATTGTTAAGCCCACTAATTGCCACTCTCATTTTATAAGCCCATATACTTTAAGTTTTATAAAAAAATCTTCAACATCAACATAAACCTCTCTCCAATCCATATTATACTTCTCAGCCAAAATTTTTACAATCTCTTCTTTGCTTTTACCCTCTTTAATAAGCTCTATTATCTCTTTTGCAGTTTCGCTAAGCTGAAAACTAATTCCAAGAGATGGAATAAAAGCTACTCCATTCTCATCAATAATCATCTCATTAATCATAAATTCCTCCTTGTCGTATTTATCTTATTATAAGAAAGAAAAGTAAATAAAAAGTTATTTTCTTTTTATTTGTAAAAAGAAAATAACTATCCAAATAGAAATACCAATAAGGTAAGAAAAATACTCATTTGGAAGGTGAAGATATTTTGAAGTAATGTTTGAGAGCATAAAAAAAGGAACCGCAATCAAAAACAAAACTCTCTCTAAAACATTGCATCTTCTGATAAAATAACCTTGCGTAGCTGACGAAAAGCTAAACATCCCAAGCATAGCGGTTATAAAAATAACTATAATTTTTATAGGGTCAGTTATAAAACTAAATTCATTCACATCCCATTCATTCACACTTACAATAAGTAAAAGTTCAGTATTAAAGAAAAACATAAAAGGAAGTATTGCAGTTCTTATATCATAAGCAAATCCTTGAAGTCCTGTTTTTATAGGATCAGCTTTTGCAATTCCAGCAGCAGCATACGCCGCAATTCCAACAGGAGGAGTATCATCAGCCAAAATTCCAAAATAAAAAACAAACAAATGCGCAGCAATTGCAGGAATCAAAAACCCGGCATCCTGGGCAAGTTCAAGCATTACAGGAGCCGTAAGAGAAGCTACAACAATATAGTTTGCAGTAGTTGGAAGCCCCATTCCAAGAATTAAAGAGATAAAGGCTGTGAGTAAAAGCACTATTAAGATATTTCCGTTTGACAATGTATCAATAACATCAAGTAAAACCTGTCCAATTCCAGTTAAAGTAATACTTCCAACAACAATTCCAGCAATTGCAGTAGCAAGGGCAATTGGGACCATATTTTTCGCACCATTTACCATCCCATGGAAAATATCAACAAAACCTTGAATAAAATCTTCTTTTTCTAATTTTCTTTTTTCAATAAACAAAGCTTTAAAAGGATATTGAATTATAATAATTACCATTAAAAGCCATATAGCACTAAATGCAGCCATTTGAGCTGATTGACGAAGAACAATCAAAACATACATCAAATAAGCAACCGGAATTAAATAGTGAAGTCCACTTATAAAAGTTTTTAGTTTTGGAGGAAGTTTACTTGGGTCTTCCCCTTTAAGCCCTAATTTTTTAGCTTCAAGATGAACTATATAAAAAAGTGCAAGATAACTAACAATAGCTGGAATTGCAGCAGCAATTATAACATCTGTATAACTAAGCCCTAAAAACTCTGCAATAATAAACGCCGCAGCACCCATAACTGGTGGCATAAGCTGACCGTTTGTTGAAGCTGCTACTTCAATGGCAGCTGCTTTTTCTGGAGGAAAACCTGCTTTTTTCATAAGTGGAATTGTAAAAACTCCTGTGGTTACAACATTTGCAGTTGAGCTTCCACTAATAATCCCTGTAAGCCCACTTGCAACAACACTCGCTTTTGCAGGACCTCCACTATATTTTCCAAGAAGAGCATAAGCAAGTTTTATAAAATATTCCCCTGCCCCTGCACGTTCTAATAAACTTCCAAAAAGAACGAATAAAAACACAAATCCAGCACTAACTCCAAGAGGCACCCCAAAAATACCCTCAGTCGTCAGATACATTTGAGTTACAATCTTTTCAATACTTGCAGGTTTGTGAGAAATAAGCTCTGGCAAAACATCCCCAAATTTATCATACGCTAAAAAGACCAAAGCTACAATGCTAAGTGCAATCCCAATAACTCTTCTTCCAGCTTCTAAAAGCAAAATTATAAAAATTACCCCAATTATAATATCTCTTGTATAAAAATCTCCAATTCTATTTGAAATACCTACATAATCAATCGCAATGTAAGCTGCACCCAACCCTCCAAGGATTGCCAAAACCCAGTCATACCAAGGGATTGTTTTTAGAAATTTTGGTTTTTTAGCAATTGGATAAATTAAAAACGCAAGAACCATAGCAAAAGCCAAATGAATACTTCTAACAATCGTAGAATTTACAGGAAAATAACTAACATAAAGCTGAAATAAAGACCACGCAAAAGCAATTAAAGCAATTATCCAGTAATATATATGATTTGGAGGAAAATTTCTTTGACCTTCAAGTTCACTTAAAAGCTTCTCTTCTAAATCTTTTTGCATTTTTACTCCTTAATTCAATGCTAAAAAGCCAAATAGCCTCTTAGCATTGAAAAAAAGAGGATTACTTAGGAAGTAATCCCGCTTCTTGAAACGCTTTTTTTGCACCTGGATGCATAATGTTGTGATCAAATCCTTTAAGTAAATCTTTTTTAGTTAAGTTTTTATAAGCTGGATGCATTCTTTTGAATTTATCAAAATTATCTAAAATTGCTTTTGTTAAATAATAAACTGTTTTATCATCCATTTTATCGCTTGTTACAAGAATAGCTTTTACTCCATAAGTTTTTGTTGAATGATTTACACCTTTATACATTCCAGCAGGAATCACTCCCCAAGCATAATATGGTTTTTCTTTTACCAGTTTTTGAGCAGCTGGAACATTATCAAGAGATATTAAATCAATATCAGTTGAGTTTGCAGCATCTTTAATATTTGCAGTTGGATGTCCTACCATATAAAAGTATCCATCAATCTTTTTATCTTTAAGAGCGTTTGGACACTCACTTGCTTTTAATTGTTCTACTTTTAAATCATTTAAACTCATTTTTTTGCAATAATCAAAAAGTGTCTTAACTGCAGCTTCGTTACCACTTCCAGGGTTACCTATATTGATTCTGTGACCTTTTAAATCAAAAAAGTTTTTAATGTTGCTATCTTTTCTCACTACAAGCGTTAATAATTCTGGATGGATACTCATAACAACTCTAAGTCCTTTATAAGGCTTTCCTTCAAACTTTCCTTCTCCATGATAAGCTTGATAAACAACATCACTTTGAGCTATACCAAAATCAAGCTCTCCTTTTCTAATAGCATTAATATTATAAACACTTCCACCCGTACTCTCTACCGTACATTTAATTCCAGTTTGTCTTTTCATTTTATTCATAAGTCTACAAATAGCACCACCTGTTGGATAATAAACTCCAGTTACACTTCCTGTTCCTATTGTAATATATTCATAAGCAAAAGCACTACTTGCAAGAATAGCTGCTGTTATAAAACCAATTGCTAACTTTTTCATTTTCCTTCCTTTTTTTCTTTATTATATCATAAAATCCCATCTTCTATAAAAGCTCTTTTTGCCCCAGGATGAAGCATTTTTAAATCAAATCCTTTGAGCAAATCCCTTTTTGTCAAATTTTTAAATTGAGGAAGCGATTTTTTAAATTCATCAAAATTATCAAGAATTGCTTTTGTTAACTTATAAACTACTTCTTCACTCATATTAGAAGTTGTAATTAAAAGTGCTTTTAGTCCATAAGTAATTGTTGGATGATTAACCCCTTTATAAGTTCCAGATGGAATTACTCCCCAAGCATAATATGGATATTTTTTAACAAGTTCTCTTGCCGCTTTTACTTTATAAAAAGAGATTAAATCAATACTATCTAAATTCGCAGCCTCTTTTATATTCTTAGCCGGATGTCCCACCATATAAAAATAGCCATCAATCTTTTTTTTATGAAGATAAAAAGGAGCTTTTGAAACATCAAAATTATAATGTATAAAATACCCAAGTTTTACTCTTTTTGAATGACTCAAAAGAGTAACAACCGCTTTGTAAGTTCCGCTATTGCTTTTTCCAATATTTATTTTACGATGTAAAATTTGATAAAAACTTCTAATCCCACTCCCTTTTCTAACAACAAGAGCCAATAACTCTGAATGAAGAGCCATTACTACTTTTATTCCTTTTTTACGATAAACCAAATCGCTTTGAGCTATGCCAAAATCTATCTCTTTATTAAGAATCTTATTAATATTATCCCCACTGAATCTTATTAATATTATCCCCACTCCCATTTGTTGAGTCGACTAAACATCTTAAATTGGTATTTTTATTTACAAAATAACAAATACTTCCACCAGCTGGATAATAAATTCCGCTGATATTGCCTGTGCCTATTACTATCGCAAATGCCAAAGAGGCAAAGGAAACAAGAATAAGTTTTTTTATCATTGATGATAGTTTGGAGCTTCTTTTGTAATTGTTACATCGTGCACGTGACTCTCTTTTAACCCAGCACTTGTAATCTCAACAAACTCAGCCACTTCTTGAAAAGTTGGAATATCTTTTGCCCCGCAATATCCCATACTCGCTCTAAGACCTCCTATTAACTGATGAATTACATCAGCTACTTTGCCTCTGTATGGCACCATCCCCTCAATCCCTTCTGGAACCAGCTTATCAGCAGCCGTTCCTTCTTGAAAATATCTATCATTGCTTCCTCTTTGCATAGCCCCGATACTTCCCATACCTCTATAAGATTTATACTGTCTTCCCTGATACATAATCGTCTCACCAGGACTCTCTTCTGTACCTGCTAAAAGACTTCCAATCATTACACTACTTGCACCAACCGCCAAAGCCTTTGCAATATCACCTGAGTATTTAATCCCCCCATCAGCAATTACAGGCACATCAAATTCCCTTGCAGCCCCAGCACACTCATCAATCGCACTAATTTGAGGTACTCCAACCCCAGCAACTATTCTTGTAGTACAGATACTCCCAGGTCCAATTCCAACCTTCACCGCATCAGCCCCAGCCTTTATCAAATCCCTTGTAGCCTCAGCCGTTGCAACATTTCCAGCCACAACATCAACATCAAATCTCTCTTTTATAGCTTTTACCAAATCTATAATACCTTTTGAATGTCCATGAGCTGAATCAATCACAATAACATCAACCCCAGCTCCAACCAAAGCCGCAGCTCTTTCTATCCCGTTACCTACCCCAATAGCTGCTGCAACTCTTAATCTTCCAAATTTATCTTTGTTTGCGTTTGGATACTCTTTTTTCTTTTGAATGTCTTTTATAGTAATAAGCCCTTTTAAATACCCTTTATCATCAACAATAGGGAGCTTCTCAATCTTATGCTCGTGCAAAATATCCTCAGCCTCTTCTAATGTAATCCCTTCTTTTGCCGTAACCAAAGGCATAGGAGTCATTACTTCTTTTACTTTTTTGGAATAATCTTTTATAAATCTTAGGTCCCTGTTGGTAAGGATTCCAATAAGCTTTCCGTTTTTATCAACAACTGGCACCCCTGATATTTTGTAAGTTGCCATAATGTTTAGGGCTTTGTTAATTGAATCATCCGGAAAAACCTTCACCGGATCAATAATAATCCCACTCTCACTTTTTTTAACTTTTTCAACCTCTTTTGCCTGAGTTGCAATATCCATATTCTTATGAATTACCCCAATCCCCCCAAGCCTTGCTAAGGCAATTGCCGCTCTTGATTCTGTAACGGTATCCATTGCCGCTGAAACTATCGGGATATTTAAAGTTACATTTCTTGTAAATCTTGTTTTTAAATCAACTTCTTTTGGTAAAACTTCACTATATCTTGGCACCAGTAAAACATCTTCAAAAGTTAACGCTTTATATTTTATTCTCATTTGCTTTCCTTTACTAAGTTTTCTACAACTTTTGCCGCGTCAAAAAGAGTCTGCTCATCAAAATGTCTTGTGATAAGTTGAAGCCCTATTGGCAAATTATTGCCATCTTTTGCAATTGGCAAAGAGATTGCTGGAAGTCCAGCTAAATTTACACCGATTGTATAAATATCGCTTAAATACATTTCAAGCGGGTCCTTTTTACTTCCAAATTCAAACGCAGTCGTTGGGGTTACTGGCGTTAAGATAACATCGGCATCACTTAATAGCTTATCAAACTCCTCTTTTATCAAGTGTCTTACTTTTTGAGCTTTTAAATAGTATGCATCATAATATCCGCTGCTCAATACAAAAGTTCCAAGCATAATTCTTCTTTTTACCTCTTCCCCAAACAAAGCACGTGTTAGCTTATAAGTCTCTTTTAAATCTCTCCCCTCAACCCTGGTTCCATATCTCATCCCATCAAATCTTGCAAGGTTGCTGCTTGCCTCAGCAGTAGCCACTACATAATAAGTCGCCACGTCAATTTTTGAATTCATTAAGTTTTTGTGGATAATTGTATGCCCCTCTTTCTCTAAGCTTTTTATTACATCAGCAATTGCATTTTTAATCTCTTCGCTTGCCTCATCAATATAGTTATCAACCACCACAATTTTTAACTTTCTATTTTCATCAATTTTTACCGGTTTAAATTCAACAGGAGCCGATGTTGAATCTTTTTCGTCATACCCGGCAATTATATTGTATAAAATAGCCGCATCCTCTACATTTTGAGTAATTGGTCCAATCTGGTCAAGTGAGCTTGAAAAAGCTGTAAGCCCGTATCTGCTAACCCTTCCATAAGTTGGTTTCATCCCAACAACTCCGCAAAAAGCAGCCGGCTGACGGATAGACCCTCCAGTATCGCTTCCAAGAGCCGCTATTGCAAGCCCAGCCCCAACAACCGCAGCACTCCCGCCACTACTACCACCTGGAACTCTTTTTGGATTGTGAGGGTTTAGGGTTTTTCCATACTGGCTTGTCTCAGTTGAGCTTCCCATAGCAAATTCATCCATATTACATCTACCAAAAGCACTAAGCC
>JBDONU010000120.1:0-5114 GCA_039831175.1 Nautiliaceae bacterium
CAGTTCACGAACCTCTTCAAACAGGTATTAAAGCAATTGATGCGCTTGTTCCAATTGGTAGAGGACAAAGGGAGCTTATTATTGGGGATAGACAAACTGGTAAAACAACAGTTGCAATTGATACAATCTTAAATCAAAAAGGTCAAGATGTAATTTGTATTTATGTTGCAATTGGACAAAAACAATCAACCGTTGCAAATATTGTAAGAATTCTTGAAGAGCACGGAGCAATGGATTATACTATTGTAGTAAATGCTGGAGCTGCTGAGGCTGCATCTTTGAAATTCTTAGCACCATATTCAGGTGTAACTATGGGTGAATATTTTAGAGACAATGGAAGACACGCACTTATTGTTTATGATGATTTAAGTAAGCACGCTGATGCATACAGAGAAATGTCACTTCTTTTAAGAAGACCTCCAGGAAGAGAAGCATATCCAGGGGATGTATTCTATCTACACAGTAGATTACTTGAAAGAGCGGCAAAACTTAATGATAAACTTGGAGCTGGAAGCTTAACGGCACTTCCAATTATTGAAACAAAAGGTGGGGATGTTGCAGCATACATTCCAACAAACGTAATTTCAATTACAGACGGGCAAATTTTCCTTGAAACTAACCTATTTAATAAAGGTATTAGACCGGCAATTAACGTAGGTCTTTCAGTATCAAGGGTTGGTGGTGCAGCTCAAATTAAAGCTATGAAACAAGTTGCAGGAACACTAAGACTTGAACTTGCGCAGTATAGAGAGCTTGAAGCATTTGCTCAGTTTGCAAGTGATTTAGATGAAGCAAGTAGAAAACAACTTGAAAGAGGACAAAGACTTGTTGAGATTTTAAAACAGCCAGCTCATCAACCACTTCCAGTTGAAAAACAAGTGGTAATTATTTACGCTGGTACAAGAGGATATTTAGATGATATTCCAGTAAAAGCAGTTAGAAGATTTGAAGAGGAGCTTTATCCATTTATTGAAACAAAATATCCTCAAATTTTTGAAAAAATTAGAAGTGAGAAGAAAATCTCAGAAGAGACAGAAGAGCTACTTAAAAAAGCGTTAGAAGAATTTAAGGCTCAGTTTAATCCAGAAGGATAATAGATGGCAACTTTAAAAGAATTAAAAGCTAAAATCAATAGTGTAAAAAATACTCAAAAAACAACGCGAGCTATGAAGCTCGTATCTACTGCAAAACTCAAAAGGGCAGAAGAGGCTCTTTTGATGTCGCGTGAATATGCAAGAAAAATTGACGAAGTAATTAAAGAAATTTCAGCAAAGCTTGCAAGTATTAAAGACTCAATTTCTCTTAGGGCTTTTGCTGAAATTAATGATGTTAAGAAAGTAGATTTAATTGTTGTAACAGCTGATAAGGGGCTTTGCGGTGGATTTAATATCCAAACAATCAAAGCTACTCTTGCTAAAATTGATGAATTAAAAGCTAAAAATATTAAAATTAGATTAAGGGTAATTGGTAAAAAGGCAATTGAGTATTTTAGATTTGTTGGTATTGAGATGTATGAAGAGATTGAGGGGCTATCAAGTGCTCCAAATTATGAAAAAGCAGCAAAAGTAATTGAAAAAAGTTATGAAGACTTTGTAAATGAGGAAATTGATAATATAATTTTAATTTATAATGGGTATGTAAATAAACTTACCCAACGAGTGCATGTAAAAGAGCTTTTGCCAGTAGAAGTTGAAGGTGAGTCAAAAGAAGAATTTTTGGAAGTTGAACCAACTGATGATTATGAAATTCTTTTGGAAAGTTTAGTAAAAAAATATCTTGAATATACAATGTATTATACTTTGCTTGATTCGCTTGCAGGAGAGCATAGTGCAAGAATGCAAGCAATGGATGCGGCAACAAACAATGCTCAAGAGATGGTAAACCAACTTACTCTTGAATACAATAAAGTAAGACAAGAGAATGTTACAAGAGAATTGATTGAAATTGTAACAGCAATTGAAGCAATGAAGAAAAAGTAAAGGAGTAAAATGGAAGGTAAAGTAATACAAGTTTTAGGTCCTGTTATTGATGTTGAGTTCAACGGAGATAAAGTACCTGAAATTAACGAAGCGTTAATTGTTGAATTCGAGGTTGAGGGTAAAAAGAAAAAAGTTGTTTTAGAAGTTGCAGCTCAAATTGGTGATAATGTTGTAAGAACTATTGCAATGGATTTGACTGACGGGCTTACAAGAGGAGAAAAAGTTATTGCAACTGGTGCACCCATTAAAGTTCCAGTTGGAGAAGCGGTGCTTGGAAGAATTTTCAATGTAGTTGGTGAGCCAATTGATGAGGGTGAGCCAATTCCAGCTGATGTACCAAGATGGTCAATTCACAGAGATCCACCTCCATTTGAAGAGCAATCAACAAAAATGGAAGTTTTTGAAACTGGTATTAAGGTAGTAGATTTACTTTGTCCATATATGAAAGGTGGTAAGACTGGTCTATTTGGTGGAGCTGGTGTTGGTAAGACAGTTATTATTATGGAGCTTATTCATAACGTTGCTTATAAACACTCTGGATATTCTGTATTTGCGGGAGTTGGTGAGAGGACAAGGGAAGGTAATGACCTTTATCACGAAATGAAAGAGAGTGGAGTACTTGATAAAGTTGCCCTTTGTTATGGACAGATGAATGAGCCTCCTGGATGTAGAAATAGGGTTGCAATGACTGGGCTTACAATGGCTGAATATTTTAGGGATGAAGAAAATAGAGATGTGTTGATGTTTATTGATAATATATTCAGATTTGCACAAGCGGGTGCAGAGATGAGTGCTTTGCTTGGTAGAATTCCAAGTGCGGTTGGATATCAACCAACACTTGCAACTGAAATGGGAAGACTTCAAGAGAGAATTACATCAACTAAAAAAGGTTCTATTACATCAATTCAAGCAGTATACGTGCCAGCTGATGACTTAACAGACCCAGCACCAGCAGCGGTTTTTGCGCACCTTGATGCAACAACGGTTTTAAATAGAAAAATTGCTGAAAAAGGTATTTATCCAGCGGTTGACCCACTTGATTCAACAAGTAGAATTCTTGACCCTCAAATTGTAGGTGAGAGACATTATAGAGTTGCAAGAGGAGTGCAAGAAGTGCTTCAAAAATATAAAGATCTTCAAGATATTATTGCAATTCTTGGTATGGATGAGCTTAGTGAAGAAGATAAGCTTATTGTTCAAAGAGCAAGAAAAATTGAGAAATTCCTCTCTCAACCATTCTTTGTTGCAAAAGTATTTACAGGAGCTGATGGTAGATATGTAGAACTTGAAAAAACAATTGAAGGATTTGAAAAAATCCTAAATGGTGAAGTTGATGACTTACCAGAAAATGCATTTTATATGGTAGGAGATTTAGACGAGGCTATTGAAAAAGCTAAAAAGATGCAACAAAAGGCTTAAAAATGAAAATTAGTATCGTAACTCCTCTTGGAAAAATTTTTGAGGGGGAAATAAAAGAGGCTACATTTCCTGGAAGTGAAGGTGAGTTTGGTGTCCTTGATGGACACGCTCCTTTGGTAACTACTCTAAATCCAGGGGTTATTATTTTAAAAAAAGCTGATGGAGCTGAGGAAGTTATAGCGGTTAATTGGGGATACGTAGAGGTTACTCCGGATCATATTAATGTATTAGTTGATGGTGCAGTGCCTGTTGCTGGAAGTAGTGAGAGTGAAATTGCAGAAGCGATTGAGAGAGCAAAACAATTAATCAAAGATGCTACCGATTCAGATGCATTGGTAGCAGCAGTAGAAGCAAAGATAGAAAGTGCAGCACGCAGCATTTAACATCCTAACTAACCCTATTAGTATTATCGTAATAGGGTGGTTAGCGATTTATCTTTTTTTAGTGTTGTTTATTTTCTTTTATAAATATTTAGGACTATCATCTTGGCTAAAAAAAGAGCAAGAGGCGCTGAATGCGGTTTATATGGTGCAAGATAATTTTCCTGTAAATTCATCTTTGTATCCGTGTTTGCAAAAAGCAAGAAAAATTAACGAATATACTTTTGATGCGTGTATAGAAGAGGTGAAAAGAAAAGCTCAAAAAGGACTTGTATTTTTGAGTATTATTGCATCAACTGCGCCTTTTATTGGACTTTTTGGAACAGTTGTTGGGATATTGAATGCTTTTGCGGGGATGAAAAGTGTTTCAACTCTTAATATGATAGCTCCTGCAATTGCAGATGCTTTGATTGCAACGGCAATTGGTATTATTGTAGCAGTGCCAGCTTATAGTTTTCATCAAATTTTAATGGATAAAGTAGAAGATTTACTTGCAATTTTGAAAATGGAAAAGGATATTTATCTAAGCAAATGAAAAAGCCAGAATTAAACATTACCCCATTTGTTGATATTATGCTTGTGTTGTTAGCAATTCTTATGGTAAGTGTTACAGTTTCTACCTATCAAGAAAAGACGGTTAATTTGCCAGAGGGGAGTAAGACTACTCCCGCGGCAAAAAAAGCTACTATTACAATTACTATCCCAAATTCTAAATATGTAATAGTAAATGGAATAAAATTTAGTTTAAAAAATTTTTTAGAAGAGTTTAATTTGAAATTTGGTAAATACGATAAGAATTCATTAGTTTATATTGCAGCGGATAAAGATATAAGATATGGTACTTTTATGAGAGTTTATGCAAGCGTTGTAAAAACTGGATTTACTCAAATAGGGCTTCTTACTAAATGAGATTGATTGTATCTTTAATTTTAACTTTAATAGTCTATTCTATAATAGTTTTTATTTTTGTTAAGTGGGTGATTTTTGTAGCTCCTAAAAAAGAAAGGCAAGTCTTTATTCATACGGCTATTATTAAAGCCAAAGGTAATAAGCCACATATTAAAAGGGTTAATAAAATAAGAAAAGTTGCAAAAAAAGAGGTAAAAGTTCCTCATATAAAACCTAAAAAAAGTGCACCAAAACCGGTTAAGGTTGCTAAAACTTCTAAAAAGGTAGGTTCAAAAACAAATATTGAAAGAGGCGGAGAAGTTGGATTTAAAGATATTTTTCAAAATGTAGAAGCTAATGTCCCAACATCACCTCCAAAGCTTCAAAAACTTGAAATGAGTAGATTTAAAGGAGAGACTTTAAAAAAGGTTGAGAGTTCTTTAAATAA
>JBDONU010000113.1:0-13170 GCA_039831175.1 Nautiliaceae bacterium
AGATTCCCTGAGTTTAGCGGAGAGTGGGTTGAAAAAAGGCTTGGAGAAGTTTGTAAGTTACAAAATGGTTATCCTTTTAAAAGTAAAGATTATGTAAAAAATGGTAGATATATGATAATAACTATAAGTAATGTAAAAAAAGGTTATTTAGACTTAAACGAAGTAAAAACAATCAATTCGCTCCCTCAAAATATACAAAATTATCAAATCCTAAAATTAGGAGATATTCTTATTTCTATGACAGGAAATGTAGGTAGAGTTTGTTTAGTAAATAAAAACAATTGTTTATTAAACCAAAGAGTGGGGAAACTAGAAATAACAATTAATTTAAATCCAATGTTTTTATATTATACATTAAATAGAAACATTTTTGAAAAAAAAATGATAAGTTTAGCACAAGGAGGAGCTCAGTTAAATATTTCTAAAAAAAATATAGAAAATTTTAAAATCCACCTACCCCCAACCCTTGCCGAGCAGCAAAAAATAGCCTCATTCCTTAGCAGTATTGATGAAAAAATAGAGCTAAACGAAAAAAAACTATCCAAACTAAAAGAATATAAACGAGGATTACTCCAAAAAATGCTTATATAAAGGAAAAAAATGGCAGAACTTAAATATTTATCGGCCGGAATAAGACTTCATATCAAAGAGGTTTTTTATAAACTAACCGATAACTTAAAAGAGTATTATTATTTTCACTTTCCCAATATTCCAACTGGACTAAGAGCTGAAAAACTCTTAAAAAATGAAAAAATAAAATCAATCCCGGTGCCTAATGAGATTTTTAGTGAGTGTGGGGTTGCAATTCTTAGCAAAGAAAAAGATAAAATAAAAAAAATTTTACAAAAAGAAGGTATTGAGTTTGAGATATGGATTTATGAAAATGGATTTAAGAAGATAGAAGGAGAAATAATTTCTAAGGGTTGTAAAATCTAATAGTAGCTTCTGAGCGTAGTCTTGCGATATAACTATTTAGAGCTTCTTTCTCTTTTTGTTGAAATAGCTTATTTGCAATAATATCTCTTAATTTATCAAGTGGAATATAACTCTTCCCTTCTTTACTTAAAATATAAAAAGTCTTATAATAAATCCCTTTATCCAAAATTGGAGAAAATTTTTTAATAGGAGTATTTTTTAAAACAAAAAGTTCTTTTAAATTTAAGTCTTTTGGAGTAATTGTCTTTTGTTCTATTATCACTCCTTCTACTTTTTCAAGAGGATTTTTTATAATTTTTTCTAATAAAACCGAATTGTTTGCTTTATAAACCACAACCTTTGCTTTTTTAAAAGTCTCAAACTCATTTTTATGAGACTTATAATACTCTTTTATCTCTTTATCAGAAATTGAAATTTTACTATTTAAAAACTCTTGTATAAATTTATCTCTTAATAACTTCTCTTTTAGCTTATTCTCAAACTCCTCCCATTCCCCTTTTTCTTTTAATACTCTTTTAAATTCATAAACACTCATTCCATAACTACTTGCAATTTTTTCAAGTGCATTTTCAGCATCAAATTCATCAATACTTATACCTTGTTCTTTTATTGCTTTATCAAAAAGTTTTTTATCAATAAGCAAATTCAAAGCCTCTTTATAAGAGATATGAAGTTTTTTTGAAAGAGTAGCTATTTCATAAGAAGTGATTGGCTCTTTATTTACACTAGCCACAACCATATCTATAATTTTTGCATTTAAAAAAACTATAAGAAGCAAAAAAAGAAGTTTTTTCATAAACAACCTTTAAAATTTTACACAATTATACAAAAAAAGAGGAAAAAAAAGAATTACTTAGAAGCTGCTTCTTTTAAAGCATTCAAAGCCGCTTCATAATTTGGTTCTTCGGTAATTTCTGGCACAAGCTCTTTATAAGAGATTTTTCCATCTTTTTCAACTACAAAAACAGCTCTTGCACTAAGCCCTCTTAGTGGACCTTCTGCAATTAAAGTTCCATAAGAAGTAGAAAAACACTTTTCTCTATAATCGCTTAATACTTGAAGATTTTCAACACCTTCTGTTGAGCAAAATCTTTTTGATGCAAATGGTAAATCCATAGAAACAACACAAACCACCGCATTTTCAACTTTTGCAGCTTCTTCGTTGAATTTTCTTGTCTCAGTTGCACAAACCGGAGTATCAAGACTTGGCACCGCAATAATAAGTTGAGCTACACCCTGAGCTCCACCAATTTTTATTTCTTCAAGTGCAGTATTTGATAAAACTACAACCGGAGCTTCATCTCCAACATTTACTTGATTTCCATAAAGTGCTACATCATTACCTTTTAATTTAGTTGTTACTGGCATAGTGCCTCCTTTTTTTCTTTGAGTTTAACAAAAAGAAATAAAATAAAAAAGGATAAAATATATCTTTTTTACAAAATGTTACAAATCTACACACGCCCTAAAAATTTCTCTTACTTTTCCTTTAAAATAGAGTCTATTATCCTTTAAAGAGATATTTAGCTCTTCTTGACTTTTTGGATATACCTTTACACTATCTCCAACTCTCCCCTCATTCCTCATCGCTAAAAAACTCGCACACATTCCAGTCCCGCACGCCAAAGTTTCATCCTCTACCCCCCTCTCATATGTCCTCACATAAAGTTTACTATCCCTAACCTCAGCCCAATTCACATTTGCGTTATATTTGTATCTTAACTTTCTTGCAAGCTCTTTGTTAAAATTGGAGATGCTCTCTAAAATAACAATATGAGGCACTCCTGTATCATAAATTTTAAATTTCACCCCAAAATCCTCTCTTTCTCCTAAAAATTTATGAAAAGTTAGCTGGGATTTAACTCCATCATCTTCAATTTCCACTTCAATAACCCCTGCACCTGTTAAAAACTTCATTTTTCTATCAGCCAAATCGTTTTTATAAGCATACATCCCAGCAGCCCTGCTTCCATTCCCGCACATCGTAGCTTCACTTCCATCAGCATTGTAAAACTGCCACTCAAAATCATATTCCCTATGAGGCAAAAGCACAATAAGACCATCAGCCCCTATACCATTTTGTCTATTACAAAGTTTTTTTGCCAGTTCGCTTCTATCCTTTTTTCTAAAAGTGTGAAAAATTACAAAATCGTTTCCGCTTGCACTGTATTTGCTTAAAACCATCTCTTATCCTTTAAAAATTTCTCTTCAAACTCCTTAGCATCCAAAGGCGGTGAATAGTAATACCCTTGCGCCAAATCGCATCCATTCTCAAATACAAACCTCTTTTGCACCTCATTCTCAACTCCTTCTGCCACAACCTCTAAATTTAGACTCTTTGCAAGAGTAATAATACTCATCGTTATTATAATATCATCTTTATCTTGGGGAATATCTTTTATAAAACTTCTATCAATTTTAAGCTTTGAGAGTGGTAGTTTTTTAAGATAACTTAAAGAAGAGTAACCAGTCCCAAAATCATCAATATTAACCCCAACTCCAAGTTCACTTACTTTATTTAAAGTTCTAATAGAAATATCTGGCTTTTTCATAATACTCTCTTCTGTAATCTCTATATTTAACTTTTTAGGGTCAAAATCAAATTCCTTTAATAACTTTTTTAAATCTTCTACAAAATTTTCCTTCTCTAACTGATGCATTGTAACATTACAAGAAATAACTCCTGGATGTAATCCTTTCTCCTCCCACTCTTTATACTGCTGAATTGCCTTTTTCATTATCAAAAAATCAATATCATAAATAACCCCAAGCTCAATTGCAAGAGGAATAATCTTAAAAGGAGGAATAAACTCTCCACTATTTGGATCTTTTGCCCTTAGTAAAACTTCACTTCCATAAAGTTTATCATTCTTATCCATTTGAGGTTGAAAATATGTCAAAAATCCATCGTTTTTTAAAAGTTGATAAATTACATTTCTTAGATAAATTCTCTCCTGAGCGGCTTTACTCATCTCTTTTGTAAAAAATTCAAACCTATTCTTACCACCTTGTTTTACTTTATACATTGCAGTATCTGCGTTTTTTAAAAGCTCCTCTGGTAAAAGAGTATCAAAAGGTGCAAGAGAGATACCAATACTTGCAGTTAAGTGATAAATTTTTCCTTCAAGATAAAAAGGCTTTTTAATAACTTCTAAAATACTTTTTGCAACCTCTTCTACTTTTGATTTATTCCCCTCTACCAAAACAACAAACTCATCCCCCCCAAACCTTGAAATTTTACCTTTATTACCCACTACTTCTTTTAGCCTCTTTGCCACATCTTTTAAAATTTTATCTCCATAATAGTGTCCTAAGGTATCATTAATCTCTTTAAATCCATCCAAATCAATAAATAAAACCCCAATATGTTTGCCTTCTTTTAAAGATTCTCTTAAAAAGTCAATAAACGCTTCTCTATTACAAAGCCCAGTTAATCTATCGTGAGTTGCTTTTTGAAATAAAAATTCTTTTTCTTGTTGAAGAGCAAACTCATACTTTTCAAAAATTCTCCTTACCATATATGCAATAACTCCCATCAAAATTATCATTACTATGGTTATAATAATCGCACTTTTTAAAAGTTTAGTAGCTAAATTTACAAAAAGCCTCTCATTCTCTCTTTGTTGCTTTAAAAGTCTCTCATCCAATGTATCAAGATAAACCCCACTTCCAATAAAAAATTTAAGCGGTTTAAAAACTTTCACATAAGAAATCTTCCAAAGAGGTCTTTTACCCTCTGGATTGTAAGCAAGATACCTAACATAAGTCCCTTCTGGATGAGCAAGTGCGTTTTTTGTTAGAAGCTGAATAACTTTAACCCCTCCTCTTTCTAAATTCCATCTATTAATTTTCATAAACTCCTTATTAGGATGATATAAAGTATTGCCGTGAAAATCTATTACGAAAATATATCCCTTTTTACCCCATCTCATCTTATCTAAAATTTGTTGCATAAGCTTTATAGTAAGCTCTTTTTGATTTGATTTACCAGAATTGCTTTTATAAATTGCATCAATTACATTATAAGCAAGTTCCACTCTTTGTTTAGTAACTTTTTTTAAATTTTCCATAAAATTTTGAGTAATTACTTGACGCTGATGATAATAATTCTCTTTTAAAGTTAAATAAGCAACTCCCATAATGATAAAAGTTGTTATTAAAATGCTAACAATTGGAGTAATAAAAATTAAAAAGTGGAGCTTTTTGTAAAATTTGTTATAAATTTTCTCTGAAAGCCTTTTAAAAAACTCTCTCATCCCAAGACTCTCCAAATTTTTTTATTATGATATAATCTCTCAAAAAAAAAGGCAAGTAATGATTTTAATAGCAGGTCCTTGTGTGATTGAGAGTAAAGAGCAGATATTTAAAATAGCAAAATATCTAAAACCTTATAGCAAAAAGTATGATTTTTACTTTAAAGCAAGCTTTGATAAAGCAAATAGAACATCACTTGATAGTTATAGAGGTCCTGGGATTGAGGAGGGACTTAGAATTTTAAGTGAAGTTAAAAAAGAGTTTGGATATAAACTATTAACCGATGTGCACGAAACTTGGCAAGTTGAAAAAGTAGCCAAAGTAGTTGATGTATTGCAAATCCCCGCTTTTCTTTGTAGGCAAACTGATTTATTAGTAACAGCGGCTAAAACCGATAAAATCGTAAATATCAAAAAGGGGCAATTTATGAACCCAAAAGATATGAAATACTCTCTTTTAAAAGTATTAAAAACAAGAGGATGCGAAGAAGTAAGTTATGAAAATTCAAAAAAACATGGAGTTTGGCTAACAGAAAGAGGAACAACTTTTGGATATAGAAATTTAGTAGTTGATATGAGAAGCTTAGCAATTATGAGAAAATTTGCCCCAGTTATCTTTGATGCTACCCACAGCGTCCAAATGCCAGGAGGCGGTGAAGGTAAAAGTAGCGGCAAAAGAGAATTTGTAGCTCCTCTAAGCTACGCAGCAGCAGCGGTGGGAGTTGATGGATTTTTCTTTGAAACTCACTATAATCCAGATGAGGCTTTAAGTGATGGAGCTAATATGATAACCCCTTTAATGCTTGAAGAGATTTTAAAAAATGTTGATTGCATAAGAGAATGTAAAGGAGAGGTATGAAAACAATTGAAGGAAAACTCTATTTAAAAGGAAATGAAAAAGTGGCAATAATCGCAAGTAGATTTAATCACTTAATTACCGATAGATTAATTGAAGGTGCAAAAGATGCGTTTTTAAGAAATGGAGGTAAAGAAGAAAATTTAGAACTTATCTTAGTTCCTGGGGCTTTTGAAATTCCATTTGCTCTAAAAAGAGCATTAAAAAAAGATATTTACGATGGAATAGTATGTCTTGGGGCAGTTATAAGAGGAGCAACTCCACATTTTGATTATGTAGCAGCAGAAGCTACAAAAGGAATTGCAAACACTACTTTACAATTTGATACCCCAGTAACTTTTGGACTTTTAACAACCGATACAATTGAACAAGCAATTGAAAGAGCTGGAACTAAAGCTGGAAATAAAGGATTTGAAGCAATGCTTGGACTTATTGAGATGATCAATCTTTATAAAGAGTTTTAATGAAGCTTAACTTAAAAAATAGACTTGATTTATTAATATTAATAAGCGGAGGAATTTTAGTGATTAGTGGGGCTTTTTTAAGATTTTTTAAATATCTTTTTACCCCATATACCCTAACTTCTCTTACTTATATTTTAATTCCAGAGACTATTATAAGCCTTTTAACAATAAAATTTTTAAAGGACAACTAATGGCAACAATAACTCACGCAAGAGAAGCAGTTGTGCAAACTTTGTATGCAAAAGAACTTGGCAATGAAAAAGCAGTTGAACAATTTGATGAGCTTTTAAAAGAGAGAAAAATTAAAGGAAGCAAAGCTGAATTCGCTAAAAAATTACTAAATGGAGTTTTAAAACATATAGATGAAATTGATGAAATTATTAAAAATCACTTAATTGATTGGAGCTTTGATAGACTTGATAAAGTTGATAAACAGATTTTAAGAGTAGGAGTGTATGAGTTAAAATATACTAATACTCCCTTTCAAATTATTATTGATGAAGCGGTAAAAATTGCAAAACATTTCTCAGAAGATAAATCAAAAAGCTTTGTTAATGGAATTTTAGATAGGATTGCAAAAGAGATTAGAGCCGTTGAGAGTGAGCAATCGCAATCGCAATCGCATCAGTAATATCAAAGGGTTTAATCTCTCCTTTTATTCCTAAAATTCTCTTAACCATAAAAGCTACTTGCTCTTTTGTAGCTTTGCCATTACCAGTTACTGCTTTTTTAACTTGCAATGGAGTATATTCAGCAAAATTCCCATGCACTTGCAAAATCCTAAGAGATAAAGCTCCTCTAAACTGCGCTAACTTTAAAACACTTTTGGGATTATAAGCATAAAAAATATCCTCAATTGCAACCTCATCAACCTCTTCTTTTAAAATAATATCAATCCCTTCTATAAGCTGAGCTAGCTGATATTGAAGCTTTTTTTCCGTGATTTTTATAAAACCAGCATCAAGTAATCTCAATTTTGGAGTTGTTTCAATAATTGCATATCCACACCTTATAGTCCCAGGGTCAATTCCAAGTATTTTCATTCACATCCTTATTCACATCAAATAGTTTTTCACATCTTATTCACATACCCAAAAAGTTATTCACATAGTTATTCACATTTTCTAAATGACCGTTCAGTAGTTTTTCACATGTTATTCACATCTTTTTCACATATTATACCTTTTTTGCTAAAATTTAATAATACTTTTTAAAGGATAAACTTGGAAAAGATAAAACAAAAACTATCAACTCATAATTTTGCAGATGAAAAAATATTAAAAAATATCTCAATAAATCACCAAGAAAATGAGGTTTTTCACATAAAAACTCCAAATATTTACATTGCAAAGTATGTTAAAAGATACTTCCTTGAAGCTATCTCTTCTATTATAAAAGAGGAATTTTCTATAAATCCAAAAATTGAAATCATTACAAACGAAAACTCAATAGCAGAATATAAAGAAAAAGAGACAACTCCATCAATTCTAAATCCAAACTTTGTATTTGAGACATTTGTAGTTGGAAAATCTAATCAATTTGCTTACACAGCAGCAAAGCAAGCAGCCCAAAAACCAGGGAAACTTTATAACCCTCTTTTTATTTATGGAGGGGTTGGACTTGGAAAAACTCATTTAATGCAAGCAATTGGAAACTATGTACAAAAGCACTTTAATCTAAAAGTAATCTACGTCACAGGTGAACAATTCTTAAACGATTTCTCAGCTCATCTAAAAAGAAAAACTATGAATCAATTCCAAGAGAAATACCGAAATTGCGATTGCTTATTAATAGACGACATCCAATTTTTAACAGGAAAAGATAAAATTCAAGAAGAATTTTTTCACACTTTTAATGAATTATATAACAATAAAAAAATGATTTGCCTAACATCAGATAGACCCCCACAACAACTAAAAGATATAGTAGATAGATTAAGAAATAGATTTGAAGCAGGACTTGTAGCAGACATCCAACCCCCAGAACTTCCCACAAAAATCGCAATTATTAAGAAAAAATGCGAAATTAATAATATAAACTTATCAGATGAAGTTATTGAATTTATAGCTACTAGAATCAACGATTCAATTCGTGAAATTGAAGGAATTATCGTAAAATTAGAGGCAATGTCAAAACTACTTGGAGTATCAGAAATTGATATAGCATTTGCTGAAAAAGTTTTAAAAGAGTATCATTCCGATAAAGCAAGTGATATTTCACTTGAAAATATAATAAAATTAATTGCAAAAGAGTTTAATATAAAACCAAGTGAAATCACTTCTAAGAGTAGAAGCCGAAATATTGTCCTAGCAAGAAGAACTGCAATCTTTCTTGCTAGAGAATTCACAAATGAATCAACAGCCACAATAGCCCAATATTTCGGACTTAAAGACCATAGTGCAGTAAGCCATTCAATTAAACAATTTAAGAAAAAAATTTCACAAGATAATGAACTTAAAATCAAAATTGAAGCTTTAAAAAGTAAAATTCACAAAAAAAATGTGAATTAATGTGAATAAAATGGTAAGTTTTTCACATGTTTTTCACATGTGAAAATTGAAGTTTTAACCAAAATTTCGGGGAAGTGAAAAAGTTATTCACATTTTCACATACCCTACTACTACTACTATATAAAATTATAAATATAAGGAGAAACAATGAAAGTGAAAATTCAAAAACCTTTATTAGAAAGTATAGTAACTCAATTAATTCCATTCACAGAAAAAAGAGACAATACTTTAATAACATCGCACATCTTAATTGATGCAGATAATAACCTAACATTAAAAGCAACAGACAAAGAAATTGGAATAAAAATTCAAACAGACGCACAAATAATTGAAAAAGGAAAAATTACAATCAATGGAAAAAAACTTCACAACATCTTAAAAGCACTAAAAAATGATGAAATTGAAATAAAAAACAAAGAAGACACAATAATAATAACTCAGCAAAATTCAATTTATAAGCTAATATCTTTCAATCCAAACGAATTCCCAGAATTTCCAAACCCAGAAGACCTAAACAAATTAGAAATAAATAAAGAAGAATTTATTGATGCTATTAAAAAAACTTTTCCAGTAATTGATATAAATAATCCAAAAGTAGAACTTAACGGAGAATTATTTGATATTCAAGAAAAAACAAATTTCGTATCAACTGATACAAGAAGACTTGCAATATACTACTCACAAGGTAAAGGAAACAAAAAACAAATAATTGTTCCTAAAAGAGCTCTTAGTGAAGTTAAAAGAATTTTTAAAGAAGATATGGATATATTTTATGATGATATCTACCTAATAATAAAAAACGAACAAACTCTCCTTTTTACAAAACTTATAAACGGTACATTTCCAGATTACAAAAAAATAATCCCAAATAACTTTAAATATGAACTAAAAATTCCAAAAGAAATTTTTACAAATCACCTAAAACAAGTAAGCATAGTTTCAACAGAAGTAAAAATCACAATAACAAAAGACAAAATAATCTTTGAGAGTATAAGTGATGAAACGATTCAAGCAAAAACATCCTTTGAATATGAAAGTAAAATAGAAGAGTTTACGTTTGGAGTAAATAGCAAATACCTCTTGGATTTCTTACAATCAATTGAAAATGAAGAATTTAAACTATGCCTAAATGATCCAAACATACCTTTTATGCTAAGAGATGGCAAATTTATAACAATAGTAATGCCTCTTATGATATAATTTGTAAAAAGTAGCTAAAAGGAACTTAATGGCAAAATATGGTGCTGAGAGTATCAAAGTATTAAAAGGACTTGAAGCTGTTAGAAAACGCCCTGGAATGTATATTGGAGATACTGGAATTAAAGGACTTCATCACTTAATTTATGAAGTTGTAGATAACGCCATTGATGAAGCAATGGCTGGATATGCAACCAAAATTAAAGTAAAAATTAATAAAGATGGAAGCGTAACAATTTCTGATAATGGAAGAGGAATTCCGGTAGATATTCACCCAGAAGAGAAAATTCCAGCAGCTACCGTTGTTTTAACCGTGCTTCATGCTGGTGGTAAATTTGATAATAAAACTTATAAAGTATCAGGTGGACTTCATGGAGTTGGGGTTAGTGTTGTAAATGCTTTATCTAAAAAACTTATTATGACAATCAAAAGAGATGGTAAGATATACCGTCAAGAGTTTGAGAGAGGAAAGCCAATTACAGACCTTGAAGTAGTTGGTAAGACAAAAGAGAGTGGAACTACGATTCAATTTTGGCCAGATGAAGATATATTTGAAACTACAAAGTTTAGTAGTGACATTTTAAGAAAAAGATTAAAAGAGCTTGCGTATCTAAATCCAAATATTACAATTTATTTTGAAAATGAAATTTGTGGAATAAAAGAAGTTTATCACTTTGAAGGTGGAATTAAAGACTTTGTAAAAACTCTAAGTAACAAAGAGTGCATTACAGAAGTAATTTATTATAACGAGCATTATAGCGATAAAGAAAAATCATTAGATGTTGAAGTTGCTTTGTGCTATGATAGAGGGTATGATGAAAAGGTTTTAAGCTTTGTAAATAACATAAGAACACCAGAAGGTGGTACTCACGAGAGTGGGTTTAGAGCAGGGCTTAGTAAAGCAATAATTAACTATATTAACAAAAGTATGAATTTAAAAGAGAATATCAAAATAACAGGAGATGACGTAAAAGAGGGACTTAACGCAATCGTAAGCGTTAAAATGAGTGAGCCTCAATTTGAAGGTCAAACAAAAGGAAAACTTGGAAGCTCTTATGTAAAACCTATCGTCCAAAAACTAACATATGAGTATCTTACTAGATATTTTGAAGAAAATCCAAATACTGCAAAAACAATCGCACAAAAAGCAATAGCAGCGGCAAAAAGTAGAATTGCTGCAAAAAAAGCAAGAGAACTTA
Source organism: Nautiliaceae bacterium (assembly GCA_039831175.1). Taxonomy (GTDB): domain Bacteria; phylum Campylobacterota; class Campylobacteria; order Campylobacterales; family Nautiliaceae; genus Caminibacter. The sequence continues at coordinate 11,416 of JBDONU010000113.1, forward strand.
CAAGAAAACAGACAAAAATTGGAGTTGGAACACTCCCTGGGAAACTTGCTGATTGTCAGACAAAAAATCCAGAAGAGGCAGAATTATATTTGGTAGAAGGGGATAGTGCAGGAGGTAGTGCAAAACAAGGAAGAGATAGATATTTTCAAGCAATTTTGCCTCTTAGAGGGAAAATTTTAAATACTCAAAAATCAAGTGATGTAAAGGCTTTAAGTAGTGAAGAGATTAAAAATATAATTACAGCGCTTGGTACTGGCATTGGAAAGGATTTTGACGCTGATAAAGTTAGATACAAAAAAATTATCATTATGACAGATGCCGATGTTGATGGAAGCCATATTCAAACTCTTATTATGACCTTTTTCTTTAATCATTTAAGAGACTTAATAAAAAGAGGCTATCTTTATATAGCTCAACCTCCACTTTATAGATATAAAAAAGGAAAAATTGAAAAGTATCTAAAAGATGATAAAGAACTTAATGAATTTTTAATTGAACAAGGAATAAATTTTGTTGATATTGAAGGAATTGGAAAACCAGAGCTTAGAGAAGTTTTGAAAAACGCTGCAATTTATAAAATTTTGCTTGATAAACTTACAAAAAGATTTGGAGTTCCAGAGGTTATAAGATTTTTGATTGAAGATGGAAATTTGGAGAATTTAGAAGAGTATTTAAGTAAATTCAAGTTTAGCATAATCTCAAAGCATAATAATCACTACTACATTCAAACTAATAGAGGCTTAGAAGAGATTACCATTGATGAAAAACTTATTAATCATCCGTTGTTTATTGAAGCAAAAAAAGTTTATGAAAAATTAAAAGAGTACAAAGATTTGATTAGGGGGGATTTTTTAGAACTTTTAGAAGAAGTAATTTCCCAAGCAAGAAAAGGAGCTCATATCCAAAGATACAAAGGGCTTGGAGAGATGAATCCAGAGCAACTTTGGGAGACTACTATGAATCCAGAAAATAGGATACTTATTCAAGTAACTCTTGAAGATGCAAAAAGAGCCGCTGAGAAGTTTGAGCTTTTTATGGGGAATGAAGTAGCTCCAAGGCGAGAGTATATTCAAGCAAACGCAAAAGAAGTGGAAAATATTGATATATAAGGGAAAAAATGAATGAATTAAAATATGGTGAAAAAGAAATAGTTGAATTTGATCCAAATAAAGACCTTGAAATTTGGCCAAATAATAATAAAAAAAATTATAAAATAAAAATTACTTTGCCTGAGTTTATGGCAAAATGTCCTCGCTCAGGCTATCCAGATTTTGCTACTATCTATCTGGAATATATCCCAAATAAGTGGATAGTAGAGCTTAAAGCTTTAAAGCTTTATATAAATTCATTTATGAGTAGATATATCTCTCACGAAGATGCTGCAAATGAAATTTTTGATACTCTTTATGAAAAATTAAAGCCAAAATGGATGAAGATAGTTATGGATTTTAATCCAAGAGGAAATGTTCATACAATTATTGAGATTGATAGTGATTTAATAGAGAAAACTTCTTAAAAGCCCAAATGGGCTTAAAGGAGGTAAAAACTTTTAAGGAGGGGAAATTGAGTTAAAATTATAATAAAAAATCTTTAAAGTTTGCTTAAAGATATTTCTTTTAAAAAAGAATTTTTCTCACTTAAAATGTATTTATTATTCATAAATTCAAATTCTAAATAACACGCGTGAAGCATAAGCCTTTTTGCTCCCGTTTTTTCTATACGCTCTTTTTCATCTATTAATTTATTTAAGTATCT
>JBDONU010000113.1:13270-17237 GCA_039831175.1 Nautiliaceae bacterium
TTAATTTATTTAAGTATCTATTAGCAAAATCATTATCAACCCCATATAAAGGGTCTCCGACAATTGGATACCCTATACTAAAAAGATGAACTCTTATTTGATGTTGACGCCCTGTTAAAGGAGTACACTCTACTAAGGTATTCTCTCCTATATATTTAATAGGTTTTATTATTGTTGTTGCTTCTTTCCCATCATCAGAAATAACAACTTTTACTTTTATATTTTCATCTTTATTTACGGCAATTGGTTTTTTAATAGTATATTCTTTATCTAAGTGCCCTTTTACTAAGGCCAAATACTTTTTCTTTACATCTTTATTTTGAAATGCCACTTTTAAGTAACTCTCTGCAAACTTATTTTTACTTGCAATAATAAGCCCACTTGTCTCTTTATCAAGCCGATGCACTAAATTTGCTTCACTCCCCCATAAATTCCTTACATCATCAAGTAAACTCTTAGTATTTGCAAGTTTTTTAGGATGGACTGCAACTCCGCTTGGTTTGTTAAATACACCAAAATGTTTAGTTTCAAAAATTGGTTTTAGCCCATATCCATTTGGTTCAAATACTATACATTTAAGTTTCCCACTAACCCTGGCCCCCTTTTGAGTAACACGCTTATCATCTACACTAACTCTTCCTCTATCAATTGCTCTTTTTGCTTCCCTCATAGAAAAGCCAAGCTCTTTTATTAAAAAATCTATTAATTTAACATTATTTACATTAAACTCTTTAACTACAAATCCCATTTTCTTACTTTATCATATCTTTAAAGTTTCTGTTTCCCATAGCGGTTAAGTCATCAAGACTTGTTAACCCTTTATTTACATCATCATTAACTTGTCTTTGGAGTTTTTCAAGCTCTTCTTTATATTTTTTCATCTCCTCTTTCATCTCTTCAAGTTCAATTTCTCTTCTTATATCAGCCGTTGCATCCCTCCACATTCTTTTGGCTTTTCCAATGAATTTCCCAGTAGTTTTTAGTGCTTCTGGGAGTTTTTCAGGACCTAATACAATAATTGCAATTATTATAATAAACAAAAATTCGGTAGAGCCAATATCAAGCATACGTAGCCTTTTTTGATGAATTATATCACAAAAAGATTAACTAATATAATTTGATACAATTACGCAAAAAAAGGTGGACAATGGTTGAGAGATATGCAAGAGAAGAGATGAAAAGGCTTTGGAGTGAAGAGGCTAAATTTAATTCTTGGCTTGAAGTTGAAAAAGCAGCAGTAAAAGCTTGGAATAAACTTGGACTAATTCCTGATGAAGATGCAAAAAAAATTATTGAAAACGCAAAATTTGATATAAAAAGAATTCATGAAATAGAAAAAGAGACAAAACACGATGTAATTGCATTTCTTACAAGTGTGGCTGAGAGTCTTGGAGAAGAGAGTAGATGGGTTCATTATGGAATGACTTCAAGTGATACAATCGATACGGCAGTAGCACTTCAAATGAGAGATTCGCTTAAAATTATTATAGATGATGTTAAGATGGTAATGGAGAGCATCAAAAAAAGAGCAATGGAACATAAATATACTTTAATGGTTGGTAGAAGTCACGGGATTCACGGTGAACCAATTACATTTGGACTTGTACTTTCAATTTGGTATGATGAGATGAAAAGACATCTAAAAAATTTACAAGAGACTCTTGAAGTTATAAGTGTTGGAAAAGTAAGTGGAGCTATGGGTAATTTTGCTCATGCTCCAATTGAGCTTGAAGAGTTAACTTGTGAATATCTTGGACTAAAACCTGCACCTATTTCAAACCAAGTAATTCAAAGAGATAGATACGCTCGCCTTGCAAGCGCACTTGGACTGCTTGCAAGCAGTGTTGAAAAAATTGCAGTAAACATTAGACACTTCCAAAGAACAGAAGTTTATGAAGCAGAAGAGTATTTTAGTAGAGGGCAAAAAGGAAGCTCTGCAATGCCACACAAAAGAAATCCGGTACTTAGCGAAAACATAACAGGTCTTGCAAGAGTGATTAGAGCATATGTAACTCCTGCAATGGAAAATGTAGCTTTATGGCACGAAAGAGATATATCTCATAGCTCAGTTGAGAGATTTTGGCTACCTGATGCATTTATTACAACTGATTTTATGCTACATAGACTCAATAACATCATTTCAAACCTTGTTGTATATCCAGAAAATATGATGAAAAACCTAAATTTAACAGGTGGGCTTGTATTTTCTCAAAGAGTTTTACTTGAACTTCCAAAAAGAGGAATTAGTAGAGAAGATGCTTATAAAATCGTTCAAAGAAACGCTATGAAAGTTTGGGAAGAGCTTCAAAAAGGAAAAGAGCCTATTAATGAAAAAGGTGAGAGTTTATTTCTTGAAAATTTATTGAAGGATGAAGATTTAAGAAAAGTAATGAAAGAAGATGAAATAAGAGAGTTATTTGATTATGATTACTATACAAGAAACGTAGATAAAATTTATAAAAGAGTTTATGGGGAATGAAAGTAGAACTTATAAACTTTAAAACTACAAAAGATTATGAAAAAAATCTTCAACAAATAGAAGAGATTATTTCCTCTTCTATTGCCGATTTTTTGCTATTTCCAGAAGTTGTACTAACAGGATTTGATTATGATAATTGGGAAAAAGTAAATGAATTTGCAAAAACAGCCATTAACAGACTCTCAAAATTAAATAAAGCATTTGGACTTACAATTATTGAAAATAATAAGAATTTCTTTTACTTTTTTGATAGGGAAGTTATCCATAAAAGAGCAAAATATAATCTATTTGGATATGAAAACAGACACTTTGAAATAGGAAGTGAGCCTGATATATTTGAATGGAGAGGATTAAAAATTGCCAATTTAATCTGTTTTGAGCTTAGATTTATTAAATATTGGGAAAAATTTAAAGGGGTAGATATTATTTTAATCCCTGCAAGATGGGGAGCTGAGAGAATAGAACACTTTAAAACTCTAAATAAAGCATTAGCCCTATCTACTCAATCACAAGTAATTGCAGTAAACAGTGCAAATGAAAAGGCTTGGGGGTGTAGTTTTGATGCGTGGGGAGAAGGCATTGAACTTACAACTAAAAAAGCAATAGCTCAAATAGATTTGGAAAAAAACAAAAAAATTAGAAAAAAATTAAAAATTTTCTAGATCAATAATTTCCATAGTTTAGGGTTTTTTATGGGAAGATAAGATAAAAAGACGGGAAAAAATCAAAAATTTTTCAAAAAGTACTTGACAAGAGTGTAAAAATTTTATATACTTTCAATCCCAAAACGGGTGAGGCACCGAAGAGGTGCGAGATGATTGAGAACTCAGATATAAGCATCACTAGTCCCGAAGGCCTAGTTAAGGATAAGTAATAAGTCATAAGAGATGACTAGGTCATAAGGAAGAGTTTAAGCTAGTAGGGATTGATACTCTGTAATTTTTTATGGAGAGTTTGATCCTGGCTCAGAGTGAACGCTGGCGGCGTGCCTAACACATGCAAGTCGAGGGGCAGCGGCACCCTTCTTATGAAGGGTGGCCGGCGACCGGCGAACGGGTGAGTAACACGTAGCTACTTGCCCTCCAGAGGGGGATAACCCGGGGAAACCCGGGCTAATACCGCATATACCCGAGAGGGGAAAGGACGTAAGTCCGCTGGAGGATAGGGCTGCGGCGTATCAGCTAGTTGGTGGGGTAACGGCCTACCAAGGCGATGACGCGTAGCTGGTCTGAGAGGATGATCAGCCACACTGGGACTGAGACACGGCCCAGACTCCTACGGGAGGCAGCAGTGGGGAATCTTGGGCAATGGGCGAAAGCCTGACCCAGCAACGCCGCGTGGAGGAAGAAGCCCTTCGGGGTGTAAACTCCTTTTGCAGGGGAAGAGCGAGACGGTACCCTGCGAATAAGCTCCGGCTAACTCCGTGCCAGCAGCCGCGGTAATACGGGGGGAGCGAGCGTTACTCGGAATTACTGGGCGTAAAGGGTG
>JBDONU010000116.1:0-5010 GCA_039831175.1 Nautiliaceae bacterium
TTATAGTTATTATCATATATCTACCATTTTTTACATAATCTTTACTTTTAAAAGGATAACCATTTTGTAACTTACAAACTTCTCCAAGCCTTTTTTCAACCCACTCTCCGCTAAACTCAGGGAATCTCAGCTCTGGTTCTTTATTTTTCACATTCAAAAGCTTTTGAAGAAGCCCTTTTTTATATTCTTTTAGTTTTTTTATTTTTTTAGCAGTTATTTCTATTTTTTCATCTACTGCACTTAAAAAATCAGCTATTTTTTGCTGTTCGGCAAGGGTTGGAGGAGTAAAAATTTTTATTTTTAACATATCTTTTTGGTTTAATTTTGTTCTTGTTCCTCCAATTATGTAAGCTAATATATTCTTGTGAGCTAATGTATAATATATAAATTTTGCACTATTTCCTTTATTGATTTTTAAAACATGTATATGATTATTCGCCCAAAATTTTCCATTTACATAAAATGCGATTGGTTTTTCTTTATAATCATAAAAATACCCTCCATCTTCTGATAATAAAACATATTCACCATCAAAGATATAATCATCCACATAATCCATAATTTTTGTTGAGCCCCAATAAGGATATATTCCTTTTTTTTGTTTTCTTTCAGTCTCATTTAATGGAATTCTTTTATTATCTTCACAAATTGCAACCTCCCCAAGCCTCTTTTGCTTCCACTCCCCACTAAACTCCTTGAATCTAAGTACTGGTTTCATTTTTTAGCTTCTTTTCCCTCAATTGTCCACAAGCTGCACTTATATCAATTCCTTTTGATTCTCTTATTGTGCAGGTTATCCCTTTATCAAGAAGGTATCTTTGAAATTTTTTCATAGTATCTTCATCCGGTCGTTTGTAAGGACTTCCTGGATATGGGTTAAAATAAATAAGATTTACTTTGCTTGGGATGCCGTTTAATAGTTTTACCAGTTTTTTGGCACTTTCTAAATCATCGTTTACATTTTTTATCACAAGGTATTCAAACATTACCTTTTTTCTTTTATCAATTGGAAATTCCCTAACCGCATCAATTACGCTTTTTATGTTATAGGCTTTGTTCATAGGGATTAACTCTTCTCTTAGCTTATCATCAACCGCATGTAAAGAGATAGCCAGATTTACTCCAAGATTTTCTTTGCCTAAGCGTTTAATTTTTGGGGCGATGCCCGATGTTGAGATTGTCTGTCTTTTTGGAGAGATATTTAAACCATCCGGATGAGCTATTATTTTTATCGCTTTTACCAGGTTTTCATAATTATCAAGGGGCTCTCCCATTCCCATATAAACAACGTTTAAAGCCTTATTCTCGTCAAACCCTTTAAACTTTTTCATAAACCAAACCTGAGCCACAATCTCCCCAGCACTCAAATTCCTAACAAACCCCCCTTTTGCGGTCAGACAAAAAGCACATCCAACTTTGCATCCAACCTGGGTTGAGACGCATACTGTATATTTTGCTTCTTTTTTTTTGCCGTTTTCAATCCTCTCATCTTTCATCTTGATAAGCACTACTTCAATTGTGTGATTATCCCTTAACTTAAATAAAAACTTCTCCGTCCCGTCTTTTGAAACTTCGTGGTTTAGAAGTTCAAGGGGATTTATAATAAACTCTTCTTTTAACTTTTCTCTTAAATTTTTTGGCAGATTACTCATCTTCTCAAAGTCGTCCACATATTTTCTATAAACCCAGTTATAAAGCTGTTTTACCCTAAATTTTGGTTTTATTCCAAATTCTTCAAGCTCTTCTGGGAGATAATCCATAAAGATTTTTTTATCCATTGTTACCCTTTATCAGTTTTTTATCCATTAAATATTCAGTTAAGGTCTGTTTTGCTTTTTTTATGTTTTGAAGATACTCTTTGTGAGCTTCTTCAAAGCAGTAGTTTGTAATCACAAAAATCCCAATTACCCCTATCCCAAATTCTTTTGCAACCCTCATTACCGAATAAAACTCCATATTTTCCCCATCAATCCCAAGACTTAGGTATGCTTTTGAGATGGTTTTATCAGTTGTTATGTAGTTTGATGAGTTTATAAGGATAGAGGGCTTTATTGAGATTATATTATCAATTGGGGTGTAGCATCTTTTTTGCAAAAAGCAGTGTTCTATATTTGAGGCACTAAAACTCTCAATTACTTCAAAAGGTTTAAGCTTCCCGTAACTTCCAGCACTTCCTATAAAAATCAAAAAATCTGGCTTATTAAAAAGGCAAAGCTGCGTTAGATTTATGGTACTTTCAATTAACCCAACACCAATTGGAGTTGCAAACTCAAAGACCTCTTCGTTTCCTGCTGAAATTATCATAACCTAACGCTTATCCCTTCTTTATCAAGATACCTTTTTAAATCCATTATATCAATTTCTCTAAAATGAAAAATACTCGCCGCCAAAGCCGCGTCGGCTTTATGTTCAAAAACTTCTTTAAAGTGTTTCATCTCCCCAGCCCCTCCGCTTGCAATTACTGGTACATTTACAAGAGAGGAGATTTTTTCTGTAATTTCTATATCAAATCCCTTTTTTGTTCCATCAGCATCCATTGATGTTAAAAGAATTTCGCCAGCCCCTCTATCAACAACCTCTTTTGCCCACTTTATCGCATCAAGTCCTGTATCCTCTCGCCCCCCTTTTATAAAGACATTCCACTTATTAGGTGCTACTTTTTTAACATCAATTGCTATTACAATACATTGACTTCCAAACCTTTTAGCCGCTTCATTTATAAAATCTGGTCTTTTTACGGCGGCTGAGTTTATACTAACTTTATCACATCCAACATTTAATAAATCATAAATATCGTTTAATTCGCTTATTCCGCCTCCAACGGTTAAAGGGATAAATACCTCTTTTGCCACCTCTTTTACAATATCAACAATTGGTTTTCTTTTCTCATAGCTTGCCGTTATATCAAGAAAAGTTAGCTCATCTGCTCCTTCTTCATTGTATCTTATTGCAGCTTCTACTGGGTCTCCTGCATCTTTTAACCCTACAAAATTAATTCCTTTTACAACTCTTCCATCTTTAACATCAAGGCAAGGGATTATTCTTTTGGCAAAATACTCTCTCATATTAATCTCCACTTTACAAGTTTATTGTATAATTTTATCAAATTTTAATTTACATTTTTTGAAAGGATATGCTATAATCAAGGCAAAGAAAAAATTTGGACAAAATTTTCTAAAAGATAAATTTTATCTAAACAAAATCGCCAAAGCGATGCCCAATACCAATAATTTAGTAGTGGAAATTGGACCTGGCTTGGGCGATTTAACAGAAAAGCTGCTGGAAAAAAGAAGAGTAACGGCTTTTGAGATTGATAGAGAACTTTGTGAAATTTTAAAAAAGAAATTTCCAAATCTTGATTTAAAATGCGGTGACGTTTTAGAGTATTGGCAAAATAGCAGTTTGGCTAATGAAAGCTATGATTTAATAGCAAACTTACCTTATTATATAGCAACAAATATTATCTTAAAAGCGTTAAGGGATAAAAACGCAAAAAATATTTTGGTTTTAATCCAAAAAGAGGTAGCGGATAAATTTAGTGCCAAAGTTGGTGATAGAAATTATGGGTCTTTGAGTATTTTAGCAAGTCAAGTTGCAAAAGTTAAAAAGCTTTTTGACATACCACCTGGGGCATTTGTGCCAGCCCCTAAGGTTATGAGTAGCGTAATATTGTTTGAAAAGTTTAAAGACTCATATGATGAAGAATTTGCAAAATTTTTAAAAGTTGCTTTTGCTAATCCAAGAAAAACTCTTAAAAAAAATTTATCTAAGTTTAATTTAAAGTTGAGTGAATTTGGGCTTGCTGATACTATAAGACCTCACCAAGTAGATGCTGATACTTTTTTCCAGCTCTTTTCTGCGTCAAAAGAAAGGAGTGAAGATGGAAAAAATGAATTTACAACAGGAGATAGAAAAAACAATTGAGAGCAATTTGAAAGATGAGAGTAGCTTAGAAAATAGTGCTCATAAAGAAGTTTTTAATAAAATTAATGAAAAAGAAGAGAGTAAAGTAGAGAGTGTAGAAGAGGTAAAAGTAGATAAAAAAGAGAGTCGAAACGAAGAAAAAGAAATAAAAGAAAATCTTGAAAAAAATCAAAGAAAATTTAAAAAAAGGGATTCCAAAAATTTTGTGTGGTTTAGGGATTTAAATAGAGCTTTTGATGAGAATGAAAAAATTCATAAAAGAAGATTAACTTGCTTTAATAAAATTAACTTTTCAAGCAAAGGGTGGATAAAATTTACTCCTCTTGGTGGGCTTGATGAGATTGGAGGAAATTGTGCGCTGCTTGAAACTGAAAATAGTGCAATTGTTATTGATTGTGGAATGAGCTTTCCAAGTGAAGATATGCACGGCGTTGATATTTTAATTCCAGATTTTAGTTACTTAAAAGAGATTAGACACAAAATTAAAGGGCTTGTAATAACTCACGGACACGAAGATCACATTGGTGCGGTGCCATATCTTTTTAAAGAGATGCAAATTCCAATTTATGGGACTTCGCTTCCTCTTGCAATGATTAAAAATAAATTCAAAGAGCATAAAATGTCTCAATATGAGAGTTATTTTAGAAGTGTTAAAAAAAGAGTTCCAATTCAAATAGGCGATTTTAAGGTTGAGTGGATTCATATGACTCACTCAATTGTTGATAGCTCATCTCTTGCTATTCAAACACCAGTTGGAACTATTATTCATACCGGAGATTTTAAAATTGATAATACTCCAATTGATGGATATCCGCCAGATTTACACCGCTTAGCACACTATGGAGAAGAAGGGGTCTTGGCTTTGTTTAGTGATTCTACAAACTCTTATAAACTAGGAATTACTCCAAGTGAGAGTGTTGTTGGAAAAACTTTTGAAGATTTGTTTATGAAGACAAAGGGAAGGGTGATAATGTCAACCTTCTCATCAAATATTCACAGAGTCTATCAAGCAATCCAAGCTGGAATGAAATTTGGTAGGAAAGTTTGTATTATTGGAAGAAGTATGGAACAAAACTTAAATGTTGC
>JBDONU010000099.1:0-4896 GCA_039831175.1 Nautiliaceae bacterium
AAAGAACTTGATGCAAAAATTTATTTAAAAAGAGAAGATTTAAACCACACAGGTGCTCATAAAGTAAATAATACAATAGGTCAAGTTTTACTTGCTAAAAAAATGGGTAAAAAAAGAGTAATAGCAGAAACAGGTGCAGGACAACACGGAGTTGCAACGGCAACGGCAGCAGCTTTACTTGGGCTTGAATGTGAAATATTTATGGGTGAGAAGGATGTAAAAAGACAAGAGCTTAATGTATTTAGGATGAAACTTCTTGGGGCAAAAGTACATCCGGTAAAAAGTGGTAGTAGAACTTTAAAAGATGCTATGAATGAAGCAATTAGATATTGGGTAACAAACGCGAGGGATACTTTTTATGTGATTGGAACGGTTGCAGGTCCCCATCCATATCCTATGATTGTTAGAGATTTTCAGGCAATTATCGGATATGAGGCAAAAGCTCAAATACTTGCAAAAGAAAGTCGTCTTCCAGATTATGTAATAGCGTGTATTGGTGGTGGAAGTAATGCAATGGGAATTTTTTCCCACTTTTTAGAAGAAGAAGTTCAGTGCATAGGAGTTGAAGCAGGAGGGCTTGGAATTGAGAGTGGAAAGCACGGAGCAAGTCTAAATGCTGGTAGCCCTGGGGTGCTTCACGGGCAGATGAGTTATCTTCTTCAAGATGAAGACGGTCAAATACTTGAAGCTCATTCTATTAGTGCTGGACTTGATTATCCAGGTATTGGACCAGAACACGCATACCATTTTGAGAGTGGTAGAGTTAAATATGACTATATTACTGATAAAGAAGCTCTTGATGCATTTGTTTGGCTTAGTAGAAGTGAAGGAATAATTCCAGCATTTGAATCATCTCATGCAGTAGCTTATCTTAAAAAGTTAGAAGATATTAAAGGAAAGCTTGTAATTGTTAATTTATCTGGTAGAGGAGATAAAGATATGATGCAAGCTAAAAATCTTTTGGATTTTGAATAATGAAGAAGTGGATAGTTTTAATAGGGGTATTTGTTAGTTTTTTGTATGGATTTGATTTTAGTTCAATTAAAGATTTTTTTAGCGAAGAGAATTTGATTAATCTTTTAAAAGAGTATGGGTATATAATCTTATTTATATGGTCTATTTTTGAGGGAGAGACTGGGCTTGTGATGGCTGGGGTTTTGTCTCATACTGGGGATATGAATTTATGGCTTGCCATTTTAGTAGCTGCTCTTGGAGGGTTTATAGGGGATCAAATCTATTTTTATATAGGAAGACTTAATAAAGAGTGGCTTCATAAAGAATTTAAGACTCATAGGAGAAAATTTGCAAAAGTTAAAATTCTTCTTAGAAAATATGGAGCGTGGATTATTTTTATTCAGAGGTTTATGTATGGGATGAGGACAATTATTCCTATGGCAATTGGGGCAAGTGGATATGACCCAAAAAAGTTTGCTATCATTAACTTAATAAGTGCTTTTATTTGGGCAAGCATTACTATAATTCCAAGTTACATTTTTGGAGAGCAGATTTTAGAGATTTTAAAATGGGCGAAAGAACATTGGTATTTTGCGGGGGTAATTTTTATTATAATTTTATCGCTTTTATGGTATTTGGATAAAAAAATGGAAAATAAATTAATAAAGGAGTAGTATGGAATTTGTAAAAGGTAAAGGTCAAATTAAGGCTGAAATTGTTGTAAATGGAGCTAAGAAATTTGAAGAGTATGGATTTGAAGGTAGAGATGGAGAAATTTTGGTATTGCCCAAGAGGAAAAGAATTTATGTAGGAATTGATAAAGTTAACAGCGAAAATCTAAAAACAGCTACGGCTATGATTATAAAAGCACTTAAAAAATATAAATTTGAGAGTATTGAGATTACTCCTCCAAATACTAAAAATAGAGATTTGCTTTTAAGTTTTTTTGAAGGGTTTCTTTTAGGAGATTATGAGTTTGATAAGTATAAATCACAAAAAGCAAAACATCCTATTAAAAAAATAGCAATTAATTCAAAAAGAGATTTTGATGAGATTATAAAAGAGGCAAAAATTAGAGCTAATGCAATTAACTTTGTAAGGGATATTATAAATTCAATGCCAGATGAAATTACTCCTGCAAAACTTGCGGCTATTGCTGAGAATGTTGCAAAAGAGAATAATCTTGAATGCAAAGTTTATAATGAAGAGTGGCTTAGAGAAAATGGATATGGGGCTTTTTATGCGGTAGGAAAAGCGAGTGCAAATCCTCCAAGATTAATTCATTTAACTTATAGACCAAAAAATCCTAAGAAAAAAGTGGTGTTGGTAGGTAAAGGGTTAACTTATGATAGTGGAGGACTTAGTCTAAAACCGAGTGATTATATGGTAACTATGAAAGCAGATAAATCAGGTGCTATAACAGTTCTTGGGATAATAAAAGCTATAAGTGAACTTGGACTTGATATTGAAGTTCATGCAATACTTGGAGCTGCTGAAAATATGATAGGTGGAAATGCTTATAAACCAGATGATGTATTAAAAGCAAAAAACGGAAAAACTATTGAAGTTAGAAACACAGATGCAGAAGGTAGACTTGTTTTAGCTGATTGTTTGTGTTATGCCCAAGAAAATGTTAAAGAATTTGATTTATTAATGGATTTTGCTACTTTAACAGGTGCTTGTGTGGTAGGGCTTGGAGAGTATACAGCAGGAGTAATGGGATATAATAAAGAAACTATAAATAAAGCTATTGAAGTAGGAGAGAAAAGAGGTGAAAACTTTGCATATCTCCCGTTTAATAAACATCTAAAAAAACTTCTAAAAAGCAATGTAGCAGATATTTGTAATATAGCTTCAAGTAGATATGGAGGAGCGTTAACAGCTGGACTTTTCCTTAGTAATTTTATAGAAGAAGAGAATTTAGATAAATGGACTCACTTTGATATCGCAGGACCTGCTTTTGTAGAAAAAGAGTGGGGGTATAATCCTTATGGGGCTAGTGGTTTTGGAGTTGACACGATAGTTTCTCTTCTTCAAAGTTAATTCTTTCTCTCTTTTGGTTATAATTTCAATAAAAAAAGGATATAGATGAAAGTTGGTATTGTTGGACTTCCAAATGTAGGTAAATCTACTACATTTAATGCTTTAACTAAAACTCAAAATGCAGAGGCTGCAAACTTTCCGTTTTGTACGATTGAGCCAAATAAAGCTGTTGTGCCGGTTCCTGATGAGAGAATAGAAGAGCTTGCTAAGATTGTAAATCCTGATAGGATTCAATACTCAACAATTGAGTTTGTTGATATTGCGGGATTAGTAAAAGGAGCAAGTAAAGGTGAAGGGCTTGGAAATCAGTTTTTGGCAAACATTAGAGAGACGGATATCATCTTACATATGGTAAGATGTTTTGATGACCCAAATGTTATTCACGTTGAAAATAGTGTTGACCCAATAAGAGATGTTGAAATAATCGAGCAAGAACTTTTATATGCAGATATGCAAACTCTTGAAAAAAGAATTGCAAAACTAACTAAACAAGCAAAAGGCTCTAAAGAAGCAAAAGCTCAGCTTGAACTTGCAAATGAGCTTATGGAGTGGTTGGCTGATGGAAATCCTGTTAGAACTTTTCCAAAAAAGGATGAAGAAGCTTTTAAAGTGCTTGAAAGAGAACTTAATTTTCTAACAAATAAAGAGATTTTTTATGGGGCAAATGTTGATGAAGAGGGATTGGCTGAGGATAATGAGTATGTAAAAGCCTTAAAAGAGTATGCTAAAAAACATGGAAGAGAAGTTATTAAGCTTTGTGCGAAGATTGAAGAAGAGATGGTAGATATGAGTGATGAAGAGAGAAAAGAGTTTTTAGAGAGTATGGGGGCAAGTGAGAGTGGGCTTGACCAAATTATTAAAAAAGCGTATGAGAAACTTGATTTAATAAGCTATTTTACTGCTGGAAAAGTTGAAGTTAGAAGCTGGACTATTAAAAAAGGTACAAAAGCTCCTCAGGCTGCCGGGGTTATTCATACAGATTTTGAAAAAGGATTTATTAGAGCTGAGGTTATAAGCTATGATGATTTTATAAAATACGGAGGAGAACAGGGTGCAAAAGAGGCTGGTAAGATGAGGCTTGAAGGTAAAGATTATGTAGTGCAAGATGGAGATATTATGCATTTTAGGTTTAATGTATGATTGAAGAGTATTTAAAGCTTGGTTCTTTAAATAGATTAAAAATATCAAAAAAAACTCCTCAAGGATTATATCTTGAGGCTCTTGATGGGGATATGGTTTTACTTCCGAATAGGTATGTAGAAGATAATATGAAAATTGGGGATGAGATAGAAGTTTTTATTGTAAATGATTCGGAAGATAGATATGTAGCAACTACTAAAAAGCCAAAATATGAATATGGAGAGTTTGGAATTTTTGAGGTAATAGGAAAAACCGATTTTGGATATTTTGTTGATTTTGGAATGGAAAAAGATTTGTTTTTGCCTTTTGGAAATACAAACAAAAACTTAAAAATCGGTGATAAAGTTATTGGTAAATCGTTTATGATGAAAAAAGTGATAGGCTTCTTTTGGATGCAAAACTATTGCGTAATCTTAAAAAAGCTAGAAACTATGAAAGAAACGATGAAGTAAAAGTTCTTGTAATTACCAAAACTCCTCTTGGATATAAATGTATTGTTGATGATATGTATGAGGGAATGCTTTTTGATAATGAAATTTTTGAGAATGTAAAAGTAGGGGATATTAAAAAAGCGTATATTAAAAATGTAAGAAGTGATGGAAAACTTGATTTGAGCTTACAAAAAATCGGCTTTCGTGATGATGTTAAAGAAAAAGTTTATAAAACAATTAAAGAGTGGGGGAAAATTAATATAACTACCAAATCGTCTCCCGATGAAATTAAAAGATACTTCAAAGTAAGTAAAAAAGCCTTTAAATC
>JBDONU010000065.1:0-16455 GCA_039831175.1 Nautiliaceae bacterium
TTATAAGATTTACAATCGCTTTACCCTTACTATTTCTACTCCCTTCTGGAATCTTATACACTTTTAGCCAATGGAGCTGCCCTTTATTGGTGATAACCATTAAAGTATCATGAGCTTTTGCGATATAAAAATCTTCAATAAAATCATCTTCATAAACGCTAAGTGCCTTTTTACCTTTTCCGCCCCTATTTTGTCTTTCATAAGTTTTAAGAGGTACTCTTTTTACATATCCTCTGTGGGTAATAGTTACCACCATCTCCTCATTTGGAATCAAATCTTCAATTTCAATCTCATCTTCATCTTCTATAATTTTTGTAAGGCGTTTAGTTGGAAATTTCTTTTTAAGCTCCAAAAATTCACTTTTAATAACTTCATCTAATACACTCTCTTCTTTTAAAATAGATTCTAAATATGCAATTTTTTCTAAAATTTCATCATACTCTTTTTTAAGTTTTTCAACCTCCAAAGAAGTCAAACGGCTAAGCTTCATATCCAAAATAGCATCTGCTTGCAAAGGAACTAATTTAAATCTTAAAACCAAATTCTCTTTTGCTTCTCTTGTAGATGAGCTATTTTTAATAATCTCAACCACTTCATCAATATTTGCCAAAGCAATTAAAAGCCCTTCAAGAATAGTAGCTCTTTTTTTAGCGTTTTGAAGCTCAAAAAGCGTCCTTCTTATTACAACGCTTTTTCTAAATTTTAAAAATGTTTCTAAAACATCTAAAAGATTAAAAAGTTTTGGTTCTTTATCTAAAATTGCAAGCATATTAACTGAAAAGCTTATTTGCATTGGAGTATGCTTGAAGAGATTATTTAAAATAATCTCACTCATCACATCTTTTTTAAGCTCAATTACAACCCTAATCCCTTCCCTATCACTCTCATCCCTTATTTCACTAATTCCATCAATAATCTTATTTTTTACAAGCTCGCTAATTTTTTCAATAAGTTTAGCTTTATTAACTTGATAGGGAATTTCATCAATTACAATAATTTCCCTATTACCCTTTTTCTCAATATGATAAAGAGCTCTAACCTTAATAGAACCCCTACCGCTTTTATAAGCTGATATAATTCCGCTTTTTCCAAGAATTACTCCACCAGTTGGAAAATCTGGACCTTTTATAAATTTTAAGATATCGTTTAAAGTATACTCTTTATTCTCAACCATAAAAATTAAAGCGTCCAAAACTTCGTCTAAATTGTGAGGTGGAATATTTGTAGCCATTCCAACGGCAATCCCACTACTTCCATTAATCAAAAGATTTGGAAATCTTGCTGGTAAAACAACTGGTTCTTTTTCACTTCCATCATAATTTGGCACAAAATCAACAGTATCCTTATCAATATCTTTTAAAAGTTCTTCTGCTATTTTTGTAAGTCTTGCTTCTGTATAACGCATAGCAGCAGCGTTATCTCCATCAATACTCCCAAAATTCCCTTGTCCATCAATCAAAGGCATTCTCATAGAAAACGGCTGAGCCATCCTAACTAATGCATCATAAACGGCACTATCTCCGTGAGGATGATACTTACCAATCACATCCCCCACAATCCTTGCACTCTTTTTATAAGGAGAAGTTGAAGTTATTCCCATTTTATACATTGCATATAAAATTCTACGATGAACTGGCTTTAAACCATCCCTAACATCTGGCAAAGCTCTTCCTACAATAACACTCATTGAATACTCTAAATAACTCTCAGCCAGCTTATCTTCAATCCTAACGCGAATAACCTGCATTAACACCCTTTTTTTTTATGATTATACCAAACTCTTATCACTCAAAACAACCGAAAATAAAACATTCACATTATGCTTTTTTAAAACCTCTTTTGCAAAAGAGAGAGTTAGACCTGTTGTTTTTACATCATCTACTAAAATTGCATCAATTCCGCTTTTGCCATTATAAATAAATTTCCTTGGATGATTTTTTCTAAATTCAAAAGACTTTCCTGCATATCTTACATTACTTTTATCTATCAAAGAAGAATAAAGAGGAGTTAAATAAGATGTATTAAAAGCCTTTGCCAAAATTGCGGTATGAGAATAACCAACCTCTCTTTTACCCTCAATTGGAATAACAAATGCCTTAAATTTAAACTCTTTGGCAAATTTAGCAAAAGGCTTTGAGAGATATTTAAAAACAACGCTACCGTTTTTTTGATACTTAAATTTAAGTAAAAACTCAATATCATCATACCTATAAAAACTAATCACTCCATCTTTTCTATAAAGATTAACCTCAACCCTACACTCTTCACACAAAACCTCAAAAGAGAGTTTATTACATTTTAAACATCTAAAAATCATCTTCGTCTTTTGGCTTATGCTTAAAAAGAAGATACAAAGCTATAAAAGAACCAATTGAAAAAACAAAAGTACCCACAAAAAATAGTCCATTATTTCCAGAAGCACTTCCTCCCATAATCATACCAACTCCAATAAACATTAAAAAAGCCGCACTAACTCCTGCTATTTCTCCTTTTGTGAGCTTTCTCTCTTCCATAAATTCTCCTTATAATTATAATATAAAACATCTTCTCCACTCTCACACTTTGTAATTGAGATATAATCTTTTGAATTATAAAAAATTGTATCTTGGTCAAACATCCTACCAAGTCTTAAAGCTTCTTGCTTTGAAATATCATAAATAATAAAACCTTGCTCACTATAATCAAAAAGCTCCCCAATACTCGTCATATACTCATATCTTAAAGATTTTATCACCCCTTCTAATTCCGTATTTCTTATAAAGTTTAAAAAATCATTAAGTATCAAATCTTTTGGATTATGAGCTGTTATAATAGCAAAAGAACGTTTTAAAATACCTTTCCTTTTTGGCAAAAATTGAAAACTAATCCACTCTCTACCCCACGGAGTGTTAATTAAAAATTTAGTATATCTTAAATAATCCTTATATTTTTTTTTAAAATCCAAAACTACATTCCCATCAACCAGCAATGCATCTTCTGCCTCATCATAAATGCAATCCCCTTTATAATCACCAATTCCAATAACCTCAAATTTCATATCTCTCCTTTTTTGATATAATTTGCAAAAAGGTTAAAAATGAGAAAAATCTTAGCATTTTTAATGCTACTATTTTTAGGATGCTCTGTAAAAGATTCACTTGGTCCAGCCTTTAAGCATGATCCACTATATGAAAAAGCTCTTGCCCACACTAAACGATGCCAGATACTAAATTCTCTTGAAACAAAAGCTATAATAGATGCAACTTATCTAAATCCTCTTTACAAACAATTTAAAACCCCAACATTTTTAATTGGTGTTTATAATGAATTTAATAATACCATAAATAACGTTGAATTTAATCTTACAATCAATAATCAACAAATTGAAATAAACTCATCAATACCAGAATTTGTACTTTATAAAGAATTTCCATTTTATAACAGTTGGATGAATTACTACTTAGTAAAAGTAAAATCAAAGCCTCCGTTTAAAATTATCTACCACTCAAAACACTGGGGAGAGTGTAAGCTACTTTTGAAGTAGCTTATGAAGAGTTATAGGAGATGAGAAAATCTCTGAATAGATTACAAAATTTCTCAAAACCCTCTTCCCATACTCCCTTGTCTCATCATACCTGATTTTTTCCATACTCAAAAAAGGCTCAAACTCTCCTTTGTATTTAAAATAAGGAAGTACTTTTCTTTTTACAAACCCAGCCCCTGCATTATATGCATAAGCAACCATTAAAGGATCTTTTAATACTCTAAAAAGCCTCTTTTGATGTTTGGCTGAGAGTTTTACATTCTCACTATAATCAAACTGCCCAAAAACATCCCCTCCCATACTCTTTACCAAAAACGGCATCATTTGCATAGCCCCAAGTGCATAACTTGGACTTACACTTGCTGGGATGAATTTACTCTCCTGTCTTGCAATCGCATACACAAACGCTCTAAAAGTAGCGTTTTTATCCTCATACATTTTTGGAGTGATAAAAATGTTTTTAGAATATCCATAAAGCCTATCCAAAACCAAAGCTTTTAAAGCCTCGCTTTTATAGCTATCAACCTCTTTTGCAAGGTCTTTTAATCTCCCTTTTTTTAACCTTGAATAAAACTTCAAAACGCTCCAAGGGTTTGTTTGGTCATATTTTGGATTTTTAATATCCTTTTTGATAATTTTATTTACGATTTTAAACTTTTTCCCAGCTTCTTCATATGCATAAAGGGTATAAAAGGTAGCCCTTTTATATTTAAGGAGTCTGTTTAAATACTTTTTATCTTTGCTAAGCAGCCACAGCCAAAAATATTCTCTATCTTTTTTATGCTTAAAAGATTTTAAAATATCAAAAGCCCTCTTATAATCCTTAAAATTCATCTCATTGATAAAAAGCCACCATTTGGTTTTATCGCTAAAAATTTTATAATCAAGCTTTCTAAGAGATACTTGAAGCTTTGGAAGAGGATGAAGCACAATACTTTTAACAAATCCCAAAAAACCCCTTCCATAAAATAGGCTAAAATCATTAATCCTCTGGTCAATAACCCTGTATGGATATTTATGAATAAACTGATAAGCCACTTTTCTATCTTTAAAAATTAAATCATACCTTTTATTCAAAAAGATATAAATAATCTTTTTTTCAACACTTTTTGGCAAAGAGTTATAAATTCTTCTTAGCTCTTTTTTTGAGAGTTTAGAGAGTGAGTATAAAGAAAGACCGTTTTCTAAAATACAAGCAACCGGGATTTTACCGACATCTTTTGGAGATGGATTTATGCACTTGTATATCTCTTTATAAAAATCAAACTTTGATAAAATTTTCTGGTGCAAAAGCCTTTTTTTATAAAGCCCATTATAAGCTTTAAAAACAAGCGCTGGATTTTTAGTTCTTTTCATATATTCAGTTAAATAAAAATCTCTAACATAACTTTTTGGCTTTGTTAAAAGAAAACCCAAATCCAAATTCTTAGCAATCAAAAAAAGAGGAAAAAAAAGAATAAAAAACCTCAACCCTTACCCTTGATAAAGAGCTAAGATTATATTGTGAATTAAGATATTAATAAGCTCAATTCCCAAAAGCACAATAATAGGAGCAATATCAATCCCTCCAAAATTGGTTGGAATATATCTTCTTATAAAAGCATAAACTGGCTCAGTAACTGCAAACAAAAACCTAACAATTGGATTATAAGGATTTGGCTGCACCCATGTAATAAGCGCGGATATAATAATAACCCAGCTATAAATATTTAAAACCACACTGATAAATTGCAAAATAGAAATTAAAATCACATTCATTATCTACCCTTTATCACTTCTTTTAAATACGGCTTCATTGCTTTGTATAAATCTTTAATCTCAGCACCGTGCTTTTGATTTATAAGAAGCTCACGAAGAGGCATAAATAACTTTTTCCCTTTTAAATTTGTATTCTTCATAACTCTTTTTTTAAACTCATCATAATCCTCTTCAAGTTCACTTTCCAAAATCTCTTTTTTTAAAATCTCTCTCTCTTCTTTAAACTCATCATCCTTTGCGCTTTTAAAAACAGCATCAAACTTCTCTTTAATCTCTTTTAAAGTCACACTCTCATCCCTAAAAATCCTAAGAAGCTCCTCATACCTCTTATCATATCCAAGATATTTTGAGATATTTTTAATTCTTTTCATATGCTCCTTATTCAAAAATTTCAACTTCTCAATATCAAATTTTGCCGGGGCTTTTGAAATTTTTTTCAAATCAAAAAACTCTATTGCCTCATCTAATGTAAAAACCTCTCTCTCAAAGCCATTACCAAGCAAAATAAGATAATTTATTATCGCCTCTGGCATAAACCCCTCTTCCAAAAGCCACTTAACAGATGCGTGATTTTCCCTTTTTGAGAGTTTTTTACCCTCTTCATTTAAAATAATTGGCAAATGTGCATACTTTATCTCTTTGTTATATCCAAGTGAGTTTCTTATATGAATCTGTTTTGGAGTATTGCTTAGATGGTCTTCTCCTCTTATTACCAATGAGATATCATAAAGCATATCATCAACTGCACACGCAAAGTTGTAGGTTGGATATCCGTTGCTTCTTAAAATAACAAAACTATCAACTTCAAAAGGCGAAAATTTAAAATCACCCTTTATCTCATCGCTAAATTCAATATCACTCTTTGGTTTTTTAATCCTAACAACAAAAGGCACTTTTGCTTCAAGCTTCTCTTCTACCTCTTTTGATGATAAATTCGCACACTTTCCTGAATATCTATATGGTTTTTTATCATTTTTTGCCTTTTCTCTCTCTTTTTTTATCTCCTCTTCATCACAAAAACATAAAAAAGCCTTTTTAGTATCTAAAAGCCTCTTTGCAAGTTGCTGGTGAAGGTGGATATTGTTTGATTGATAGACAACTTTATCCGGCTTTAATCCAAACAACTCCAAAAGCACCAAAATCTCTTTGTCTTTTCCCTCAATATTTCTCTTATTATCTGTATCTTCAATCCTTACTAAAAATTCTTCACCTCTTTGTTTTGCCACAATATAATTAAAAATCGCAACCCTTAAATTTCCAATATGCATATCACCCGTTGGCGATGGAGCAAATCTTAACATCTGTATCCTTTTTATGAAATTTTATCTAAAAAAGTAACAATAGCTTTAAAAAACAAAACTTCATTTTCTCCCAATCTATCCACTAAAAAAGGCTTTTTTAAAAGATACTTATTACTCACTTCTAAAAACTCATCCTCTTCATCCAAATATACTTCAATCTCATATCCAAGCACAATATCCCCGCTTATCAACCCATAATCTATATTAAAACTCTCAAACTCCCACAACATCTTATCAAAGTCCCAATGCAAAAAAACCAAAACCTCTTTACCCTCTTCTAAAAAAGGCTTCTTATTTATTAAATCATATTTTAAATACTTGATTTTAACCTTTGAAGAAAAAGCCTCATCTCTATTCAAACGATACTTCTTAGCGTAAGATACAAATTCTTTAAAAAAACTTTTGTAAGTTTTATAAAAATTTTTATCCAGAGTTAAATAAAAATTTTTATTGCTAATTCTAAAATGAGATTCTTCTAAAAAAGAGATAAAAGGCTTATATTTTTGATACAAAGCAAAATCCATCTTTTATCCTAAAACGGCTTAAATACGCTAAGTCCAAGCATTATCATAAAAGAAGCGTAACTAAACCAGTAAAGCCACTCATAGGTCTTAAAAGAAAAAAACTTATCTTTAAACATCATCACAAAAAATACCAAATTCTCAATCATTAAAAGAATATCAAAACTTAACTTTGTATGAAGCCATTTGCCGCTTTTTGCAACTGCCGGATTTAACAAAATCATCTTAGTCCCAACAAAAAGCACAATAAACATCAAAATTAAAGACAAATATCCAAACAAATACCTATCGCTTAGCCTGTTTTGGAGAGATTTAATAAATTGAAGTAAAAAAATAGCCCAGCTAAAAACTACCAATAAATGAAAACCATAAATATAATAAACCATCTTATCCCTTTTTAAGGGAATTATAGCAAAGAAGGGATTATTTTAAATCCCTTGCAACCTCTTTGCCATTTACTTTTACAATAATGTGATTTTCATCTACATCAAATTCTACTTTATCACCTTCTTTAACTTTACCTTCTAAGATAAGTTCAGCTAATTTATCTTCTACAATCTCAGCCAACGCTCTTTTTAGAGGTCTTGCACCAAAGATTGGATCAAAACCAACTTCTGCGATAAAGTCTTTTGCTCTATCTGTAAGTTCAAGGTCAATATCTCTTTCTGCAAGTCTTTCTTTAATTTTTCTAAGCAAGATATCAACAATTTGTTTAACTTGTTCTTTTCCAAGTGGATTAAATACCACCACTTCATCAAGTCTGTTTAAGAATTCTGGTTTCATTCTTCTTTTAAGTTCCGCCCATACAGCTTCTTTTCTCGCTTGTGGGTCTTTAATTTCTTGAATAATATCACTTGCTATGTTACTTGTTAAGATAATAATTGTGTTTTTAAAATCAACTGTTACACCTTTATTATCTGTAAGTCTTCCATCATCAAGTACTTGTAACAAAATGTTAAATACATCCGGATGAGCTTTTTCAATCTCATCGAATAAAATTACACTATAAGGTCTTCTTCTTACAGCTTCTGTAAGTTGTCCACCTTCTTCATATCCAACATATCCAGGCGCCGCACCGATAAGTTTAGATACGCTTATTTTATCCATATATTCAGACATATCAAATCTAATTAACGCTTTTTCATCATCAAATAAAAATCTTGCAAGAGTTTTTGCTGTTTCTGTTTTACCAACCCCTGTTGGTCCTAAGAACATAAAACTACCAATTGGTCTATTAGGGTCACCAAGTCCTGCTTTATTTCTCTTAATAGCTCTTGCAACCGCTTTAATCGCTTCATCCTGTCCTACAACGTTTTTCTTAAGCTCATCTTCAATATGTAAGATTTTTTCAAGTTCACTTTTTAGCATTTTAGATACAGGAATTCCTGTCCATTTACTTACTACGTTAGCAACAGCTTCTTCATCAACAGCACTTTTTAGAAGAGTTCCTTCTTTTTGCATTTCTTCCCATTTTTTCTCAAGCTCTTCAAGTTTTTTCTTAAGTTCTACTATTTTTCCATATTCAATTTCAGCAGCTTTATGGAAATCCCCCTCTCTTTTTGCAATTTCAGCTTCATTTTTGAGTTTTTCAATTTGCTCTTTAATTTCAGCTATTGCTTTAAGAACTCTTTTTTCCTCTTCATATTTAGCTTCAAGCTGTCTTTTTTTCTCTTCTAAATCAGCTAATTGTTTTTCAATTTCTTCAAGTCTTTTTTTAGCTTTTTCGCTCTTAGCACCTTCCATTTCAATTGCTTGTTTTTCAACCATTAACTGCTCAATTTCTCTTTTGATTTTTGCAAGCTCAAACGGTTCGCTTTCAATTTGCATTCTAATCTCAGCCGCAGCTTCGTCAATTGCGTCAATTGCTTTGTCTGGTAAAAATCTATCAGTAATGTATCTATCAGTCAGTTTTGCCGCAGCTACAAGTGCTTCATCAAGAATTTTTACTTTATGGTGCGCTTCAAGTCTGTCTTTTAAACCTCTTAAAATTCTAATAGCTTCATTTACACTTGGCTCATTTACCATTACAGGCTGAAATCTTCTTTGAAGAGCCGCGTCTTTTTCAAAATATTTTCTATATTCTTTAAGTGTTGTTGCACCAATTGTTCTAAGTTCTCCTCTCGCAAGCGCAGGTTTTAAGATATTAGCCGCATCCATACTACCTTCGCTGGCTCCCGCACCAACAATTGTGTGAATTTCATCGATAAATAGAATAATATTTGGATTTTGTTTTACTTCATCAACAACAGCTTTGAGTCTATCTTCAAATTCACCTCTGTATTTTGCACCCGCAATTAAAGCTGTCATATCAAGTGCTATAATTTTTTTGTTTTGTAATGAAGTTGGCACTTCTTTTTTAACGATTCTTTGAGCTAATCCTTCTACAAGTGCTGTTTTACCAACACCAGGCTCACCAAGTAATATTGGGTTGTTTTTTGTTTTTCTAATAAGAATTTGAGTCATTCTATTAATCTCTTCATCTCTTCCAATTACTGGATCAAGCTCACCACGTCTAGCTTTTTCAGTTAAATCAATTCCATATTTATTTAGTGCATCAAGATTTTCATCTGCACTTTTACTTTCAATTTTTTTATCACCTCTTATTGCTTCAAGAGTTTTTTTAAGCTCCATTAAATCAACATATTTACCAAGAACATCTTTAAATCTATCAAGATTTGCAATAAGCCAAGTATCAACTGCAATATATTTATCTCCCATTTTTGTAGCAAGAGCTTCTGCTTTTTGTAAGCTATCAATTAATTCTCTTCCAATTCTAATTGATTCTTTTGTAATGTTATCTACCTTTGGAAGTCTATCTACTGCACTTTTTACTTCAAGCTCAATTGCAACTTTATCAACACCCATTTTATTTAGGGCTTGATTAAGTACACTATTTGTGTTTGTTAAAAGTCCCCATAATACATGCAATGGATGTACTTCTGGGTTTTTATTGTGAAGCGCTAAGCTAAGTCCGCTTTCAATTGCTTCCATCATTTGATTGGTTAATTTTTCAAATAATTTTTCCATTATTCGCCTCCTTAAAAATTTTATTACTGTTATTATACAAGTTTAGTCAATTTATGTCAAGGTTTTTAAAGCAAGTTTTTTTAATTTTATTAAATCAAAACCATCCAACTTGATTTTTTAAACAAATTAAAATAGAATTTCGCTAAATTACAAAATTAAGGATTTATATGAAAAGACTTTTAACTGCAACTATACTTGCAGCATCGCTATATGCTTCACCAATGACAGATAATCAAAATTTAAAAGCATTAGAAAAATTTGTTGAAGTATTGGCTATAATTAAAAAATATTATGTAAAAGAGTTAAACACAACTTCTCTTGTTAATAAAGCAATAAAAGGTCTTTTACCAAATCTTGATGCTCATTCAAGCTATCTTGATAAAAAAGCTTACAAAGAATTAAAAATTGATACATCAGGAGAGTTTGGAGGGCTTGGAATTGTTGTTGGAATGAGAAATGGAGTTTTAACAATAATCTCTCCAATTGATGATACACCAGCTTATCGCGCGGGATTAAAAGCTGGTGACATTATTTTAAAAATTAATGATAAAGCAACTCTTGATATGAGTTTAGAAGAAGCAGTTAATTTAATGAGAGGAAAACCTGGAACAAAAATAACACTTACCATTGTAAGAAAAGGACAAAAACCTTTTAAAGTAAAAATTACAAGGGCAATAATTAAAGTAAAATCAGTAAAAGCTCAAAATTTAGAAAATTTCCCTCAAATAAAATACATAAGAATTAGCAAATTTGACAAAAATGTAGTAAAAAATCTCAAAAAAGCTATAATCCAAGCAAAAAAAGAAGATAAAAAAGGAATAATCATTGATTTAAGAAATAATCCAGGAGGGCTTTTAAATCAAGCAATAGGCACTCTTGATATGTTTATAGACAAAGGAGTTTTACTCTCAGAAAAAGGAAGAGTAAAAAGAGAAAATGAAATTTTTTATGCGCATAAAAAAGGAACTTTTAAAAAAATCCCAATAGTTGTTTTAGTAAATGGAGGAAGCGCGAGTGCAAGCGAAATTGTAGCTGGAGGACTTCAAGACCATAAACGAGCCGTCATTGTGGGTGAGAAAACTTTTGGAAAAGGAAGTGTGCAAGCAATTTTACCAATTCCTGGATATCCACAAGAAGCTCTAAGATTAACTATTGCAAAATACTACTTACCAAGTGGAAGAACAATTCAAGCAAAAGGGGTAACTCCTGATATTATCATCCATCCAGCAAAAATTCAAAAAGAAGAAAATGGAGTTGAGATAAAAGAAGCTAACTTAAAAGCTCACTTAAAAGCGGAGCTTGATAAGTTAAATTCTAAAAAAGAGAAAAAAGAAAAAAATCTCAAAAAAATAGACAACGACTTACAACTCTTAACCGGAGCAAATATAATAAAAGCCTTAATTATTGAAAAACAATTAAAAGGAGAGTAGATGGAACTTTTATATGAAGGTAAAGCAAAAAAAATCTATAAAACTAACAATCCAAACGAAGTAATTTGCGAGTTTAAAGATAGCCTAACTGCATTTAACGGAGAAAAGGTAGATAAAGAGAGTGGTAAAGGTGAGCTAAATTGTGAGATTACTACTTTGATTTTTCAAGCACTTGAAAAAGAGGGAATTCCAACTCACTTAATCAAACAAATTGACAAAAACAAACAGCTTGTAAAAAAAGTAGACATTATCCCAATTGAAGTTGTAGTAAGAAATATAGCAGCTGGAAGTCTTTGTAAAAGACTTGGATTAAAAGAAGGAGAAAAATTAAAATTCCCAATCGTTGAATTTTATTATAAAAACGATGAACTAAACGACCCATTAATCAATGATGATCACGCACTAATTTTAGATTTGGTAGAAGATAAAAAAGAGCTTGACATTTTAAGAGAGTATGGGAAAAAAGTTAATGAATTTTTAATCAATTTCTTTGACAAAGTGGGATTAATTTTAGTAGACTTTAAAATTGAATTTGGAAAAGACAAAGATGGAAATATTATCTTAGCAGATGAAATTACACCTGATAGTTGTAGACTTTGGGATAAAAAAACCGGCAAAAAGATGGATAAAGACTTGTTTAGATTTAATCTTGGAGATATCAAAGAAGCTTATAAAGAAGTATTAAAAAGATTAAAGGATGCAAAATGAAAATAGCGGTAAATATCCATTTAAAAAAAGGCGTTCTTGACCCACAAGGAAAAGCAGTATTAAATGCTCTAAATTCTCTTGGATTTGATAAAGTTAAAGATGTAAGAGTCGGAAAACAAATTTTAATTGATATTGATACTGATAATAAAGAAGAAGCTATTAAAAAAGCTAAAAAAATGGCAGATGAACTTTTAGCAAACCCAGTTATTGAAAATTATGAAATAGAGGTAAAATAATGAGAGTTGGAGTTGTAGTATTTCCTGGGACAAATTGTGATAGAGATACAAAATGGGCTTTTGAAAAAATTGGAGCAAAGGCTGATTTTATATGGCATAGCGAAAAAGAGCTTAAAAATTATGACTTAGTAGTTTTACCTGGCGGATTTAGTTATGGAGACTATTTAAGAAGTGGAGCAATTGCAAGATTTTCCCCTATTATGGAAGCTATAAGAGAATATGCAAAAAAAGGTGGATATGTCCTTGGAATATGCAATGGATTTCAGATTTTGCTTGAATCTCACTTGCTTCCAGGAGCAATGACAAGAAATGAAGGACTTCACTTTATCTCAAAATTCCACCATTTAAAAGTGATTGATAATAACAATAAATTCCTACAAAACTTTAACATAGGAGATATTATAAACATTCCAATAGCACATGCTGAGGGGAATTATAAAGTAGATGAAAATACTCTTAAAAGAATGTATGATAACGGACAAGTTTTACTTAAATACTGCGATGAAAATGGAGAAGAGTTAAATCCAAATGGAAGCATTGATAGCATTGCTGGAATTTGTAACGAGAATAAAAATGTCTTTGGACTTATGCCACATCCAGAAAGAGCAATGGAAGAGATGCTTGGAGGAGTTGATGGAATAAAAATGCTTGAAGGTTTTTTTAAATGAAAAAAATAGTGCTATTGATTATAGCCTCAATCTTTGCATTTGCTTATAAAATTGACGCTTATAAATGGCAAAAAGGGGATAGGTTTTATCTTTTCTTACAACAAAATTCTTTGCCAATTAATATCTATTATAATTTACCAAATGAAATTAAAAGAAAAATAAGAAACATTCAACCAGGAAGCACAATTTTCCTTTTAAAGGATAACAATAAAATAAAACAAGCTCTATTCCCAATTGACGCAAACAATCAACTCCAAATTATTAAAAAAGATAAAAAATATACAACTTGCATTGTGCCAATTTTTTATGATGTAAAGCAAAAAGAGGCTAAAATCACAATTAATAACTTTTTAAGTTATGATATTTACAAAGCAACTCACCTAAGAAGCCTTGCAGCAAAGATTTCCGATATTTTTGGAGATAAAATTAATTTTAGAACACTCCCAAAAGGTTCTACTTTATCAGTTGTGTATCAAACAAAGAGTAGATATGGAGAAGTTAAAGATGTAAAAGTATTATTTGCTTCATTTGAAATAAGAGGAAAAGTTTATAATGCATTTTTAAATCCATACGATGGCAGATATTATGATGAAAATGGAAGAAGTTTAAAAGGAATGTTTTTAGCTGCTCCTCTTAGATATAGAAAAATCTCTTCATATTTTGGAATGAGACTTCATCCAATTTTACACAAATGGAGAATGCACGATGGAATTGATTATGTAAACAAAGTAGGAACTCCTATTCACTCAGTTGCCGATGGAGTTGTAATTTATAAAGGATGGCTTGGAGGATATGGTAAAGCAATAAAAATTAGACACAAAAATGGATATATTACTTTATATGGACACCTCCTCTCTTGGCCAAGAAGAATTTATATAGGAAAAAGGGTTCGCCAAGGAGATGTTATTGGATATCTTGGAAATACTGGGCTATCAACAGGACCTCATCTTCATTTTGGAGTAATGAGATATGGCAGATGGATAAATCCTTTAAAAATAAAACGCTCGGCAAAAACAAAGCTCTATGGTATGGCTAAAAAAAGATTTTTAGCTTACATTCAAAAATTTATAAAAGAGAACAATATAGCATTAAAATGAGATACTTAATTTTATTTCTTCCTTTTTTTCTTCTTGCAATTGAGCCAATTGTTAAGTTTGAAAAAATAAAACCTTATTACTACCCAAAAGAAAAAGCTCTAATTAAACTAAAAATAATCCTCCCAATTAAAGAGAAGATAAAAATTATTCCTCCTAAAAAAATCGAATACTCAATTTATAAAAAATCTCCATTTGTCTATTATATGGAATTAAACTTCTCAGCATCAAAAAACATAGGAGACTTAGTAATTTTTGGAACAAAAATTTATGCCGATATAAATCTCTCAAAAAAAATCAACATAATAGAATTTACTCCACCCAAAAACTACTCAAACATAGTAGCAAACTCTCTTAAAATAACAAATGTTATAACATCAAACTACAACAAAAACTACAATCTTGTAAATTTTAATATTGAATGCAAAGGATGTGATATAAGAAATTTTAGCTTAGGATTAAAAGATGAAAAACTAACTCCCATCACAAATTCCCAAGCATCTTACATAGGCTTAGTTCCAAAAAATAAAACATCTCTTACAATCTATTATTTTAGCTTACCAAATCAAAAATTTCAAAAAATCTCAATCCCTATAAATACAAAAGAAGAGATAATAAGCACTCAAATTCAAATAAATCCAGAAGACCAATCAATCTTTACTCCAATTAACATCTTATTAATCGCAAGCATAATTTTCTTAACTCTTATTTTCGCTTTAAGTAGGCTCTATATTTTGTTAATTATTCCTTTTGCCTTATTTATTTTCTTTATATACTTAATTTTTCCAAAAGGAAGTATGCTTTTACAAAAAGGAACAAAAGTCCAAATATTGCCAACTCCACAATCAACTATTATTTACATAACAAAAAAAGAACAAAAAGCCCTTGTACTTGATAGAAGAAAAAATTACACAAAAATAAAAATTAACAATAAGATAGGATGGATAAAAAATGATTGATACAATTATCTCTTATATAAAAGCTGTAATTGGAGGCGCATCAATACTAATAGCATCTTTTCTTTGCTGGATAGATCCAAAAAGAGAGTTAAAATATAGAAAATGGACTTCAAGGGTACTAACAAATTTAATTGCAAAAGAGATTATTATAGAAGGGAAACTTGACAAAGAAGCAAATTTATTAATTGGAAATCATACTCACAACTTAGACATTGCTTTAATGGAAACTATTATTGATGAAAAAATTATCTGGATAGCAAAAAAAGAACTTGGAGAAATGCCACTTATTAAGTATATGTTAGTAAATACTGATATGATTTTAGTAGACCGCTCAAACAAACGCTCAGTAATTACAATGATTAAAGAAGCTAAAAAAAGAGTAGAAAAAGGATTAAAAATAATAGTCTTCCCAGAAGGAACTCGCAATAAAGATAATCCTACAAAAATGAAAGAGTGGAAAAGTGGACCAAAAGCATTGGCTGAGAAGCTAAATTTAAAAGTGCAACCATTTGTAATTGTTAACTTGCCATTTGCTTTTAAAAAGCCTTTTAAGATTGAAAAACAGAAAATAAAAATAATCTTTTTAGATAGTTTCTATCCAACTCAAAAAGATTGGTATGAAAAAACAAAAACAAAAATACAAGAAATCTTAGATAAAGAGTATAAGGAGAGAAAATGAAATTTGATACATATTTAGCAATTGGAATTGGAGGGTTTGTAGGAGCAATTCTTAGAGCATACATAGCAGGATTTGTAAACCATATTATAAAACACTCAATCCCATTTGGAACTCTTGCAGTTAATCTGATAGGAAGCTTTACCCTTGGAGTTTTAATTGGGCTTATTCAAACAAACATAATAACAAATCCTCACCTAAAATCACTTTTAACAACTGGTATGATGGGAGCTTTGACAACTTTTTCAACATTTG
This sequence comes from Nautiliaceae bacterium, assembly GCA_039831175.1. Classification (GTDB taxonomy): domain Bacteria; phylum Campylobacterota; class Campylobacteria; order Campylobacterales; family Nautiliaceae; genus Caminibacter. The sequence continues at coordinate 16,157 of JBDONU010000065.1, forward strand.
CAATTGAAAACTTTTTTTTAATTCAAAACGGATTAATTGTTGAAAGTTTAATTTATATTGCATTAAATGTAATTGGAAGCATAATTTTAGCCGGAGCTGGATTTAAATTAATTCAAGCAATTTATAGCTAAATCTTGACTTTTTTTTAATTTTTTCGTATCATTTCATTGCTGACCCGTTAGCTCAGTCGGTAGAGCATCTGCCTTTTAAGCAGAGGGCCGCTGGTTCGAATCCAGCACGGGTCACCATTGAGTCCCCATCGTCTAGTGGTCTAGGATACCGCCCTTTCACGGCGGCGA
>JBDONU010000094.1:0-4721 GCA_039831175.1 Nautiliaceae bacterium
ATCCGGATGTTAAGAATATTTTAGAAGAGTTTGTCTATTCAATTGATACTCCTCTTGATTTAGAAGAGATTACGGTAAGTAAAAAATCTTGGATGGCTTATAAAAAGTTAAAAGAAGCTCATTTAAGAGAGCTTTTTAATGTAACGGTTGTTGGGATAAAAGAGGAGAGTGGGAAGTTTATTCCTGTGCCAAAAGGAGATGAAGTTATTAAGCCAAAGGATGTTTTACTTTTGATAGGGACTGCAAAGGATATGCAAAAAGCACGGAAAATAATAAGAAGTAGCGTAAAACCAAAAGAGATTAGCTTTATTTAGGAGATAGTATGTTTAGAATTACTCCAATAGAAAATGGAATTTGTGCGGTTGATGGATTTTATGCATCAGGTGTTAAAGCTGGATTTAAAAAAGATGATTATGATGTAGGATTTATTAGGAGTGAGAATGAGTGTAGTGTTGCTTATCTTTTTACTACCAATAAATTTCAAGCAGCTCCTATTAAGTATGTTTTGGAAAATAAGATACAAAAAACAAACTTTATTTTGGCAAATTCTAAAAATGCAAATGCGCTAACTGGAAGGGCTGGATTAGAGGATGTAAAAGAGATTATGGGTTATGTGAAAAAGTATGGTGCAAGTAATCCAATAATGAGCTCAACTGGGGTTATTGGAGTTAGACTTGATAAAGAGAGAATTAAAAAAGCTGTTGATAAGATGGACTTTAATGAAAGAAATTCAAAAAAGTTTGCAAGAAGTATAATGACAACTGATAAGTTTGAAAAAGAGATTGCATTTGAAGTTAGCGGAGAGTTTGGAAAATTTAGGATAGGGGGAGTTGCTAAGGGTGCTGGGATGATTAATCCAGCAATGGCAACTATGCTCTGTTTTATTACAACCGATGCAAATATTCCTGAGAATGAGATGAGAGAGATTTTAAAAGAAGTAAATGAAGTAACTTTTAATGCAATAAGTGTAGATGGTGATACTTCTACAAATGATAGCGTATTTTTAATGAGCAATAAAAAAGGTGGATATGAAAAGGATGCCTTTAAAGAAGCACTCTATCAAGTAATGCTTAAACTTGCACTTGATATTGTAAGAGATGGAGAGGGGGCTACGAAGGTAGTGGCGTTTGATGTAAAAGGTTCAAAAAATAAAATTGAAGCAAAAACTGCCGCAAAAGCTCTTACCAACTCTTTACTTGTAAAAACGGCTATTTTTGGGGAAGACCCAAATTGGGGTAGGATTGCAGCAACAATTGGAGCGAGTGGGATTGAGTGTTATGAAGAGAGATTAACTATTGCAATTGAAGATGTTGTGCTTTATAAAAGAGGAGAAATTTTAATGACTCCTGAGGTTGAAGAGAAAGCTCACAATGTTATGAAAAGAGATAGTTTTAAGATTGTTGTTGATTTAGGAATTGGAGATGGAGCATTTAGAGCTTATGGATGCGATTTGAGTTATGAATATGTTAAAATAAATGCGGAGTATAGAACTTAGTTAAGGAATTTTCCTTAATTTTTTCTTAAAGTCTTGATTTTTAAAGACTCTTTTATTATAATTTCACTACCAAAACAATCCGGCGTAGCTCAGTCGGTAGAGCAGACGGCTGTTAACCGTCGGGTCGCAGGTTCGAGTCCTGCCGCCGGAGCCATTCCAAAGATTATAAAATTTTTCTTCATAATTAGTGCCAGAGACAAAATTGTACTAAATAATTTTATCTCCCAAATATAATTAAATCATCATTTTGAAGAGTGTGTAAAATCTCAAAACTATCTTCACTTTTATAATTTATTCTATCAAACATTTTTGGGCTTACTATAAAAACTTTCCAATCCACAAAATCTTTAAGCTCATTATAAAATCTCTCTCCACCCTCAACCATTATAAACTTATAATCACTCAATCTATCAAGACTCTCTTTAATAAATACTTTTCTATTTGACACATTAAATAGAGGAATCGTTGTATCAAATTTTTTTTGCTTGCTATAAATCAAAATATCAGGAGCCCTTCCTCTAACTCTTCTTGAATCAAGACGTGGTCTATCAATCCTTACTGTATTTCCACCAATTACAAGTAAATCTATCTTATCTCTTACTTGATGCACCCAATTAAGTGAATTTTCGCTACTTATATATCCTCCTGTAATTACTCCATTTAGAGTCTGGGCAAGTTTAAAAAATATAAATCTCTTTTGCCACTTCACAAAAGGTTCAATTAAATCATAACATCTATTATCATTTAACACTTTCACATCAATCCCTGCATTTTTTAACATCAAAACCCCACCACTATGCTCTGCAATTGGGTCAAGCCACCCTATACTTACACTTTTTGGCTTTAAAATAGTAAGCAAATTTGCACACGATGGAGTTTTTCCTATATGAGAACAAGGTTCAAGAGTAACAAACAAATTGGCTTGATTAAAAAAGCCGTTATGATTTTTAATTAAAAATTCGTGAATCTCCTTTGAAGTTTTAAGATTTGGGACTTTATGAAAAGCTTTATAAGCCTCCCACAAAACATTTACCTCAGCGTGAGGCTCTCCTGCTTTTTTATGAGCAGATACAAAAAGAGAATTTTTTACAATTAGGGCTGCCCCAACTGCTGGGTTTGGATATGTTAAAAACTGATACTTCCAAGCTTCATTTATAGCTGCCTCTATTAAAAAATTATTCATCAAACTTATATTTACTCCAATCTACATAAGTTTTTGCTTTTTTTATATCTTCATATTTTATCTCTTTATCATCAACTTTTATCTTCTCTTCATCTGCATAGGTTAGAGTCCCTTTTAATTTTCCATCAGTTGTATTTACTTTTACTCTCTCACCAATACTTTTTTGAAAATGCTCTTTTTTTGTAAGCTTTCTCTCAACCCCTGGACTTGATACTTCAAGAAAATATTTATCTTTAATTGGCTCTTCAACATCAAATATAGGAGAGATTAAGTTGTTAATAGCAGCACAATCATTTAAACTAACTCCACCAGGCTTTGTAATATATACTCTATAAAATTTATGTCCCATCTCTTCTTCAATCGCTATATCATAAAGTTCACATCCATTATCTTCTACAATATTTTTAATAACTCTTCTTAACTCTTCTTGATTCATTTTATCTCCTTTAAATATTTTGCTACTGCATCTTCATCATTTGTATAAGGCAAGATAACATCAGCTTTTTCTTTTACTTCATCAAGAGCGTTTTTTACAGCTATACTTGTCCCTGCCCATTCAAACATTCCTATATCATTTAAATTATCTCCAAATACTACAACATCTCTTTTATCAATCCCCATAATCTCTTCAAGTTCTCTTAATCCACTCGCTTTATCTGCGTTTTTATCTAGAATAGTTAAAAAATAATAAGGTGCATATACATCTTTTGTTAGTTTTGTCTCAATTTCAAAATTTGAATTAATAAAATCTTCAATCTCTTTTAAAAATTTCTCCTCTCCTAAATAGACCATTTTTAAATTATAGTTTAGTGCCCTAAATTTTTCAATATTTAAGACTCTACTATCATTTTTATAATTTTGCAAAAGATGCTCTTGATAAGGATTTAATTTTTTAGGATACAAAAACTTCTCATCCCCTATTTCATTAAATCCAACAATTAAAGGGTAATCTTTAAAATTTTTATAAACTTCATAAACTATCTCATCTCCAAGAGATTTTTTAATAGCATTAATTTTTATAATCTCACCATCTGGATTTGCTATCATAGCCCCATCAAGTAAAATTAAAGGATATTTAAGCTCTAATCCTTTTAGAAGAGAAACACTTCCCTTATAACTTCTTGCTGTTGAAATAGTTAATGGATACTTAAAACTATTCCAAACTTTTTGGCTAAATTCACTTATACTTAAATCACTTCTTAAAAAAGTTTTATCAAGGTCTGTAACAAACATCATTTTTTAATTTTCTCAAATAATTCTTCCATTCTGTTTTCTTGTTCAAGTAAGTCATCAAAAGTAAATGTTAAATTTGGCACTTTATACCAACCTGTTGCTTTTAGGGTTTGAGTTTTTATATATCCTGTGGCTTGTTTTAATTTTTTTAGAGCCACTTTTTGTTCTTTTTCATTTAAATAACTCTTTTCAAGATAAACTTTTGCATCACTTCCATCCCTACTACATACAACATCAACTACACTAAGCCCTCTTATTCTTCCATCTCCCATTTGAGATAAGACTTCTGGGATAATCTCTTTTAAGAGTGACTCTTTTCTTTGGATTTTAATACTTTTGTCCATTTATCTCCTTTTTATTAACATTATATCAAATTTTGATTTTTAAAAAAATTTTTTAAAATCTTCTTGACATTGAAAAATTTTTTCTTTATAATTCCAACCACAAAGTAAATCAAGCCGGCGTAGCTCAGTTGGCTAGAGCAGCTGATTTGTAATCAGCAGGTCGGGGGTTCGAGTCCCTTCGCCGGCTCCATTTATCAGCGTTTGACCAGTTAGAAGGTGGGGTTCCCGAGTGGCCAAAGGGGACGGGCTGTAAACCCGTTGGCGTTCGCCTTCGCAGGTTCGAATCCTGCCCCCACCACCATCTAAGCGGGCGTAGCTCAGTTGGCTAGAGCGTCAGCCTTCCAAGCTGAGGGTCGCGGGTTCGAGTCCCGTCGCCCGCTCCATAAATAAAACTGGGAGCTGAGCAAAGACTTCTTATTGATAGTTGTTGTCTGCTCGTAAACTCCCGTATAATCATATGATTTTT
>JBDONU010000037.1:0-4681 GCA_039831175.1 Nautiliaceae bacterium
CATCAGCCCCAGCATCAACTGCAATTTTTGCATCTTCATAGTTTGTTATTCCACAAATCTTTACTCTCATTTTTATCCCCTAAGAGACTCTATTGCTTTTTTATAATCATTTGATTTAAATACAAAACTTCCAGCAACCAAAATATCAGCCCCAGCTTCTTTTAACAATTTAGCGTTTTTATCGTTAACACCTCCGTCAACTTCAATTAAAAGCTTTGGATTTTTCTTACTCGCCAATTCTCTTAATTCTTTTATCTTATTAATTACGCTTGGAATAAATTTTTGCCCTCCAAAACCCGGATTTACGCTCATTAACAAAACCATATCAACATCAGCCACAATATATTCAAGCAAACAAACAGGCGTTGCAGGATTTAACACAACTGCCGGGCGAATACCTTCGTTTCTTATTTTTTGAATAACTCTATTTATATGTTTTTCCTCTTCTATATGAAAACTTATAAATTCAGGTTTTAGATGTTTATACATATCAATAAAAAACGGAATATTCTCTACCATAAAATGAATATCAAGAGGTACATCAGTAGCCTTTTTTACAGCTTCAACTATCATAGGACCCATTGTCATATTAGGTACAAAATGCCCATCCATTACATCAACATGAATAAAATCAGCCCCAGCTTCACTTACTTTTTTTACATCTTCTGCTAAATTACCAAAATCCGCACTTAAAATACTTGGCGCAATTTTAATCATAAATCCCCTTTACTTGGTTTCTTCCACTATTCTTTGCATTGTATAAAGCATTATCAACTCTTTGTATAATTGTATCAACATCTTCTCCTCTTTTAAAGTCCCCAACCCCTAAACTTATTGTAACTTTTACATTCTCAAAGTTAGCTTTTTCAATAAGCTCTCTTATCTCCTCTGCAAGTTTTAAAGCCCCATTATAAGGAGTATTTGGTAATACAATCAAAAACTCCTCCCCTCCCCACCTTCCAAAGAAATCTTTTCTTCTTAATCTGCCTTTTATAATTTTTGAGAGTTTTTTTAAAACATAATCTCCAAATTCGTGCCCATAAGTATCATTTATCTTTTTAAAATGGTCAATATCAAAAAATATCACACTCCCTTCTTTTTCTCTTGCAATCTCTCTTAACTTCTCTTCAATAGTGCCTCTATTTAAAATTCCAGTAAGTGCGTCAAAACTTGCTTTTTGTTTATAGTTTTTAAGCTGAATTAAAAGATAAAAAAATACAACAAAAAATAAAGCATACAAAAAATTTAGATACTTATTACTCTTTGTAGTATAAACTCTAATAAAAACATACTTCTCAACCAAAGCTTTTTTATTTTTTTTAGAAATTTCATCAATAAGCACATTTAATCTATCTCTTAAATCTTCTAATCCTTTTCTTAACATAATTTGCAATTCAAAATAAAAAGGCGTTAAAATCAAACTCTTATCATTAAGCCCCATCTCTTTTAAATACCAACTCATAACCGGTAAAATATCTACCGCACACTCTGCTTGACCAGTTTTTACATACTCCAACGCTTCTGGCGTATCCTTTGTAAGGATATACTTTATATTTGGATAGTGTTCTTTCATCATTTTATAAGCTGTAAAATTATATCCAACGGCTATTGATTTTATCTCTTCTATACTATCAACCACTTTTTTACAAAAAATTCCAAGAGGAAATTTCATATAAGGTTTTGTAAAAATTGCATATTTTGCCCTATTTTTTGTAAAGGAACTATCAAGAGTCAAATCACTCTCTTTATCTTTAATACTATTTAAAACACTTCCCCAAAAAGGCTTAATATAAAATTTATAATCAATACCCCCTCTCTTAGCAATCAACTTCCAAAAATCAACACTTATTCCTCTTAAATATCCATCCTCTAAAAAGTGAAAAGGGGGCCAATTTGGAGTAATTGCAATTTTTATAATCTTTGTTTTATTAAATTTTTCATCACACCTCTTAAAAAATTTACGACATAAATCAATCTTTCTCCCTAAAACATAACTTCCAAAAATAACCTCTTCAACTGCTCTGCTCATATCCCCTTTTAATTTATCTTTTAAATAACAACTCAAAAACTCAATATCCATCTTATGAGCTTTTAAAAAATCCTTATCTCCTACTAAATAAAACTTATTAAATCTTATTCCAAAAAAATCCAAAGGATAATTATAATACCCATCAACCTTACTCTCACTCACATATCCATCAGCCTTACCACTTAAAAACGCTTCCATTCCACCATTAACTACCCTAATCTTTTTAGAAATAGCATTTAATAAAATCTTAACTGGATAAGAGACATTTGCAAGGGATTTTATTTTATAAAAAGGCTCTTTTGTAATGATAAAAAGCTCTAAATTTCCAAGAGGGGCTACAATTTGTAAATTTTCGTTCTTTAAGATAAAAGGAAAATCTTTATAAGAGATTATAGCTACTGAGTTGTTAAAATCAATTTTTAATAGTGATAAATAATATTTCTCTTTATAATCTATTGAAAGCTCAATATCAAACCCCTTTGACAAAAAACACATTAATTTTTGCAAAAAGCCAAAGAGGGAAAAAAATTAACAATATCTTTTTAATAAACATTGATAAAGCTCAATTCTTCTATCTCTAAAAAATGGCCAAATCTTTCTAACCTCAGCTGCGGCTTTTAAATCAATCTCAGCCTCAATCACTTCTTCTTCATTTCCTCCCATTACAATCTCTTCACCCTGGGGTCCATAAACAAAACTTCTCCCCCAAAATTCTATTCCACCTAGCACTCCACTCTCATCTTTTTCTCTCCCAACCCTATTTACAGCCACTACATAAACCCCGTTTGCCACTGCATGACCTCTTTGAACAGAAATCCATGCATTTAACATTTTTTCTCTCTCCTCAGGGGTATTTTCCTTTTCACAAAGCTCGTCTTTTCTATCTTTTGGACACATAAGCCATCCTATCGCCGTTGGATAAATCAAAACCTCAGCCCCTTTTAAAGCCATAATCCTTGCAGCCTCGGGGTACCACTGGTCCCAACAAACCAAAACCCCAAGCCTTCCTATACTCGTATCAATAGGTTCAATTTCATCGCCTGGGGTAAAATAGAATTTTTCATAAAATCCAGGGTCATCTGGAATATGAGTTTTTCTATATTTTCCAGTAACTTTTCCCTTATCAAAAACAACAGCCGTATTATAATAAATCCCATCCATTACCTTCTCAAACAAACTTGTAACCAATACTATATTTTCCTCTTCACTAACTTTTCTCCAAAACTCAACATCCTCCTCAAAACTCTCAGCCAAATTAAAATATTTAGTATCCTCACTCTTACAAAAATATTCACTCTGATGAAGTTCTTGCAATATAACAAGCTCTCCTTTTGCCTTTTTTATCATTTCAAGAGTGTGATTAACAGTAGCTTCTTTACTTCCTTTGTAACTTTGCTGAATTAAACTAATCTTCATCTAAAACTCCTACCCTTTTTTTAAACTCTCTCTCAAAATCTTGAAGGCGTAGAGTATTAATCTCATACATATCGCTAAGAGTTTTTGCTCCTTCTTCACTCATATCACTAAGAACTAAAAAAGCATTCTCTTTATTGATTCCAATTAGCTTATAAAAATTTGCATATTTATTAATATAGCTTTGATAATCTCCCGTTTTTGTCTCAATCCAATAAAAATCATCTCCTACTTTAAACACCAAATCAAGCTCAAAATCTTTCTCATCTGGCAAAGAAATTTGATAATTTTTTATATAACACCCATCTAAACCAATTTCACTCAAAATTTTTAAAACAACATTTCTAATATAAATTTCCATCCATCCTCCAAGTAAAAAATTAATCGCTTTTGGATTTCTATTTAATTTTGCATAAAGTAAAAAGTTTGGCGAATTTTTATAAACATATTTTTCTAAAAATCCAATATCATAAAGCCACTTTGCGAGTTGATTTATATCGCTAATTTTCTTAGGAGAAAAGTCTTTTAAATTCATAGTAAAGCCTTGCGCTTTATTGTTATCTACTTTTAACTTATGAATAAACTCTTTTACATTCTCATAATTTTTCCCAATAAAATTTGCAAGTTTTGAGAGATTATCGCTATAAAGAATAGTATCTTTTTTTTTTGTTTTTACTTTAATGTTTTTTGACGCAAGATAATCTTCAATCTCTTGTATACACTCAGATTTTTGATACTCAAAAATTAAATCTTTTTTATCTTCTTTTTCAAAAGAAACTTCTACCTCTTTTACCTTACTTACCTTTTTTACTTCCTTTACATTTTTTGCAGCACCTAACTTTAACTCCCTCACTTCAAGTTTTAACTCTCTTATTTCAAGCAAAATCTCTTTTAACAAAAGCTCTATATTCTCCATTAAATACCTTTTTTCAAGAATTTTAGCAAAAATGATATAATTAGCCAAAAAAGGAGCACTATGGCAAATCTATTAATTATTGGTGCTGGTGGAGTTGGAAGAGTTGCAGCATTTAAAGCTGCAAAAAATCTTGATACTTTTAATAATATAGTTTTAGCAAGCCGTACAAAAGAAAAGTGTGATGCAATTGCAAAAAACATTAAAGAAAAACTTGGAGTTGAAATTAAAACTTATGAGCTTGATGCAAACAAAAAAGAAAATGTAGTTGATTTAATAAAAAAAGAAAATATTGACATTGTCTGTAACGTAGCACTTCCTTATCA
>JBDONU010000129.1:0-15819 GCA_039831175.1 Nautiliaceae bacterium
AGAGTATGATGGAGTAATTATTCAAATAAAGCTTGCCTACACTCACATCCCCACGGATTCTCCAAATGTATTAATTGCTCTTGAAAAGTTAGAAGAGGAGTTAATTAGAGAAAGGGACTAACGCACTCCCCCAAGTAAATCCTCCTCCAAATGCATCAAGTAGCATCATATCGCCTCTTTTTAATTTGCCATTTTTGTACATTTCATTAATTGCCATTGGGATTGAAGCTGATGAAGTATTTCCATATTTTTGTACCGTTAGGACACATTTTTCTTTTGGCATATCAATTGCTCTTGCTACTGCATCAATTATTCTATAATTTGCTTGATGAGGAATAAACCAATCAATCTCATCACTTGTTAAGTTGTTCCTTTTTAGAATATCTCTTACACTTTGAGAGAGAGTCCTAACTGCTACTTTAAAAGTTTCATTTCCTTTCATTTCAAGGTAGATTTTATCTGTATCACATCCATATTTTACTCCTCTTCCAGGAGTTATAAGATAGTCTTGATATTTTCCATTTGCATTAATATCAATATCTAAAATTGCTTCCTCTTTTTTATCAGTTGCACTAATAATTGCTGCTCCCGCTCCATCTCCAAATAACACACAAGTTGTTCTATCTTTCCAATTTACTATCTTACTAAGGGTCTCAGCCCCAATAATTAAGACATTTTTATACATTCCACTTTCAATAAAGGCTTTTGCATTTGCAAGGGCGTAGATAAACCCAGTGCACGCCGCACTTATATCAAAAGCTGGTCTTACAATTCCAAGTTTATCTCCAACAATACAAGCGGTTGATGGCATATTGAAATAATCAGGAGTAATTGTAGCTACTATGATTAAATCTATCTCTTCTTTATCCATATTTGCATTTTTAAGAGCATTAAGTGCTGCTTTATAAGCTAAATCACTTGTAACTTCATCTTCTGTAATATGACGGGTTTTTATGCCAGTTCTTTTTGTAATCCATTCATCGCTTGTATCTACGATTTTTTCTAAATCTTTGTTTGTTAAAACCTTAGGAGGGACATATGCTCCTATACTTTTAAATTTTGCATACATTAATGAACCTTTAAAGACTCTTTAATTTTCTCCGTTACATTATTTTCTATATACTTTATTGCTTGAAAAATTGCATTTTTTATAGCTTTTTCGTTGCTTTTACCATGAGCTATTATAACACAACCATTAACTCCAAGTAAAGGAGCACCTCCATACTCTGCGTAATCTGTAATTTTTTTAACTCCTCTAAATACCGGTTTTAAAAGCATAGCTCCAATTTTTTGCAAGAGTCCAGATTTTTTAATTTCATCTTTAATTAAAGATCCAATGGTCTCAGCTACCCCTTCGCTTGTTTTAAGGAAAATATTTCCAATAAATCCATCCGTTATCACTACATCCACAACGCCTTTAAATACATCATTTCCTTCTACATTTCCTTTAAAGTTTGGAAATTTTTCTTTTAACATTTTAAAGGCTTCTTTTGTGATAGAGTTTCCTTTACTCTCTTCTTCTCCATTACTCAAAAGCCCAATTAAAACATCTTCTTTGTTTAAAACGACTTTTGCATAAACTTCACCCATAAGCCCAAATTGATACAAATGAATAGCCTCGCAATCCACATTTGCTCCAACATCCAAAACCAAAGTATAAGATCGTTTAATTGTTGGCATAAAAGTTACAATGGCTGGTCTTTTTATTCCTTTTATTCTTCCAAGTTTTAAAGTTGCAAGGCTCATTGTAGCACCACTATGTCCTGCACTAACTACTCCGTCAACTTCTCCTGCTTTTAAAAGCTCAATAGACTTATAAATAGTGGACTCTTTTCTTTTTAGGGCTTGGGTTGCGTTTTCTTCCATTTTTATTACATCATCACTATTTATAAATCTAATTTTAGAGAGGTATTTTTGAGGAATAAGAGGTCTTATTTCATCTTCTTTTCCAACTAAATATGCAGTAAAATCTTTTTTTTCTAATGCTTTAATTACTCCTTTTATTATTGGAGTAGGACCAAAGTCCCCTCCCATTGCATCAATTGCTATTTTCATTAATACTCACCGCAACTTGGGCATACTCTGTGAGGTCTTTTATAAGCACCGCATTTACATTTAATAACTGTTGCAAGTGTTAATTTATAGTGAGTTCTTCTTTTTGCTGCTCTTGTTTTTGAGTTTCTTCTCTTTGGAACTGCCATTGTATCTCCTTAAAATTCTTTATCAAATTCTACATTTTGGCATTTTGGGCAGACATTATAATCGCTTTTAATTGAAGCTATTTCACTTTTTATTATTTCTTCTAGGTTAAAATTTTCTTGTTCTATAATGTCATACTCTTCATCAAAGCCATTATATGGAGGTTTTACTACTTTAAATTTTACCTCTTCATCAACTTCTTTTAAAAAGGGCTCTAAACATTTTATGCACTCAACTTTCACTTTGCCTTTTAATTTACCAGTAATAATTGTTTCGTTTTTGTTTTTTATACTTTCACCTTCTAAGGTGAGTCCTTCTACTTCTTTTTTGATTTTCAATTATAAAATCTCCCTTTTTGCAAAGAAAAATTCAATCTCTTTTTTAGCATTTTCAAGGCTATCGCTTCCGTGCACTGCATTTGCTTCAATACTTTCAGCAAAGTCAGCTCTAATTGTTCCAGGTTTTGCTTCTTTTGGGTTTGTTGCTCCCATTAATTCTCTATTTTTAGCAACTGCGTTTTCACCTTCAAGCACCATTACAACAACAGGACCACTACTCATATATTCGCACAAATCATTAAAAAATGGTCTTTCTTTGTGCACTTCATAAAATTTAGCAGCATCTTCTTTTGTAAGTTTGATTTTTTTCATTGCTGCGATTCTAAGTCCATTACTTTCAAATCTATCTATGATTTTACCAATAACATTTTTAGCAACTGCATCAGGTTTGATAATTGATAGAGTTCTTTCCATTGTCTCTCCTTTATTTTTAGGGAGAAATTATACAAAAAATAGAAGAAAAAAAGAAGAGGAGAAATTAGCAAGCGTCCATTACAGGCTCACCAGGCTCACCTCTGTAATCTGCACAAGTTTGTCCTTCTTTGCACTCATCCCAAACGATACATCCCTCAGTTGGGCAAGCTTCCGCACATGCTGGACAATCATAATAACCTACGCACTCAACACATTTATCTGGATATACATAATAAATTTCTTCTCCTGTTGGATTTTCGCTATCATCAACAATTGCTTCTACTGGGCACTCATCAAGACATGCACCGCAGTTAATACAAGTATCTGTAATTTTTACAGCCATTTTTGCTCCTTTTTTTAAATTTAGTTGTCTTAAAAATATATCATTAAATTCTTAAAATTCCCTTAAAGCAAAAGAGAATAGTGTTAAAAGTTTCGTTTTGTTACATTCCACAAGCTGCTTGTCCACCTCTCCAATATTTTTTTTCAAGTGTTAAAAATTTTTCTCTTTCTTCATCATTCATTACTCTTTCATTATATTCAAGTTCTAATCCAAGCCTTTTTAGAGGCTCTTTTACTGATGAGATAATCTGTTCTTTTATTGGAATGTTTGCAAATGGCCAAACGAATGTGGCTTTTACTTTATTTTCTTCAATATCTACATCTTGCAAAATTCCAAGGTTTGTGAGACTTGTTGCTATTGCTGGGTGTTGAATACTCTCAATTGTTTGCACCACTTTAAAAAAGTCCATTTTTATTCCTTATTTTAAGTTTAGATAATCTTTAATTTCATCAACTTTATTTAATCTCTCCCAACTAAACTCTTCTCTTCCAAAATGTCCGTAAGCTGCGGTTTTTTTGTAAATTGGTTTTAAAAGGTCTAATGTTTCAATTATTCCTTTTGGAGTTAAATCAAATAGTTTTTTTACTGCTTCTTCAATTTTTGTCTCATCAACTTTTGCAGTTCCGTGAGTATCCACATAAATACTAACAGGCTTAGTAACTCCAATTGCATAAGCAATTTGAAGGGTAAGTTTATCGGCTACTCCTGCGGCTACTAAGTTTTTAGCCACCCATCTTGCCGCATATGCTCCGCTTCTATCAACTTTTGTAGGGTCTTTTCCGCTAAACGCACCTCCTCCGTGAGGTGCCGCGCCTCCATAGGTATCTACGATAATTTTTCTTCCGGTAAGTCCGGCATCTCCTTGTGGACCGCCGATTACAAATTTTCCGGTAGGGTTTATAAAATATTCAACGTTTTTGCTAAGCATTGTAGCTGGAATTACCTTTTTAATAACCTCTTCAATTACCGCTTCTTTGATTTCTGAGTAGTTAATATCAGGTTCGTGTTGAGTTGATACTACGACTTTTTCTACACTAACTGGTTTTCCATCAACATATTTAACGCTCACTTGTGCTTTTCCATCTGGTCTTAGCCATGGAATTATTGCTTCTTTTCTTGCAATTGCAAGGCGTTTTGTAAGTTTGTGTGCAAGCATTATAGGAAGTGGCATAAGCTCAGGAGTCTCTTTGCAAGCATATCCAAACATCATACCTTGATCCCCCGCTCCAATCTCTTCGCCTCTTTCTACTCCCTGGCGGATATCTGGGCTTTGCTCTCCAACTCCGTTTAATACCCCAGCAGTTCTGTAATCAAATCCGTATCTTGCATCAGTATATCCAATCTCTCTTATAACTTCTCTTGCAATTTCTTGCATTGGTGCGTAAGTTGTGGTTTTAAGTTCACCTGCAATTATGCAATATCCGTTACTAAGAAGAGTTTCACAAGCTACTTTTGCGTTTTTGTCTCTTTGGATAATATAATCAAGTATTGCATCGCTTATCTGGTCAGCCATTTTATCTGGATGACCCTCTGTTACGCTCTCACTGCTAAAAAGATATTCTCTCATAAATTCTCCTTGGAATTTTTTATAAGTATATCAAATTTAAAAGAATAGTATAAAGTTGAGCTTGGTTGATGAAATTTACCAGACACTTTACTAGGAAAATAAAAAAATTTTCAATACTATCAAATGTATTGGTTGAATGCATCAAATTTTGAGCATTGAATTTAAGTTTAATATTAGGTTATTAATTGTTAATTTAACCGTTAAATTGAGAATTTTTGGGGCTGTCAGAAAAAGGGGGGGGTGGAAAATTATTTTAATTTTTCCCTAACCTCTTTTGCGGCATCTACCATATTTTTAAGGCTTGGTTTAACTTCTTCCCATTTTCTTGTTTTAAGTCCGCAGTCTGGATTTACCCAAACTTTTTTAGCTGGTAATACTTCTAATATTGCTTCAATTTGTTCAACGATTTCTTCTTTGCTTGGAATTCTTGGGCTGTGAATATCATATACACCCGGTCCAATTTCACCTTTATAACCTCTTTCTTTAAATATTTTAAGTAGACTGTTATCACTTCTTGCATTTTCAATTGAGATAACATCTGCATCCATTGCTTCAATAGCGTCCATAATATCGCTGAATTCAGAATAACACATATGAGTGTGGATTTGAGTTTGAGGTTTTACAACACTTGTTGTAATTCTAAATGATGTAATTGCCCAATCTTCATAATCTGCTCTTTTTTCATCTCTTAGAGGATAACCTTCTCTAAGTGCTGCTTCGTCAACTTGAATAACTTTAATTCCAGCAGCTTCAAGAGCCTCAACTTCATCTCTAATTGCAAGAGCCATTTGGTAAGCTGTTGTTCTTTTATCTTGGTCGTCTCTTACAAATGACCAGTTAAGCATAGTTACAGGACCTGTTAACATACCTTTCATTGGTTTATTTGTTAGAGACTGAGCATATGTAATCCACTCAACCGTCATATCTTTTGATCTAGAAACATCTCCATAAATTAGAGGAGGTTTTACACATCTGCTACCATAACTTTGTACCCATCCGTTTTGAGAAAATGCAACTCCATTTAACTGCTCGCCAAAATATTCAACCATATCGTTTCTCTCAAATTCACCGTGAACTAATACATCAAGGTCTATTGACTCTTGAAACTCAACACATTCTTTAATCATCTCTTTGATTTTTGATTTATATTCTTTTTCTGAAATAATGCCGTTTTTATAATCTCTTCTTAATTTTCTAAGCTCAGGAGTTTGTGGAAATGAACCAATTGTTGTTGTTGGAAGAATTGGGTATTTTAGGTTTTCGTGTTGAAGTTTAATTCTCTCTTCAAATGGAACGCTTCTTTTTTTATCTTTTTCAGTGAGGTTTGAAACTCTATCTTGCACAATTGGATCGTGGATTTTTTTAGAGGTTTTTCTTGTTGCAATTGCAAGTTTGTTACCTTCTAATACTTCTTTGTCATATTCACTAAGTTCTTCGTCTTTTACCAGTTTGTTAATTACTCTAATCTCATCAAGTTTTTCAAGCGCGTAACTTATCCAAGACTTAATATCTTCATCCATTTTTGTTTCATATTTTAGGGTATATGGCACGTGAAGAAGACTGCAACTGCTTCCAATATGTACTTTATCACTATCAACTGCTTCTGTTAATCCTTTAACAAAAGCCGCTGATTTTTCAATATCGTTTACCCAAACATTTCTACCATTAACAATTCCAATCCCAACTTCTTTGCCAGCATCTACCAACGCTTTAATTGAGTTTTCGCTTCCGTGGACAAAATCTAAAAACATTCCTTTAATTGGAGTTTTAGCAAGTACTTCGTTTGCTTCGTTTGAATGTTCAAAATAAGTTGCCACATAAATATTTGCGTCTTTTGCAAGTTCATTATAAACTTTTTCAAGTAGCTCTAAATCTTCTTTTGTAGGATTTGTAACAAAGTAAGGTTCATCCATTTGGATAATAATTTGAGGGTTTAATTTTTTAAGCTCTTGAATAATTTCTTTGTAAACTGGGATTAATTTTTCAATAATTGCTTTTTCATCTCCTTTTACTTTTGAGAGTTTTACAAAAGTGATTGGTCCAATTAAATTTACCTTAGGTTCAATTCCAAGCTCTTTTGCTTCTTTATATTCTTCTTTGATTTTTTCAATATTTGGTTTAAAATCCATATTTACATCAAGTTCTGGAACGATGTAGTGGTAGTTTGTATTAAACCATTTAGTCATTTCTTGGGCTTTATGAGTTGCATCACCTCTTGCCATTGCAAAGTATCTATCAAGCTCATCTTCAATGTCTTTGTATTTTTGAGGGATTGCATTTAGCATAATTGAAGTATCAAGCATATTATCATAAAAACTAAAATCATTTATGCTAATTAAATCAATTCCAGCGTTTTTTTGATAAATCCAGTGTCTTTTTCTAAGTTCGCTTGCTGTTTTTTTAAGTTCATCTTGATTAATTTTTCCACTCCAATACGCTTCTAATGCTTTTTTTAGCTCTCTTTGCTCACCAATTCTTGGAAATCCGATTACATATGTTGCCATATCTATCCTTTTTGGCGAAATTATATCAAACTATTCAATGGATTTAAAACCTCTATTTATTATTTGATAAAGCTTTGCTTTGTAAATAACTTGATTGTTAAACATATATAAATTAAAATCATCCAATAAAGAATCTTCGTCTCCTTGTGAGAGTTTATAAGCTTTGTTTGCTAATGTGTTAAGAGAATAGTTAAGCCAATTGTATTTAATGTCTGAATTTAGCAGTTCGTTATATGCTCTTAAATCTGATGGAATGTTAATAATAGAGTTTGCAATTAAGAGTTTTCTTACATCATCTGGCTGAGTTAAGTTTATCATTAAAGGAGAGTAATTGATTTGAGTTGAGAATTGTAATTTTGTATTTATGTTGTGATAAGTTATATCTCCTAAGATTTTGGTTGTGTGAGGGGTTGAAGTGTTTAAGAATAAATATTTATTATTTAATTTCCAATAAGGGATATTTGGATAATAGTAATTTGTAATAGAGATATTTAAATCATTTTGCTCTATTTTTAGTAATTGGTTTGATAAGAAGAGATTTTTATCAGTAATTGCAGCTGCTTTTGGGTCTGCTAGATATTTATAAAGAGTTCTTACTTGTAGTTTAAAGTCAATTCCTCCAAAAAATAGGTTTGGAGAGAATATATCCAGTTCATTTAAATTAAAAGTTGGAATATAAAAGTTTGCTGAGTAGGTTGTTAGGTTTTGTAGGGAGTTTTTGTCTGTTGTTATGTAAAAGATGGTTTGATATTTGTTTGTTATAAGAGTTAAATCATCGTTAATATCAAATACTTCATATGAAAATTCAACTCCTTTTGATAAAAAGTAAGTTGTTATGGAGTTAATGATGGATGGGACGAATTTGTAAAGTTTCTTTTTATCAATCATAATGGCAAAATTTAGAGTAGGTTGGATTGATTTGAAAATATCGTTAAACTCTTCAATTGTTATATTTTCTTCAAGGGTAGAATTTATCTCTTTTGTTGAATTTATTTCTGTTAGATTTTTATCTGTTAAATTTTTAGAAGTTAAGTTGCTTTGAGCAAATCCAAAGCTAATAGCTAAAAGTAAAGAGATTACTATTTTCATATCATACTCTTTATAAGCAAAAAGTCTTTGTAAGCTTCTTTTTTAGCGCTTGGGTTTCTTAAAAGATAGCTTGGATGGTATGTCGGTATCACTTTTTTCTCCTTGTATTTAAAAATTTGTCCTCTTATTTTACTAATTGGCATATCCATATTCATAAGATACATAAAAGCTGTTTTTCCAAGACAAACCAAAATCTTAGGGTTAATTATATCAATTTGTTTTAAAAGATATGGTTTGCAAGTTTCAGCTTCTATAATTGTTGGGACTCTATTATTTGGTGGGCGGCATTTTACTATATTTGCAATGTAAACATCATCTCTTTTTAATTCTAATACATTTTCAATAATTTTTGTAAGTAACTTACCAGCCCTTCCTACAAATGGGCGTCCAGTTTTATCTTCCATCTCTCCTGGTGCTTCTCCTATAAACATAAGTTTAGCTTTTGGGTTTCCCTCTCCAAAGACTACATTTGTGCGAGTTTTACTTAAATCGCAAAGAGTGCAGTTTTCGCATTGTTTTTTAAGTTCTTCTAATTCATTTGGCATTTTGATTTTTTGTTCTTTACTCTCAAAGCCTTCAAAGTATTCATCTCCTGCTTCTTTTAGCTTATAGAGGTGTTTTAGTAGGAGCAGATTCATTTTCTTCCTTTTTTATTATTGTATAAGTTGTATGAGCGAGTTTGATATCATCTTCTTTACTAAACGCTTCTAAAATTTCACTATAAATTTTGCTTCTAAGAGATAAGGTCATATAGTTGTTTAAATACCAACAGCTAATTACTATTCCGTTTTCATTTATAAAAGTAAAGATTTTTGGTTCTACATTTGCATTTTTTATATGGTAGATTGCTTTTAATTTATGAAGTCTTCTTTTTGTAATGTCTGTATATCCTTTTGAGAGATTTTGGACTATTCCATTTATTATATGTTTTGCTTTTTTGTAGTTGCTATCAAATGTTATTGTAATATCAATTCCATCCCAAACGGTTGAGAGTCCGTGGTGGGTGTAGTTAAATATTGGATTGTTAAATACTACATTATTTGGAATAAATACAATCCTTCCAGCTCTTCTATTTAGAGTTAGGGTAGTTAGGGTTACATCTTCATACATTACGATTTTTGTTAAGGTTATATCAATTACATCTCCAACAATTTGGACATTTCCGTTTTGGAGGGTTATTTTTATTCTATCTCCTACTTTGAAATTGCCGCTTGTCATTATTACAAACCATCCAAAAATATTCATAAACCAATCTTTCATAGCAATCGCAATACCAGCTGATGCAAATCCAAGGATTGTGATTAAGTAAGTTGCGTTATTGATGTAAAAGAAAAGGATTATTAAGATAATAATTGTAATGTTTATAAAGTTTAAAATTTTATTAATAAGATAAATAGATTCTCCCTTTACATATTTTCTAACCCCAAGCTTGATAAAATAGAAAATTAAAATTGAGATAAAGATGGAGATGGCAAGATAGATTAATTTATTTATTTCTCTTTGTATCTCTTGATTGACTTGGGAGATATAGATTTGCGCTTTTGATTTTTGATTTTGAATCTTTGTTTTATATACATTATTAATTGTTTCAAAGTCTAATAGAAGCTTTTTTAGATGTTTGTCTTTAATGCCCGCTTTTTTATAAAGATTGTTTAGCTCAATTAATTTTTGGTAGGTTGAATAAAATTTTTGGTAGTTTTGGATATTTTGGTTTAGAATTGATTTTATCTCTTTTTCGTAGCTTAGTGCCCCAAATATTGCAAAAGGATTATTAATTGTAGGAGGGGCTGGGAGAGGTTTTATTTTAATAAGACTTTCAAAAATATTTTTATTATTTTTTAATAAATCAAGCTCTGTTTGGATGCTTAATATTTTATCTTTATTTTTTTGAGGATGTCTTTGATATTTTTGGAGCATATCTTCTAATGATTTATATTTTAGATAATTTTGATAATTTATGTAAAATTCGTTTTTATTAAGTTCGTTTTTAATGTTTTTGATTGATAGGTTTATCTCTTTTGTTAAATTATTTTCAGTTCCAAAAAGAAAGATTGAGATGAAAATTAAAATCCACCTCAACTAAATTTCCTTAAAACTTTTTTAATAATATTTGGGTCAACATCTTTGATAATTTTAAATTTTCCAATCCTCTCAGGGATGATAAATTTTAAAGAGTTATTTAGGGTCTTTTTATCTAAAAAGAATTGGTTAAAAAATTCATCTACATTTTCTATTTTAAAGCTTGTTGGAAGATTGTATTTTTCAAGGAGTTTTTTAATCTCATCAGCTTCTTGATAAGAGAGGTATCCAAGTGTTTTTGAGAGTTCGTTTGCCATTACCATTCCAATAGCCACCGCTTCTCCGTGGAGATATTTTTTATAATTTGTTAGATTTTCAATTGCGTGTGCAAAAGTGTGACCATAATTTAATACGCTTCTTATGCCTTTTTCTTTTTCATCAAGACTAACGACTTTTGCTTTTAATTCAACTGCTCTTTTTATCATCTCTTCAATAGAGATTTCGTTGTTTTTGATTTTTTCAAAAAATTCTTTATCAAACATTACTGCCATTTTGATAATTTCAGCCATTCCGGCGTTAAATTCTCTTTTATCAAGGGTTGATAGGAAGTAGGTATCAATAAAAACATATTCTGGTTGATAAAAAGTTCCTATTAAGTTTTTGCCGTATTTGTTATTGATTCCAGTTTTTCCGCCAACTGAGCTATCTACCATTGCAAGAAGGGTTGTTGGGATTTGGATAAATTTCACTCCTCTGAGGAAAATACTTGCTGTAAATCCAGTCATATCTCCAATAACTCCCCCTCCAAATGCTATTAAAGTTGAATTTCTATCAAATTTTGCATCAAACAGTCTATCAAGTGCATACTCAACACTTTGCCAAGTTTTATACTCCTCTCCATCTGGAAGAGTAATAATTTGAATTTCTGGGGCTTTAATTTTGTTTAGAAGATAATTTATATGAAGTCCGCTTACTTTTGGATTTGTGATAATTGCTGTTTTTGAATTTAGTTTAATTTCTGGTAGTTTTCCTATTATTATGTCATAGGTTTTTGAATTTGTTTTTACTTCTACTTTCATTCTTCATCCTTTATTGGTATTAGAAATTGATTTTTATTTACTAAAATATAGCTAAATTCGAGTTTTGGATGGAGTATCATTTTTAGTTTAGATGGTGGAATTTTAGCAAAAGCTTCTGCTAAGCAGATATTTTTAAGGGAATTTAGGTATGTTATTGGGTTTTGATTTTTTATTGAGATAAATTCTACTTTTGAAGTTTTTAAAAAGTTTATCTCTTTTAATATAGATACAATCTCTTTTGAGTTATTTTCAGGATCTATTTCAAAAAATTTTATTCCAATTCCAAGTTGGTGGGATAAATCGTATAAGATTGAAGCGATGTTTGGAGTATATTTATTTACAATAGCTCCAATTGCTTTGCATTTTTTAATTGATTCTTCTCCAACTTTTAAGATAGGTTTTCTAATCTCAAAAAACTCTTTTTTATATGGTAAAAAGATTTCATTTGGAATTATTGTAAGCCCTATATTAAATTTATTTATGTCTTTTCTGAGAGCTTTTATGTAAGAGGTTTCATTATAATCGGTGATTATTGAGATGTCTGGGAATTTAAAAAGTTTGTAGATTCTATGTTTTGTTGTTGGGTTTATTATTTTTATAATAAGGAGTTTGTTTTTTAGTTTTCTGTGTAAAAACAAAGCAGTTTTTAAGAGTTTTGATGTCTCTTTTTGATTAAATTTTTTCATATCTAATAAAAGATAAATATTTTGCCCGTATGGTTGAGGGAATGCTCCAATTGAGTTTTTAATTCTATGGAAAATTTCTTTTAATCTTTCTGGCTTTCCAATGAGAATTATTTTATCGTTTGGGAGAATAATTTTTGGATTTTCTTTTAATTCTCCATTTCTATAAAGAGCAGCCATTTTTACATTGTAATTTTTAAATATTGAAGGAGTTTTGTAGATAAAAGGTGAGTGAGGTGGAATTTCTACTTCTAATATCTCACCTTGTCCTAGTCCAATGTTTCTTGCAAAAAGAGGTACTCCTGGTAGGAGGTCTATTATTTTATTGGTTATAATATCTGCAACGTCAATTACTTCTATATTGTTAATTGGAGGAAGTTTATACTCATACCAAAATTTTACAAATATTATTGAAGTTTTGTAAAGTTTTATATGTTTTAATACAAATTCAGCGGTTTTTTGGTTCTTTATGAAGATAATTATCTTATCAAAATCTTTTTTTATTATATTTTTGTAGTTTTCAAAAGCATAAAAGTTAATTTTATAAAAAAAGAGATTTTCTTTCTCAAATCCTTCTTTAATTTCATCATTTTCGTAAATTATGTGAAATTCGCCTAAATTAAGGTAGTTGTTAGCAATTTTTTCTATTAAAAGCTTTGCTTCTTTTGCTCCTGCAAAAATTAATATTTTGCTCAATAAATCCCTTTTTTTAAAATTATAATATGTTTTTATTATAATTTCAAAAAAGGGCATATATGGAATTTAAAATTGATGGAGTTGATGGAAATGCAAGAGCTACTACAATAAAAACTCTTCATAGTGAAATTAAAACTCCAATTTTTATGCCAGTTGGCACTGCGGCTGTTGTTAAAAGTCTTGATGCGATTGATATGATGGAGATTTTGGATGCTCCTATTATTTTGGCAAATACTTATCATCTTTATCTAAGACCAGGTGATGAGGTTATTAAAAAGCTTGGTGGACTTCACGATTTTAGCGGGTATAAGAGAAGTTTTTTAACAGATAGTGGAGGATTTCAAGCGTTTAGTTTGGGGGATAATGTAAAAGTTAGTGATGATGGGATTTTGTTTAAAAGTCATATTGATGGTTCTTTGCACTTCTTCTCACCTGAGAAAGTGATTGATATTGAGTATAATTTAAATAGCGATATTATGATGGTGCTCGATGATTTAATACCTCTTCCAAATACTTCTGATAGAATTAAAAAATCAATTGAGAGAACAACGGAGTGGGCAAAGAGAAGTTTAATACATCATATTAAAAGAGGCAAAAAAAATAACCTTTTTGCAATTATCCAAGGCGGAATAGATTTTGAGATGAGGAAAATTAGTGCACAAAGCCTTGTTAGTTTAGAGTATAAGGGGCATACTTTTGATGGGTTTGCAATAGGGGGGCTTAGTGTTGGGGAAGAGAATCAGCTAATGTATGATACAATTGAAGCAACAATCCCTTATATGCCAAAGGATAAACCAAGATATTTAATGGGGGTTGGGACGCCTGAGGATATAATTGAAGCGATTGATAGGGGAGTTGATATGTTTGATTGCGTTATGCCAACCAGAAATGCAAGGAATGGGCATTTGTTTACTTCTTTTGGAGTTTTAAAGATTAAAAATGCAAAATATAAACTTGATAATAAACCTATTGATGAGAATTGTAGCTGTTATACGTGTAAAAATTTTAGCAGAGCATACCTTAATCATCTTTATAGAGCAAAAGAGATGACTTATGCAAGACTTGCTTCAATTCACAACCTCCACTATTACCTTACTCTTGTAAAAAGTGCAAGAGAGGCGATTTTAGAAGGAAGATTTAGGGAGTTTAAAAGAGAGTTTTACTCTCTTAGGTCCTAAATTTTAAAGGCAAAGGTTTTAAGCTTAGCCCTTTTTCTTTTTTGAAGATTTTGCCATTATCTGGATTAACTTCTATTTTATACTCTTGTAAAGCTCCCATATAATCTTGAGAGGTTACATCAATAATGAGTTTGTTGTTTTTTAAGGTTGCCTTTTTGGGAGTATCTTCCATCCCAAAGTCATAAGTTTTTGCCCAGATAATTTTTTTATCTTTTACATACATAATAAGTAAATCTTCACCTTTTGAGCTTTGGTTTGAGCCAATAATTAAAAATCCGCCTTTGTATCTTTTTATGAATTTTGGGAATTGATTATCTTTTAATGAGAATGTATAAGTTTTAGTTGAAGCTATTTTGATATCGGCTCCTTTTTTGTAAGTAAGAAGCAAGGTTGTTAAGTTGTTATCAAAAACAATATCTCTTGGCTCATCAAATTTGTCTCCAACGTACTTTACTTTTTTGATATTTAAGTTTTTATCTAGAACTAAAATAACTGGTCTATTTTTGTCTTGGTCATATGCTAAGAGATAGAGATTTTGGTTATTGCTTACCATTTTTTTTGGATCTAAGAGCATATTTATATGTTTTTTTTGGACTAAGTCGTAGTTTTGATTAAGTTTAAATAGATTTATTCCGTTATTAGTTGGTGTAAAAAAGTAGTAATTGTTGTGTAATTTTGTAAGAGATGATTTTGAAATTTGGTAATTATTTATTAATTTGTTTTCAATGTTTACTTCTTTTAGATTATTTTGGATATTTGGAGTTTTTGAGCACCCAATAAGTAAGAGAAGGGGGAGGATGAGCTTTTTATTCATAGTAAGTAACCGCACTTTTTCCAAATTTTTTTGTTTTGATTTTTTTGTATTTTCCAAGATACTCTGGAAATTCATAATCGCTTTGATGCTCAATTAAAATTTTTTCTACATTGATTTTTGGCAATGTTTTAATTAAATTTTGTACTTTGTCGTAAATATCTTCATACCCTTCTCTTATTGCAAACGGTGGATCAAAATAAAAAATAGCTTTATCTTTTTCTCTTTTTAATCTTTCAATTACATCCCAAATAGTATCAAAACTATCTCCTAAAATAATTTCGCATTTTTCTCTATCTTCTGGTTTTAATGAGTCAATATTTCTTTTTAATACCTTTGCTGCTTCTGGGTCTTTTTCAAGGAAGTAAGCCTTTTTTGCCCCTCTGCTTATTGCTTCAAGCCCAATGCTTCCAACTCCACTAAAAACTTCAACCCAAGTGGAATCTGGTACTTCCCATTGGAGAGAGTTAAAGACTGATTCTTTTAAGATTTGTTTTGTGCTTCTTGTTGTCTCTTTTGTATTCATATAGAGTTTTTTGCCTCTATATTTTCCACCAATAATTTTTATGTTACTTTTTTCAATCATTTTACCTCCTTAAAAAAACTGCTTCCGCTTCCGCTAAGATACCCAAAATCTTTGTATTTGTAAAGGTCTGGATATACCATTAAAGCTGGTTTTAGCAAATCGTTTAATTCATAAGGAGAGTAGTTAAAAAGCTCTTTTGTCTCTTTTTTATCAAAATCGGTATCTTTTGGATTAAAAAAGTATTGACGATAAGCGTTATAAACCTTGGGGGTTGAGCATTCAATTGGCGGAGTTAGTATCTCAACATCAAAAGCTTCTTCATCCCTTGGGATTACAATATCTCCCCTTCCGTAAACATCCGCAACCTCAGCAT
>JBDONU010000032.1:0-4543 GCA_039831175.1 Nautiliaceae bacterium
TAAAAGTAAATAAAACCGGAAAACTTGTAGTTGCAAAAAATGAAAAAGAGATAGAAATTTTAAAAGAACTTGAAAGAAGAAGCAAGGCAAATGGAGCTGGGGCTTATCTTATAAGCGAAGAAGAGGCACAAAAAATTGACCCAAACGCAAAAACTTACAAACTTGCCCTCTACTCTCCAAAAACAGCAAGCGTAAATCCAAGGGAGGTTTGCAAAGCTTTAAAAGAGGATTTAGAGAACAAAGGGGTTAAGTTTGTTTTTAATACTCCTTTTGAAAAATACAATAAAAGCTATGACTTTTTAATAAACGCAGCCGGGCTTTATGCCGATAAAATAGCTCATAAATTTGGAGTAGGGCTTGAATATACGATGATTCCGTTTAAAGGGCTTTATCAAAAATATCTTGGAGAAGACAGAATAAAAACCCAAATTTACCCAGTCCCAAACATAAAAAATCCCTTTTTAGGAGTCCATTTTACCTTAATGGCCGATAACACAATAAAAATTGGCCCAACAGCTATTCCAGCTTTTTGGAGGGAGAATTATGTTGGCTTTTATAGATTCAAAATGGATGAGTTTTTAGAGATTTTATCACTTGAAGCAAAGCTTTTTTTCACAAATGCCTTTGGATTTAGAGATTTGGCCCTTTATGAGATGAGATACTATCTCCCGGGCAATCTTATAAAAGAGGCAAAAAAACTGGTAAAAAGGCTAAGAGGAGAGTTTAAACCCTATCCAGCCGGAATAAGAGCCCAGCTTTTAAACAAAAAAACCCTTGAACTTGTAATGGATTTTTTAGTCAAAAAAAGAGAAAACCAAATCCATATCCTAAACGCAGTAAGCCCAGCCTTTACAGCAAGCTTTGCGTTTAGCAAATATGTATTAGGAGAAGAGGATGAGAGTGGCAATACTGGTAAAAGGGGATGAGATTGGAGAAATTGGGGACTTGCTTTTAATTGATGGGAAAATTTTAAAAAGTTACAACCTTGAAGATGAGCTTAAAGGAATTAATGTTTTAGTAGCAAAATACCTTCCAAGCCAGCTTATAAAATCTCTAAGAGAAAAAGGGATTGTCTTTTTAAAAGCCTCCTCTTTTAAAGAGATTGAGGGACTTGATTTTAAACCACTTTTAAAAGAAGGAAAAATCAAAAGAGGAGCCGGATGCCAAAGAAGATTTACTTGACAATAAAAAAAAAATTTATTATTATTTCAAACCACAAGAGGTGGGGTAGCTCAGCTGGCTAGAGCGCCGGTCTCATAAGCCGGAGGTCGGGAGTTCGAGTCTCCCCCTCACTACCACTACAAATCATTTACTTTTATCAAAACATCTTTTAACTCAAATTTATCAAAATCATTTGCAACAAACGCAATTCCATTATAATATTTTTTAATCTCTGCTAAAATCTCATCTCCGTTGCATTTTGGTGAAATATGAGTTGCTATTAAATTTTTAACATTATATTTTTGGGCAGTTATCCCAAGAATTTTTGCACTTGTGTGAAGATATTTTGATTTGTCTTTATAAGTAGCTTCATGGATTAAAAGATCCAAATCCAATAAATACTTCCCCAAAAAATCAGGCTCAGCATTATCACCTCCAATAATTACTCTTTTACCATCTCTTTTTATCAAATACTCACTTGCCCTATAAATTTTACCATTAATTTCAACATCATTTCCTTCTTTTAACTTTTTATAAAGCCAAGAAGGATAAAGCCCATCTTTTATGAGTTTTTCATAGTCAATATTGATTTTTGGCTTTTCTTTTATATAAAAAGCGTATGACTCTTTTGAATGAATAAGAGGTAAAACTTTTAAATCAAATTCTTCAAACTCCTCTTCAAATCCCCCATAAATCTCTACAAATTCAAGCTCATACCCAAGCTCATCTACCTTGATAACAGAGTTTATCATATCCTTCAATCCATTTGGAGCATAAATTCTAAGAGGAAAAACACATCCATCAAGCTTTCTTGAAGTTAATAATCCAAAAAGTCCAAATATATGATCTCCGTGAAGATGGGTTATAAAAATTGATTTTAGCTTATAAAGAGAATAATTTGTTTTTAGAAGTTGGTGCTGCGTAGCCTCCCCACAATCAAACAAATACCAACTACTCCCTATCTCAAATGCAAGAGCTGATACATTTCTTTTTTTTGTAGGTTTACCAGCACTTGTACCAAGAAAGGTAAACTTCATTTGATGCCTTTAAGAGTTGAAGGTGGTGGAGACAACGGGACTTGAACCCGCAACCCCTACGCTGCCAGCGTAGTGCTCTACCAGTTGAGCTATGTCCCCATGGCGGAGAGGGCGGGATTCGAACCCGCGGTGGGTTGCCCCACGGTCGCGTTCCAGGCGACTGGTTTAAACCACTCACCCACCTCTCCACAATAAAATTATATCATTTTCTAAGCTCTTTTAAAATCATTTCAAGGATAACTTTATCATCTTTTGCCTTAGCTTTTAGGAATTTTTTATCTCCGTTTTTATAGACCATGGAGATATTTTGAGAATAATTTGAAATTGACTTTATTCCTTTTATTGCAGCTAAAACTTTTATTTTAATTTTTTCAAGAAAATTTTGAGTAGGCTCATCCAGCCTACCAAATCTGTCAACCATCTCTTTTTCAATATCAAAAACATCATCCAAACTCTTTGCCAAAGATAGTCTTTTATACAAATCAAGCCTTAACCTATCCTCTTTTATCACTTTATCGCTAATGTATGCGTTAATACTTAACTTAACTTCAACTTCCATCTCACTTCCTTTGCCGCTAAGCTCTCTTAGGGTATCTTCAAGCAGTTTTAAATACATAGAATATCCAATCCCTTTTACATCACCTGATTGCTCAGCTCCAAGGATATTTCCTCCGCCTCTTATCTCCAAATCTTTCATAGCCAAAACCGCTCCGCTCCCAAGAAACGAATTCTCTTCAAGAGCTAAGAGCCTTTTTTTGGCATCCTCACTCAAAGCCTCTTTATCTTTTACAAGAAAATAGGCATACCCTTCATTCTTGCCTCTTCCAGCTCTTCCCCTAATTTGGTGCAAATCAGCAATCCCAAACTTATCGGCATTTTCAACAATAATCGTATTTACATTTGGAATATGAATTCCACTCTCAACAATTGTAGTTGTCAAAGCTAAATCATATTTTCCCTCTATAAAATCGACAAGCCCCTTTTCAATCTGACTTGGAGTCATTTTTGCATGAAGTATCAAAATCCTAAGAGTAGGTAAAAGCTCTTGGAGCTCTTTTTTCTTCTGCTCAATGTAGGCTATATTATTGTAAATATAAAAAATCTGTCCCCCTCTTCTTATCTCCCTTAAAATCGCCTCTTTTATCAGATTTTCATCCCATTCTTTTACAAAAGTTTTGGTAGTTTGTTTACCTTTTGGAGCTTCACTTAGGATTGAGATTGATTTTATTTGAGAGAGTGCCATATTAAGAGTCCTTGGGATTGGAGTTGCTGACATATAAAGAGTGTGAATTTTTTCACTAAGTTCTTTTAGTTTTTCTTTTTGTTTTACCCCAAATTTATGCTCTTCATCAATTATCAAAAGCCCAAGGTTTTTATATTCAACATTAAGACCGGCATGAGTTGATATAAGTATCTTAATCTCTCCTTCTTTAACTTTTTTAATTATCTCTTTTTTCTCTCTTGAAGGGGTAAACCTATCAAGCTTTGCAATTTTAATCTCTGGGTAATCCTTAAACCTTTCTTTAAAACTCTCATAATGCTGATTGACTAAAATTGTAGTTGGGGCAATTACCGCTACCTGATAACCACTTTTTGCTACCACAAAACTTGCAACCATCGCAACTTCTGTCTTACCAAATCCAACATCCCCGCTAAGGAGCCTATCCATTACCTTTGATTTAAAATCTTTAAGAATTTCATCAATCGCTTTTAGCTGGTCGTTTGTATGGGTAAACGGGGCTTTTTTAACAAACTCATCAACCCCGCTAAAATCAAGTGTTATGGGTTTTGAAATCTCCCTTTTTGCCGCAAGCTTTACAATATCAGCCGCAATTGCATAAACTTTTTCTTTTATTTTCGTAAGCTTTTTGGCAAAACTGCCCCTCCCAAGTTTATCAAGTTTTGGCACAATTCCCCCAGGCGCTACATACCTTTCAATCTTATCAAGATTCTCAACGGGTAAAAGAAGCTTATCATCATTTGCATATAAAATCTCCGCAAACTCCCCTACCTTACCAAGAACCTCCATCTTCCTAAGCCCAATAAACTTCCCAATTCCGTGTTCTAAATGGACAACAAAATCCCCTCTTTTAAGCTCATCAAGTGCAAGGTTTACCCTCTTTTGTTTTTCAAATTGAGGTGGATTTAGAGAAATCACTATCTTTTTAGGACACTCAAAATTCACACTTGCATCTGATTTTATCCATTTAACAATAGGAGCTTTTAACCTCACAAACTCATCAAGCCCCTTTTTTCTTAGTAAAACATCATTTTTTGCAACAATTTCAAGAGTTTTTTTCTCATCCCAAGGCTTATTGTTTATATAAATTTTATCTTTTTTAATA
>JBDONU010000024.1:0-4497 GCA_039831175.1 Nautiliaceae bacterium
TGAATATATTGTAAAAGCCTTTGGAAACAATTTATTTAGCGCTATTGCTAATAATTTACTTCTTATCTCATATGTAATTATGCTAGCTCTTTACGCCTCAGCCTTTGGAAGTTACGCAAGTGCCCTTATTATGGGAGCTGATATCCCATCTCTTCATAAATTCTTATCAGTTGTGGTAATTACTCTTTTTGTTTTAGTAAACTTAATGGGAGCTTTCTTAACAGGAAAAGCAGAAGATATTTTAGTTTATACAAAAATTACAATCTTAGTAGCTTTTATTATTATTGGATTTTACACAGCTGAGCATTTTGAGAGATTATCCCCTAAATTTTGGGAAAGTCCAATTAAGATTATAACTGGTGGATTGATTATATTTTTAGCATATGAAGGATTTGAACTTATTGCAAATTCAGCAAAAGATGTTATAAATCCTCAAAAAAATCTCCCTAAGGCTTTTTATGCAAGCGTAATTTTTGTAATTATTCTGTATGTAAGTATTGCAATAGTTACAATTGCAAATGTAGATTTTCAAACCGCAAAAAAAGCCCAAGACTATGTACTTGCGATTGCTGCTGAACCTTTACTTGGAAAAGCCGGTTTTATAATAATCTCTCTTGCGGCTATGCTCTCAACCGCAAGCGCAATTAACGCAACAATTTATGGAGCTGGAAGGGCTGGATATTTAATTGCAAAACTTGGAGAAATCCCAAAAAGCTTTTCAGAAAAAATAAAACAAGGGTATGAAGGAATGATAATTCTTGGACTTCTTGGAATAATTTTTGCAATAAGCTTTAATATCGAAAATATCTCAGTAGCTGGAAGTTTTGGATTTTTAATAATCTTTGGACTGGTTAATTTAGCTAACTTTAAACTAAGAAAAATAACAAACGCAAACCCCATAATCGCACTACTTGGCTTTATTTTATGTATTTTATCAGCTATTTTCCTTCTTGGATATAACTTAATTTACAATATTCAAGCTTTAAAAAGTAGTGCGTGGGTTATAGCAATTGTAATAATTTTTACTTACATTTATCAAAAATTTAAAACTCTAAACATAAAATAAATGGGCAATTCCTTTTTTGTGTTTTCCTTTTACATACAAAATCACAAGCACACTCTCAACTTGCATAAATTTACTAAGTCTTTTTAAAAAATCACTCCCCATTGTACATCTACAAGGCACCTCTATAATTGCAACTGCCTTTTTTATTCTCTTTTCAACTTTAAATTCTTCTTTAAGCCCAACTTCTAAATAATTAATCTCCTCCTCCTCAAAAATATCAAGCTTTTCAATAGGAAGGTAGTTAAATTCTCTCTCTGACACATCTTTTATAAAGGCTAAATACTCATCCCTTGAAATCTTCATACTTTCTCCTTTTTATTTTGCCAAATTATATCAAAAAAGTCCCAAAGATTAAATTAAAATTAAAAGAGGAGCTAAGAAGCAACCTCTACATAAAGCTCAGCCACTGCTTTTGCAAGCTCGCGAATTTTTAAAATGTAGTTTTGTCTTTCTGTCTGTGAGATTGCTTTTCTTGCATCAAGCACATTGAATATGTGAGATGCAAAAATCGTATAATCATAAGCCGGAAGTGGAAGTTTTGCCTCAATACATCTTTTTGCTTCATTCTTGCTATCTTCAAACCATCTAAAAAGCATTTTAGTATCTGCAATTTCAAAATTGTATTTACTAAACTCATATTCACTCTCTTTGTGCATATCCCCGTATGTTGTAGTCTCATTCCATTTAATATCATAAACATTATCAACTCCTTGCAAATACATAGCAAGTCTCTCAGTCCCGTATGTTATCTCAACTGGTACTGGGAAAGTTTTAAGCCCTCCCACTTGCTGGAAATAGGTAAACTGAGTAATCTCCATCCCATCAAGCCAAACCTCCCAACCAAGTCCCCAAGCTCCAAGAGTTGGAGACTCCCAATTATCTTCTACAAATCTTATATCATGCTCTTTTAGATTTAGTCCAAGATATTCAAGACTTTCAAGATACATCTCTTGAATGTTATCTGGACTTGGCTTCATAATAACCTGAAATTGATAATAACTCCCAAGACGGTTTGGATTTTCCCCATATCTCCCATCTGTTGGACGGCGACTTGGAGCCACATATGCAACATTCCAAGCTCTATTTTCTAAACTTCTAAGTAAAGTTGCCGGATGAAAGGTCCCAGCTCCGCTTGGAAAATCATAAGGCATAACGATATTACATCCTTTATTTTTCCAAAACTCTTGAAGCGTTAAAAGCAAATCACTAAAATACATTCTCTATCCTTTGAAGTAAATTTTTAAAATTTTTGCACTCTAAAACCAAAACTTCATCATAAGCAATTTTAATTCTACTTAACTTACTTTTAAAGTGCTCTTTTATTTTATTTTTAGATTTACTAGCTTTGTATACCAAAACAAACCTTTTTTCAAACTTATCAAAATTTTTAACTAACTTTTTTAACAAAAAATAACTCTCATAAGCTTTTATTAAAATCTGTTGGTTTTTACTTTTATCATTCATCCACTCATTAATATCCTCAACCTCATCAAGCTTTTTAAATTCAACCAATAAAAAGTAACCATCCTTAATTATCAAACAATCAGCAGTAGCTAAATTATTATCAACCTTATCAAAATCTATACACTCTTTTCCATTATCCTCACAACAGTTATCACTCACCTCATTCAAAGGCGCCAATAAAGAGTTTAAATCTACCATTTTAAATTATCTATCTCCATTTGCTCCAAAATATCAATACCCTGAGCCAAAACATCATAAATCTCACTCACTTCACACTCTCTTACAACCCCATCTCTTGCCAAATAGAAATTTGTCTCTTTGTATAAATTCTCAATAGTCTCTATAAAAAATGGAGAATGACTAGTAATTAAAACTTTTATTCCCCTTTTTACCAACTCAACTATTAATTTGGCATACTCAATTTGCCATTTTGGATGAAGATGAACTTCTGGCTCGTCAATTACCAAAAAATTAAATCTGTTTAAATGCCCATTTCTTATAAGAACTTGTAAAATTCCAAAGCTCTTTATTCCGTGAGCTACTTGAATTAAAGGATATGAAATCTCATCCCTTTTAAATACAAAATTACCTCCAAACCTTTCAAAATCACCATTTATAATTTTAGATATTTGACCTGCCAAATCAATATTAGATTTTTGAATTCTTGATTTTACAAATTTCCCATACAAATCCCAAAGAATATAAGGATACTTAAAATCAAACGCCATAAGCTCACGGTTTTGCTCCTCTTGCACAACCTGCTCTTTAAACTGAGAAATTGCAGAAAAAAAATTTTCAAGATCCCAAATAAGAGGGGTTTGAATGTAAGTTATATCCTTAAAAGGTCTTTTATACTTATCCATTATTGATTTTTCATCAAAAAAATACTCTTTAAAATCTAAATTATAAAAGACTTTTAAATATTTTTCTTTTTCAAATTCAAGAGTTATTTCACTCTCACTACTACCTACTCTTTTTAAAAACCCTTCAAAAAGAAGATTTATCATTACATTAAACCCATATTTTCTATTATGTAAAAACCTCTCTTTATGCTTTTTAAGAGCAATCAAATCAGATTTTATAAGAGCCATTAAAACCTTCCCAACCGTACTTTTCCCAGTATCATTCTCCCCGGCAATAACACTTAGTCCATCAAGCTTTACATCAGCCTCTTTTAACATTCCTATATTTTTCAGACAAAGTCTCATCTCTCACCCTTAAAAAGCATATAATCTCCAACTTCACCTCCGCTTGCCCTTGCAACAACCTCGCACTTTACTTTAAAAAGATAAAAAACATCCCTTCCGCACTCTCCAAACAAACACTCAAAATTTCCCATCCCCTTGCTTATTACCATATCGGCGTTATAAAAAATCTCTTTTGATATCTTATTTGCGAACTTCAAGTGAAACCCAGGAGTATCAACTCCACTATCAACAACTTCTGCCAATTCAAAAATTTCAAGCCCAATTAAATCCTTAACTGTTACATCATTAATAACAGGCTTACCTCTTACAATATAATAAATCTTAACATCTGGATTAGTTTTTTTAATCTCTTCAATCAACAACTCATCAAAAACATTCTCTCCCGCATTATCTGCTAAATAACAAACACTCTCACTATCACTCACCCTTAATTTAAACTCATCAAAATCATTTCTTTTAAATTCAATCTCAAAAATATTTTCAATCTCTCTTTTTAAATCATAACTTTGATGAACTCCAAGGTCAATTACATTACCTACAACCGCAATCTTGCAAGCATCATATAAAGGATTTTTTGATTCAAGAAGTCTTAATTTAAGAAGCGGCTTAAATTTTAAAGCCTCTTTAATAGCCTCTTTTTTCTCTTCTTCAAACAAATCTTCAACTTCTAAAATCTCCCCAATTTTACCATACTCTTCCCTTGCAATCTCAGGAGGGGTAACATTTATATCATACTTGCTAAGTATTCTAGCCCCCTCT
>JBDONU010000087.1:0-14941 GCA_039831175.1 Nautiliaceae bacterium
TAAGTCCACTTTCAATTGAGCGAGAGAGGGCGTTTATTCTATAAAGGATTGCGATCTCTTTTGGATTGACTCCTTTATCTATTAAATTTTGGATTCTTTTTGCAATAACCTCAGCCTCAGCCATTTCATTGTAATTTTCAATAACTTCAACTTCTTTTCCATCTCCAATTGCTGATATTAATTTTTTGTTGTATCTTTTTTTGTTAAATTGAATTAAATTATTTGCCGCTTTTAGAATTTGGTTTGTTGAGCGATAATTTATTTCTAAGGTTATTACTTTTGCATTAAACTCTTTTTCAAATTCAAGTATATTATTGTGGTTTGCTCCTCTAAATCCATAAATACTTTGATCATCATCTCCTACTACGCAGATGTTATTGTGAGTTAGGCAAAGTTTTTTTAATAAAAGGAGTTGAATGTTGTTTGTGTCTTGATATTCATCTACCATGATGTATTTGTATTTATTGGATATTTCTGTTGCTAAGTCTTTGTTTTTGTCTAAAATCTCAAAAGTTAATAAAATCAAATCGTCAAAATCTACTAAATTATTATCAAGTAAATAGTTTTGATACTTCTCATAAATAAAAGCCATTTGTTTGTAAATGTTTTCATTTGCAAGGGCATAAACTTCATCTGGGGTTAGAAATGAATTTTTATATCGGCTTATTTCTTTACTCATAAAAGCAGGAGGCAAATCAGGGGAGATATTTTTTAGTATCTTTTTTTGATCTTCTGCGTCAATTATTACAAAATTATTATTTCTATTTAGCATATGAATATAAAGTTTTAAAAACATAAGCCCAAATTTATGAAATGTAACAAGTAAGGGTGGAGATGGTATATCAAATTCAATAAGCTTTAACGCTCTCTCTCTCATCTCTTTTGCCGCTTTGTTTGTAAATGTAAGGGTTAGAGTGTTTGCTGGGTCAATTCCAAGGGAGAGAAGATATGCAAGACGGGTTGTAATTGTTTTGGTTTTACCGCTTCCAGCTCCTGCTAAGATTAACAATGCTCCATCAATGTGAGTTGCTGCTTTTTTTTGTTGTTCATTTAAAGTATTTAGAAATTCCATTTGCCTCACTTTTTTGATTTATTATACCAAAAAAAATTTTGCAAAAAGTTATAAGTTTTAGTTATAATTTTTATAAAAAAATTTAAAGTAGGAGTAATGATTATTAAATATCTAGATAAAATTTATACTTTTTTGCTTATTAATAAAGTATCAAGCTTTTCAAAAGCAAGTAAACTTCTTGGAATCTCTCAGCCAGCTGTTACTCAGCAAATAAGAATACTTGAAGAGTTTTTGGGAGTTACTCTTTTTGAGAGAAAAAAAAATGGGGTTTTGCTTACAAAAGAGGGGAAAGAGTTTTTAAAAATAAGCAAAAAATTCGAAAAGTTTTTGAAAGAGTTTGAAAGGGAGTTTGAAAATTTTAGAAATGTTGATTCTCCTTTTTATATGGGAGCTTCTCAAACAATTGGAAATTATCTTTTGCCAGAGTGTATGAAATATTTTAAATCCCTTATTAAAAAAGAGATTAACTTGATTATTAAAAATAATGATGCTTTATTAGAAGATGTAGAAAATGGAGCAATTGATGTAGCTTTTGTTACTAAAAAAAGGGATAATAAGCTAAATTATGTTGAGTGGCTTGATGATGAGCTTGTGGTCTTTTCAAATAAACCTTTACCTTCTACTATTGAGCTTGAAGATTTAAAAAACTATGATATGATATGCCGTGAGCCAAACTCTTCTACGCGCGATTTTATTAAAGAAGTTTTTTTAGCTTATAATTTTGATTGCGATAGGTTAAATGTAGTTGGGCTTGTGCATAACTCTACTGCTTTAAAATTTACAATTCTAAATTCAAATGAGCAGCTTGTATCTATTATCTCAAAAAGAGTAATTGAAAATGAGCTAAGAGATGGGAAGCTTTTTATTGCAAAAATAAAAGGAGTTAATTTAAAAAGAAAGATTTATATGGTGTATAGAGATAAAAGAAAAGAGATTTTGGCTTTGAATAAATTTATTGGTTCATAAATTTTTGATTTCTTGGATTTAGGGCAAATGGATTTTTAGGTTTCTCTTTTTTTAAAGTTGCGGCTACATTTACAAAAAGAGGAGTCTCAGCTTCAAGAATTTGGATAATGTTTTCAAGAGGTACTTTTACAACGCTTCCAAAGTTTTCTTCTCCAAATCCGGCTTCAAATATAAGATATTCTCCTTCAACTTTTGCAGTTGAGAGTGTATAGTTTGCAAGAACAAAAACTATTATATCTTTTAGCTCTTTTTGAATATGTTCTGGGAGGGTAGGGGAGAAGGTTATGTTGGCTAAATTACAAACAATACTAAACTCCTCTACATTTGGTATAAGAAACTTTAAAAGTTCTTTTGCATGTTTTGTTTTAATCTCTTGGAAAGTTTTATTTTCTATAATCATTTGCAAGTCCTTTGAATTCATTTAGCATCTCTTTTACAACTCCAATTCCTTTATTCCAAAAATCCTCTTTTTCTATATTAATGTTAAATAGTTCAATAAATTGTTTTTTAGGGGGTATGCTTCCACCTTGGCTTAGGAATTTTATATATTTTTCTTCAAAGTTGCTAAATCCTTCTTTGTAAAGTTTATAAAGACTTAATACGAGTAATTGAGCGTATGAGTATGCATAGCAGTAAAATGGAGAGTGGATAAAGTGGGGGATATAGCTCCACCAAATTTCATAGTTTTTTGTTAATACTACACTTCCTTTAAACATTTTCTCATTTTCTTCCATCCAAATTTTATTAAAGTCTTTTGGTTTTAATTCATCAAAGCTGTGCACTCTTCTTTCAAAATTGGTAAAGACAATTTGTCTAAATAGGGTTGCGAATATATCTTCAAGTTTTGCGGCATATGTTTCAATAAGCTCTTCTTTGTTTAGTCTTTTTTTTATTTCTTCAAACAAAAGCATCTCAGCAAAAATGCTTGCCGTCTCTGCCGTTGTTAGGGGAGTGTCTTGATTTAGGTATCCAACTTCCCTTGCTAGATATTGATGAATTGCGTGTCCAAGTTCGTGGGCGAGGGTGAATATGTCTCTTCTTTGATTTGTGTAGTTTAGTAATACATAAGGGTGGGCTTTTGGGGTGGCTGAATGAGAAAAAGCTCCTCCTCTTTTACCCTCTTTTGGATAGACATCAATCCATCTCTCATCAAACGCTTTTTTTGCAATTTCATAAAATATAGTAGAGAAGTTTTTAAAGGCATTTAGCACTAACTCTTTTGCCTCTTCAAAAGAGATTTGGGGAGTTTTGTTGCTTAATTTAATAGGAGCGTATCTATCATAATCATATAAAGTATCGTATCCAAGTAATTCTTTTTTTATTTCGTAATATTCTTTTACTATGTCTGTATTTTCATTTACCGCTTTTATTAAAGCATCAACGCTTTTTTTGCTAACTCTGTTTGCTAAGTGTCTTACATCTTCTGGCTCTTCATATCCTCTTATTTCAAGATAATTTATCTTCCAATCTTTTTTAATTTGATTATAAATAAAGCTTAGTAAGTCTTGATGAGGTTTTAGTCCAAGAGTTAGAGAAATTTGAGCTTTTTTTCTTGTTTCTCTATTTGGTGAATAAAGTTTACTTAAAATCTCTTCTTCGCTTAAATATTCTCCTTCAAAGAAGAATTTGAGCTTGCTTAATGTTTCATCAAAAAGTCTTGTAAAGGCTGATAAGCTTGTTAGCTCTTTTTTCATCATTATTTTCTCTTCTTTTTCACTAAGTTTATATGGGGCTTCTTCTTGAAGGTGGATTAGGTAGTGTTTGTAAATTCCGCTGTTTTTTATAAATTGCTCTTGCTTATTGATTGGAAGGTGGATAAATTCAAGCTCAAACCAAATTAAATGCTCTTCTGCTTTTGTGGCAAGGTCTTGAAATTTTGCTAAAAGGTTTCCTTTGCTTGAATCTGTTGCAAAAATTAAGAAGATATAAGTTAGGCTTCTTCCAATGTTTTCCAAAATCTCCTCATACTCTTTTATAGCTTCTAAGAATTCTTCTGGTGAGAGTGTATAGAGTCTGCCTTTATATTTTTTTTCAAATTCTTTGGCTTTAAAGATTGCTTGTTTTAAAAACTCTTCTGCTTCTGGAATGGAATCAAAAAGAGCCGATAAGTCCCAGTTCATTTATATCCTTTTTTCAAATTATATCAAATTCATCAACTATATAAAATCCTAAAACTGCATTAATTAGTGCAATTTTCTTGAAGTGTTTTATATCACTTTTATGGATATTGGCGAGTTTGATTTTATTTTCTTTTAATAGTTTTTCTCTCATTGTTCCTTTTAAAAGAGGGTATTTTGGGCTTAACCACTCTTTGCCTGTGAAAAAAGCAAGATTTGATATTCTTGTATCTGTTATTAAATTGTTTTTTACTAAAATAAACTCATCAGCCTTTTTAGAGAAGATGTTGAGTTTGTCTCTATTTTTAAATTTAAAAGGATAATTAAAATCAATCTCTACTATTTTAAATTTTTTAAACTCTCTTTTTTTTATTTCAAACTCTTCAACATTTACCATTCCAAATTGATTATAAGTAACTCTTACTCTTAAATTCCCTTTAAATTTTAGTCTTTTCCACTCTTTTTTATCAAATTTCCATTTAAAAAACTCAAAAGTCTTTTTAATTCTTTTTAAGTGATACTCAAAGTTGTGAATGTTACCATTTGTTACAAGCATTGTCTCAATTAATTCCATTTTTGCTCCATTGATTAAAATTTATTCAATTTTTTAAGATTTATTTTAGGCTAACTTGGTTATAATTATTTCAAATTTTAAAAAGGAGAGCAAATGAAAATAAAAGAATTTATTCAAGAATGTAAAGATAGAGAAATTGAATTTGTTGATTTTAGATTTACAGATATTAAAGGCGTATGGCATCACGTAACTTATGATATTGAGGCAATTGATGAAGAACTTTTAAGAAATGGTCTTCCGTTTGATGGTAGCTCAATCCCTGCATGGCAGCCAATTAATGAATCAGATATGGTATTAAAACCTGACCTTGAAATTGGAACACATTTTGTTGACCCATTTACAGCAGACCCTACAATGGTAGTATTTTGTGATGTTTATAATACTGATGGAACTCCATATGAGAAGTGTCCAAGAAGTATTGCTAAAAAAGCACTAAAATATATGGAAGAGCAAGGTATAGCTGATACTGCTTATTTTGGACCTGAAAATGAATTTTTCGTATTTGAAAATGTAGTAGTTAGAGATGAAATTAACGCTCAATGTTATGAAGTAGATACTGCTGAGGGTGCTTGGAATGATTATGTGGCTGAGTTTGGAGATGAATTAAATATTGGTCATAGACCAAGAACAAAAGGTGGATATTTCCCAGTGCCTCCGGTTGATAGTATGATGGATTTAAGAGCAGAAATGGCAAAAGTTTTAAAAGAAGTAGGACTTCAAACATTTGTTTTACATCACGAAGTTGCTCAGGGACAAGGTGAGATTGGAGTTAAATTTGGAACTTTAATTGAAGCGGCGGACAACGTCCAAAAACTTAAATATGTTGTAAAAATGGTGGCTCACTTAAACGGAAAAACAGCTACATTTATGCCAAAACCACTTTATGGTGATAACGGAAGCGGAATGCACACTCACATCTCTTTATGGAAAGATGGTAAAAACCTTTTCTATGGTGATGGGTATGCGAATTTAAGTAAACTTGGGCTTAATTTTATTGGTGGAGTTTTAAAATACGCTCCGGCAGTTGCGGCATTTACAAACGCTTCTACAAACTCATACAAAAGATTAATTCCTGGATTTGAAGCGCCTTCAATTCTTACATATTCTGCTAAAAATAGAAGTGCAAGTTGTAGAATTCCTTGGGGAGCTGGTGAAAAATCTGTAAGAGCTGAATTTAGATTCCCGGATAGTTCATCTTGCCCATATTTAGCATTCACAGCACTTTTAATGGCTGGACTTGAAGGGATTAAAAAAGAGATTGACCCGGGTGAGCCAATGGAAATAGACCTTTTTGAATTAACTCTTGATGAAATTAGAGAAAAAGGAATAAGACAGCTTCCTCATACTTTAAGAGAAGCTATTGAAGAAATGCTTAAAAATAAAGAGTTATTCAAACAAGGTAATGTTATGACAGAAGATTTTATTCAAACTTATCAACACTTTAAATTTGAATCTGAAATTTGGCCGTGGGAGGGGAGACCGCATCCATACGAGTTTATTACAACATATTCTTGCTAAGGGTTCTTCCCTTTTATATTGGAATATAGACTTTATCAATAAGCTCTTTGTATTCACTCTTTAATTTACTATCAATTGTAATTCCGCCTCCGCTTTTGTAGATTAAGTTGTCTTTGTTTTTTTCAATGTAGCGGATAATCACCGCACTATCAAGAAAGGTTTTTTCATCCGTAATTCCAAAAATTCCAGTATAAAATCCTCTTTTATACCCCTCAACTTCTTTTATTATTTCTATTGTCTTTTTTTTTGGAGTTCCACTTATGCTTCCAGCTGGCAAAAGCTTTAAAATCATTTCAAGCCAGTTTTTTCGCCAGTTATCAAGAGTTGCTTCAATTTCACTGCTAACTTGCAAAAGCTCTTTTTCGCCGGCTTTAATTTTATCAATGAATCTAAATTTATTTACTCTAACCCTCTTTCCAATCATTCCAAGATCATTTCTTAGTAAATCCACTACCATTGTATGTTCGGCTAGTTCTTTTTGATTTGAGAGGATAATTTTTTTTGCGTTTTTAACGGAGGCGTCAATTGTTCCTTTCATAGGATAAGTGTAGATTTTATTGTTTTTAATTTTTACAAATCTCTCAGGAGAGAAGCAAACAAACTGGTTCTTAAAGTAGAGTTTAAAAGGGGCGTTTGCAGCTGAGAATATTTCAAGCAAAGAGCAATTTGTCTTTATTTGGGTGGGGAATGTTAGATTTAAAAGGTATGTGTTTCCTTTTTTAATTTCTTCAATTACTCTGTTAAAAGCTTTTTTATATCTTTTAAATGGTATTGGCTCTTTTTTTAATATTTTGCACTCTTTTTTTGGCAAAGAGGGGGCGTTTGAGAAGGTTGGAAAAGAGAAATAGATGTTTTTTAAGTTTTTAACATCTTCTATAAAAATATTACCTTCAAAATCTATTAAAAAAAATTTCATTGCTCTTTTATTAGATGTTTTAAAATTGCCATTCTAACCGCTACTCCGTTTTTAACTTGTCTTAATACAAGAGATCTTTTATCGGCTAACACTTCATCGTCAATATCAATGTTTCTGTGCACCGGACCTGGATGCATAATGTAGATGTTTTTGTCTTTAATTAACTCTTTTGTGATTTTAAAGTTTTGAGCGTAATCTTTTAAGGATGCAAAGGTTGGGTGTTTGTGTCTTTCAGTTTGGGTTCTAAGAGAAATAATCGCATCGGCAAATTCTATTGCTTCTTTTAGTGAATAGGTTTTTGGAAGAGGGGTTTTTGGAAGGAAGTGAGGTGGACCTACTAATAAAACTTTTGCTTTAAAGCGGGTTAAAAGTTCAATATCACTATTTGCAACTCTACTATTTCTTATATCTCCAACGATTGCAATTTTTTTATCCTCTAAATCTCCAAAAACCTCCATCAATGTAAACAGATCCAAAAGTCCTTGGGTTGGGTGTTGATGAGCTCCGTCTCCTGCGTTTATAATGGATGCTCTTACATATTTTGAT
This sequence comes from Nautiliaceae bacterium, assembly GCA_039831175.1. Lineage (GTDB taxonomy): Bacteria > Campylobacterota > Campylobacteria > Campylobacterales > Nautiliaceae > Caminibacter. Next base: position 7,710 of record JBDONU010000087.1, read on the forward strand.
AGGATTTTTGGTACTCCTGAGCGGTGATGACGCACAATAATCGCATCTGGTCCCATTGCATCAAGGTTTGTGGCTGTATCAAAAAGGGTTTCTCCTTTGCTTGTTGAGCTTTTTGCTACATCTAAATTAACAACATCTGCACTCAGTCTTTTTGCAGCAATTTCAAAACTGCTTCTTGTGCGAGTTGAATTTTCAAAGAAGATATTTATTATAAGTTTTCCTTTTAAATCATCTCTTTTCTTTTCATCAAGGTATTCTCTTGCCATTGAGAATATTTGTAATATCTCCTCTTTATTTAAGTCTTTTGTGTGAGTTAAGTGTTTGGACATTGCTATCCTTTTTTGTATAATTTTACAATAAAGTTAAAAAAAGGAGAAATAATGGGATATGGACTTATTGAAGTATCAGCATTTATTACTGCACTTGCATTTGTTGGGCTTGTAGCTTATTTTACTTTTTGGTCAGCTGAATAATTTTAAATAGCCTCTAAGAGGGGGTTCGTACCCTTCTATTGTTTTTGTTTGGGTTTTGTTTAAGAAACTTTCTAAACTCTCACCATCAATCCACTCAGTTTTTCGCTGTTCATTTGTTGTTGTGTATCTTTTGCCAATAAACTCTATCTTTTTAAATCCGGCTCTTTTTATCCAGTTTTTAAGAGTTTTTAGCGTTGGGATAAAATAGACATTTTTCATCTTTGCATATCTCAAAGGAGAGAGGGCAATCTCTTCGCTTCCTTCAAGTATTAATGTATCAAGTATAACAACTCCCTCTTTTCTAAGCCCTTCTTTTAGCCATTTTAACATCTCAATAGGGTCTCGGCGGTGGTATAAAACTCCCATACAAAAAATAATATCCCATTGTTTCTCACTTAAAGGAATATGCTCAACTCCAAGGAGTTTATATTTTATATCGCTTTTTATAAATTTATTGATAAATTCAAATTGAAGGTTAAAAAGAGGGGATGGGTCCCATATTTCTATGCTTTTTGGTTCCATTTCAAGCATTCTAAATGCATAATACCCGTTATTTCCTCCAACATCTAAAATCTTTTTGTTTTTTAAATTTAAATAAGCTTTTATGGAGTTCCACTTTATATAACTTTTCCATTCACTATCTATAAAAAGTTCGTTTATCTTAAAAGGTCCTTTTCTCCAAGGTTTTAGCATTTTTGCAATTTGAGTTATTTTTTTGGTTGGAGTGGAGGTTTTTATTGATATTATATCGCTTATAGTGTAAGTTGCTTCTTTTATTTCTAAATTATCAATTACTTCTTTTATTGGTTTTATGTTTTTCCACTCAAACCATTTCTCTCTTTCGTTTAAAATTTTTTCAATCATTTCTTCTCCATTTTTTCAAAAAAGTGGTATTATTATTGAAATTATATCAAAGGATGGTAGTGGAGAGGTTAGAAGAAGTTTTGAGGCTATTTGAGAGGATAACAAAAATTCCTCATTGTAGTGGTAATACTGCTGAGCTTAGGGATTTTATTGTAGGTTTTGTAAAGAATTTTGGATATGAGGTTGAAGTTGACAAAAGTGGTAATGTTTTGGCTAAAAAGGGTAGAGGAATTTGCTTTCAATCCCATTATGATATGGTGTGTGTTGGGAGGGCTCCTAAAATTGAGATTGTTAGAGAAAATGGATACTTAATGGCAAAAGATTCTTCCCTTGGGGCTGATAACGGGATTGGTGTTGCTATTATGCTGAATCTTATCTCAAAAAAAGTTAAGGGAGAATTTTTATTTACAAATGATGAAGAGATTGGGCTTATTGGGGCTAAGAATTTAGAACTTAAAATAAATTCACCTTATCTTTTAAATCTTGATAGTGAGGATGAGAGTGTTTATATTGGATGTGCTGGCGGATTTGATTGTAAGATAACTTATCCAAAGGCTTTAAAAAAGGTATACGGCACAAAGGGTGAGTTGGTCGTGGATAAACTTCCAGGAGGTCATAGTGGTGTTGATATTGACAAAAATATCCCAAACGCAATAGTTGAGCTTTTAAAAAGGGTAAAAACCACTTCTTATTTGAAAGGGGGAGAGAGAAAAAATTCTATCCCTGTTAGAGCATTTAGTTGCGAAGTGTTTGGTGGGAGTGAAGAGATTGAGGTTTATGATGATAAGTATATTGAATTTTTAAGGAATCTGCCACATGGGGTTTTGGAGTTTGATTTTAAGTATAAGATTCCAAGTAAGTCTGTAAACTTTGCACTTTTGGATGGATTTTTGGCTTTGCTTAGTGCAAGGGCTAATAGCAATGAAAAGTTAGAGGAGCTAAAAGAGTATATCCTCTCTAAAACAAAAGGAGCTTTAGTTGAATTTGAAGGGGAGTATCCTGCGTGGGAGGCTGATGAGAGTGAGTTTGGCTTTCTTTTGCAAAAAATTACAAACTCAACTCCTAAAATAATTCACGCCGGGCTTGAATGTGCTATTTTAAAAGAGAGATTTAAAAATGTAAAGATGGTTTCATACGGTCCTATTATTAAATACCCTCATTCAGTAAGAGAAAGGGTTAAAATCTCTTCAATAAGCAATGTAATTAAAGTAATTGAAAAATTGTTAAAGGAGATTTATAGCTAAAAAACTTTTTGATGGGGTTATCAAGTTTCAAAAAAACGATTTTGAAAAAAATAAAGACTTTTTCTTAGGGTTAAAAGAGGGGCAAAAGATACTTGTTATATTGGATGTTCTGATAGTAGGATTGTGCCAAACTTAATTACAAAAACTTTTCCTGGTGAGCTTTTTGTGGTAAGAAATATTGCAAATGTGGTACCGCCTTATGATAAGAATGATGGGACTTATAAGTGCACTGCTTCTGTTTTAGAGTATGCGGTTAAATATCTTGAAGTTGAAAATATTTTGGTGTGTGGGCATAGTAACTGTGGAGGATTAAAGGCTCTTTTTTATCCAACAGAGAAGTTAGAAAAATTCCCTTTTGTTAAAAAGTGGCTTGAACTTATAGAAGATTTAAAGGAGATGGTTAAAGATATTAAGGATGAGAAATTAAGGGAGTGGGAGATTGAGCAGCTAAATGTTGTAAGGCAGCTTGATAATCTTTTAACTTACCCTTTTATCAAAAAGATAGTAAAAAGTGGAAAGTTAAAACTTCTTGGGTGGTATTATATTATTGAGAGCGGGGAGGTTTATAATTACGATTTTGAGAAGAAGGTATTTGAAATTTTGTCTTAGTAGAGAAAAATTTGTTAATTCCTTTTGCAATTCCTTTTGCGATTAATTTTTGATACTTTTTAGAGGCAAGTTTTCTTGCTTCTTTTGGATTTGTTAAATATCCCATCTCTATTAAAATTGCTGGCATTTGGGTGCCTGTTAGAACGTAAAATGGAGCCGCTCTAACTTCCGCTCTTTTTAGGGAGTAAAATTTTCTAATTTCTGATGCGATTGAACTTTTTACATCAAATGCAAAGGTTTTAGATAGCATAATTTTATCGGTATTTAAAAAAGTTAAAATTGCCATTTGTTCTTTGAAGTTTAAATTTCCAAGACTCTCTTGATTTTCTTGTTTTGCAATTTCTAAGGCTCTTTTGCTATCAGCTGGCGAGAGATAATATACTTCAAGTCCTTGAATGTTTCTTTTGTGGTGGTAAGCTACATTACAATGAAGAGAGATAAAAAGGTCAGCTTTTTTGATATTTGCAAAGTGAGGTCTCTCTTTTAGGTCTATAAATTTATCTTTTGAGCGAGTTAGATAGACTTTATAGCCTTGATTTTGGAGAATTTTTTTGAGTTTAAGGGCTACTTTTAACACTATATCTTTTTCGTAAATTCTATTATATCCAATTCCTCCTGGGTCTTTTCCTCCGTGTCCTGGATCGATTACTATAATTTTTTTTTGAATGGGTAAGGTTTTTTTAGTATTTTTTTTGGGGGAGGTATTTAAAGTAATTTTTAGGACTTTATTTTGTATTGAGTAATTTAAATCAAATTTTTTATTCGAAGAATAGACTATTCTTACTACTTTTGGATTAAATTGAGCAATTCTTAATAGAATTTTACCGAATTTTTTTTTGTAAAATTTTGGAGTAATTGCATTTTTAATATCAAAAACTTCTTTATAGACATCTTTATCTTTAATAATAAAGTGTTTTACATTATTTGAAGGAATTTTTATTATAAGCGGAGCAAATGATTTTATACGGATGTAATAATCTTTTGCAAACAACAGAGTAAAAAAAAAGAGAAAAAGAAGCTTTTTCATTCGCCTTTTATCAATTTCTCCATAAGTTCTTTTACAAAAAGTAGCTTATTGGCTTTGTATGCGTATGCTCCGCTAAAATAAAGCCCATTTTCCAAATCCCCCTCATACGCATCAGCTAGCCTATCGGCTATGCAGTATCCAACTTTTCTTGCTTCTTCCCCTCTGTTACAAGGCTGAACGCAGTTTGAGATACATTTTACTTTTGGAGCTTCTTTTTTTTCAACTTTTTCAATCAGTTTTGTTCTAATCCCTCTTGCTGGATATCCAACGGGTGATTTCATTAAAATAATATCCTCTTTTTTTGCATTAAGGAGCGTTTCTTTAAATTCATCGCTTGCATCACATTCATATGTAAGGGCAAAGCGTGTTCCCATTTGAACTCCGTTTGCTCCAAGACTTAAAAATTTTTCAATATCTTTCTTATCCCAAATTCCTCCTGCTGCAATTATTGGGATATTTTTATCCCATTTATCAACTTCTTCTCTAACTTTTGGAATTAAATTTTCAAGCTGATTTTCCTCTTTAAAGCAATCTTCATATTTAAATCCTTGATGTCCGCCACTTAAAGGACCTTCTACAATTACAGAATCGGGTAATCTTTTATATCTTTTCTCCCATCTTTTTGCAATTACTCTAAACGCTCTTGGGGTTGATACAATAGGTACTAACGCAACATCTGGAAAATCTTTTGTAAATTCTGGCATATCAGTTGGAAGTCCAGCACCTGTAATTATAATATCAGCCCCAGCTTCACACGCATCTCTTACAACTCTTCCATAATCGTTAATTGCGTATAAAATATTACATCCAAGTGGAGCATCCCCGCAAATTTTTCTTGCGTTTTTAAAAATTTTAAACAAAGCCTCTTTATTGTAAAAATCTTTTTCGCTATAAGGTCTTCCTTCAATTAACTTTTTTGCATATTTTTTATTTTCATAATATCCAGTCCCAACTGCACTAATAACTCCTAAGCCTCCTTCTTTGCTTACATTTCCAGCAAGTCTATCCCAGCTAATCCCAAGTCCCATTCCGCCTTGGATAATTGGGTATTTTATAGTGTGCTTACCTATTTTTAGAGGTTTCATCTCTATCCTTTAATTTTTACTTTTGCGAACTTTCTTTTACCAATTTGTAAAATATACTCTTTGTCGTTAAGCATTAAATTTTGATCGTTTATTTTCTTTTGATTTACTCTAACGGCTCCACCTTTTATATGGCGTCTTGCTTCACTTTTAGAAGATGCGAGTTTTGTTGCAACTAATGCATCAACGATATTCATAGGCTCAATTTCAAAAGTCTTAATATTTTCTGGAATTTTTCCAAGTTTGTGCACTTTATCAAAGTGCTCTTTTGCTTTAAGTCCAGCTCCTTTTCCGTGGAATTTATCAACAATTTCAATTGCTAAGAATTCTTTTGCTACTTTTGGATTTAATCCATTTTTTACTTTTTCTTTTAACTCTTTAATTTCTTCTATTGATTTATCACTCAAAAGCTCATACCACTCCCACATTAATTCATCTGAAATTGAGAGAATTTTTGCATACATTGTATTTGGATCTTCTGTAATTCCTACATAATTTCCAAGGGATTTACTCATTTTGTTAACCCCATCAAGTCCAACAAGTAAAGGCATCATCATAACACTTTGTTCTTTGCCAACATTATAGACTTTTTGAAGATGTCTTCCCATAAGAAGGTTAAATTTTTGGTCAGTTCCTCCAATTTCTATATCGCTTTTTAATGCTACGCTATCATATCCTTGGAGTAAAGGATAGATAAATTCGCTAATTGCAATTGGAGTTTTTGATTGAAATCTTTTTTCAAAGTCGTCTCTTTCAAGCATTCTTGCAACTGTGTAAGTTGTAGCAAGCTCAACAATTCCGCTTGCTCCAAGTTTATTTAGCCATTCACTATTAAATACAACATCAGTTAACTCTTTATCAAGTATTTTAAAGACTTGCTCTTTGTATGTTTTTGCGTTTTCTTTTACTTCCTTAGGAGTTAGCATCTTTCTTGTTTTGTTTTTGCCAGTTGGGTCTCCAATTTGAGCTGTGAAATCTCCAATTAAAAATTGAACTCTTGCTCCATATTTTTGAAATGTTTTTAATTTTTGCAAAAGTACCGCGTGTCCTAAGTGCAAATCAGGAGCTGTTGGGTCAAACCCAGCTTTTATTGTAAATCTCTTGCCAGTTTTTAAAAATTCATTAACTAATTTTTCAATCTCTTCTGTTCCTATAATTTCGCTACTACCTCTTTTAATCTCAGCCATTGCTTTTTCAAGTTGTGGGTGTTTATCCATTGTATGCATCCTTTTTTGGTATGAATTCTACTATTTTGTAATGTTTTTGGATTTTTGATTTTAATTTTTCAAATTGCTTTTGGTTGAATTCAATTTCCATTTGGCAGTTATTTGACTCTTTTCCAAGAGATATTGAGTGGATAAAAACATTCTCTTTTGTAAGAAAAGAGATAAATTTTAAAAGCTCACCTTTTTTATTTGGAAGTTTAACTACTAAGAAAAATTTATTTTGATTATTTTCAATCCACTCAACAAATACTGCTTTTTTTAATTTTTTTTCGGCATTGTTACAAAATCTGTGATGAATTTCAACCTCTTTTTTATCTAAAATCCCTAAAATTTTATCTCCAAATTTTGGTCTACAACAAAAATCAAATCTAATATCAGTAATTGGTTTGTTTGATAATACTTTAATGTTTCCAAAGATATACTCTTTTAATTTTGTGTTTTTGAAGTATAAAACTTTTCGTTTTTTAAGAAAATTATAAACTTCTTTTACTACTTCTTTTAGAAATTCACTATCGTATGCTGCTTTTTCAATCTTTTCGCAAAGATTGTTTAGCTTAATAATTGCTTTTATCTCTCTTAAATCTAAATCAAAAATAGTAGCTAAAATTGCAAGTGAGAGTTTTTTGTTTATCTCTTTTTCTTTTGCGCGGCAGAGTCTTTTTTGTTCGTATTTTGCTTTGCTTGTTTTTAACGCTTCAATCCAGCTA
>JBDONU010000079.1:0-4217 GCA_039831175.1 Nautiliaceae bacterium
TTAAGAGATACTTCTTTATCATCTTTGAAAAGATGAATTTTATCATCTACATACCCAAACTCCCCATCTTCAAGATAGCAAGCCGCACTTGCATACCCTATCAAAGGGGCATCGGAAGATGCAAAGAGAAATTTATCGCTGTTATTGGCAACAATCAAAGGGGAACCATTTTTTGCAAAAAATATCTTTTGAGGTTCTTTTTTTGTTATAAGCAAAATAGCATACGCCCCATCAATCCTATCAAGAACTTTTTTAAAAGCTTCAAAACTATCCCCTTCATAATAGTATTCAAAAAGCCTTACAATAACCTCTGTATCAGTTTGTGAGATAAATTCAATATTCTTCTCTTGCAAAAATTTCTTAATCTCTTGGTAATTTTCAATAATCCCGTTATGCACAACCGCACTAAACTCACCTCTGTGAGGATGAGCATTTATTTCTGTCGGTTTTCCATGCGTTGCCCAACGTGTATGCCCAATCCCAACCTTTGGGTCTATAAATTTTACATTTTTAAGTTTTGTCTCTAAATTCACAAGCTTTCCAACCGCTTTTATAACCTTTAAATCCTCTTTATCAATCACTCCAACCCCAGCACTATCATACCCTCTGTATTCAAGCTCCTTTAATCCTTCAATCAAAAACTCTTTTATATTATCAACTCCCTTACATCCAACAATTCCACACATTATTTTCCTTTAAAATCTTTTTCATAAAAGTAGTTTGTAGCTTTTATAAACCCATCAACACTTCCACAATCAAACCTTTTTCCTTTAAACTTATAAGCAATTACCATCCCCTCTTTTGCTTGCTTTAATAAAGCATCAGTTAGCTGAATCTCTCCTCCTTTTCCTGGCTTTGTTTCTTTTAATAAATCAAATATATCAGGAGTTAGAATATATCTTCCAATAATTGCCAAATTGCTTGGAGCTTTGTTAACTTCTGGCTTTTCTATCATATCTTCTACCATAAAAACTCCATTATCTATCTCTTTGCCTTTAATTACTCCGTATTTGTTAACCTCATTTTTGGGCACCTCTTCAATGGCTACAATTGAGCATCTATACTTTTTATAAAGCTTTACCATCTGGGATAAAACATCCCCCTCACACAAATCATCAGCCAACACTACTGCAAAAGGATTATTTCCAATTAGCGGCTCACCAGTTAAAACCGCATGCCCAAGCCCCAACATCTTTTTTTGTCTTACATATGTAAAAATACACTTATCTATCATCTCATTTACTTCTTCAAGCAACTTCTCTTTATTTGAACCCTCTATTTGAGATTCAAGCTCTGGATTGTGATCAAGATAATCTTCAATTGCTCTTTTACTTCTTCCCGTTACAAATCCAATCTCAAAAATACCAGCGCTCATACACTCTTTTATCCCATAATGAATTAATGGCTTATTGACAATTGGCAACATCTCTTTTGGAACCGATTTTGTAGCTGGCAAAAACCTAGTCCCATATCCCGCTGCTGGAAAAAGTGCTTTTTTAATCATCTTTTTTCCTTATCTCACATTTTAAAGCCAATGCTATCAATTTTTCTGCAAGCTCTTTATTTTTATCCACAACATACACATTTGAGTGCTCATAATACTCCTTATGCTCATCATCACTTAAAACAATTATATTAATGTTTGGATTTACGCTTAAAATATTTTGCAAAATCAAATTAGTATGCTCCTCATTTAAAGTAGTAATAATAACAGCACTTGCATCTGCTAAATTCAAACTCTCCAATACCCTTTTATTTGCCGCATTTCCAAAAATTACATTATCTCCGTTTTGAAGCCCTTTTTTAACAAGCTCAATTTGCTTATCAATTGCAACATATGGAATTGAGCTTTTTGTAAGCTTTTTTGCAATTCTTTGCCCAATTTTATCATACCCAATTAAAATAATATGCCCGCTAACCTCAGCCGGTTTAATCTCAAACTCTTCAAAATTTTGAATATTTCTATCAAAAAAATCGGCAATCTTATAAACATACTTAATCAAAAATGGAGTCAAAATCATTGAAATCACAACCACAACAACAAGCATTTGCAAAATATCGCTTCTTACTAGCTCATACTTATCCAAAAGCGCAAAAATCACAAACGAAAATTCCCCAATTTGAGAGAGGATTATCCCACTTTTAATTGCAACTCTTTTATGCTTTACGAAAAATCTCAAAATTAAAAAGATTAAAAACGCTTTTAAACTCATAATCACAAGCGTAGCTATAAGTATAAGAAACATATGATTTAGCACAAAAGAGATATTTACCATAAGTCCAACCGAAACAAAGAAAATCCCAAGCAGTAAGTCCCTAAACGGAATTAAGTCAGCTTCAATTTGATACTTATACTTTGTCTCACTCAAAACCATCCCCGCCAAAAACGCTCCAAGCGAATAACTAAGCCCAAAAATATGAGCAATCTCTGCGGCAACTAAAACCACAAGCAACACAGCACTCATAAAAATTTCATCTGAGCGAGTTTTGGTAGCTTGGGATATTACAAAAGGAGCAACATACTTTCCATAAACCAAAATAAATAAAATAAGCCCAAAAAATCCAATAAGAGTCTTTATAATAAGCTGAGTTAAATTAGCATCTTTATTTACAATAATAGAAATTGCAATTAAGATTGGAATTACTGCAATATCTTGAAAAAGCAAAATCCCAAGAGCTATTTTTCCATAAGGTTTTGAAATCTCTCTATTTTCATTTAAAAGCTTTAAAACAATTGCAGTAGAGCTAAGAGCCAAAGCTCCTCCAATAATTAAAGCTATTTTCATCTCAATTCCATAAATTATAGAAAACAAAATCCCAAAAAAAATCCCAACAATACTCATCTCAGCAAGCCCAAAACCAAGCACCTCTTTTTTCATTGAATTTAACTTTTCAAAAGAAAATTCAAGCCCAATTAAAAACATCAAAAATACAATTCCAAGCTCAGCTACGATCTCAATTGTATGTTTATCAAGATGAAAAAGATTTGAGATTATAATCCCAGTAAAAATATATCCTATAATAGGAGGGATTTTTAACTTTGCAAACGGAATATTAAAAAGCAGTGCTAAAAATAGTAAAACAATTACAACTAAAATTGGACTAACCATTTACAACCTTAACAACAACTCTTCTCTCTCTTGGTCCATCAAACTCTATTAAATAAATTCCTTGCCAATCCCCTAAAATTAAACTCCCATTATGAACAACCAAACTCAAATTACTCCTTAAAAAAGCTGCCTTTAAGTGAGCAATTGCATTTGAGTGAGAATAATCCCTATGAGGGACTATCTCTTTTAGCATTGAGAGTAAATCTCTTTTTAGTGAGCTATCACTTTTTTCAAATACAATCACACTTGCAGTTGAGTGAGGACAAAAAACAACGCAAATTCCATCCTTAACTCCACTTTTAATAACCGCTTCTTTTATCTCTTTTGTCAAATCTATTACCTCTGATTTATATTTTGTATTAATTTTAAGCTCAAACATCATTTCTCAACCTTTTTTAAATACTCTTTTAAAAGCTTATACTCTCTTTTATCAAAATATCTTGTCTTTCCAGTTGGAAGTGCATTTAAGCTAACCCATCCATATGAAAGCCTTTTCAAATCCAAAACATCCCTTCCAAAATGAGCGAAAAATCTTCTAAGCTCCCTATTTTTACCCTCTTTAATTGCTACTTTAATAGTTGAATATTTTGGGTCGTTTTTAATAATTTGATAATTTAAAAAAGGTTCAAGTTTAATCTTTTCTTGATTATTCTTCTCATGAGCCCCTTCACTTCCAACTTCAACTCCCTCTCTCATAGCCTCTTCCATCTTGGGAGTAATATCTCCTTTAATTCTTAGCTTATAAACTCTTGGTAAATCTGAATTCATAAGAGCGTGAGCCACTTTGGGAGAGTCAGTTAATATTAAAAGCCCCTCACTTGCAAAATCAAGCCTTCCAACTGGAATAAAGTGTTTAAATTTTGCTGGCAAAGAATCATAAATTGTTCTTCTTCCTCTATCATCTTTTTTTGTAACAAGCTCCCCTTTTGGCTTATTATAAACAATACAAGTATACTTTGTGCTCCTTTTTACTGGTTTTCCATTTACGCTAACTTTATCTCCATCCTCAACATCATACGCAGGATTTGTAATAACTCTACCATTAACTTTAACCTTTCCATCAAAAATCAACTTATCAGCCTCTCTTCTTGAATAAGTTGTATGGTG
>JBDONU010000081.1:0-14322 GCA_039831175.1 Nautiliaceae bacterium
GTGATGTTGATGACGAAACAGCTGAGAAGGTTGAGAGGCTTATAGAAAAGCTTGAAGAGATTGATGATGTTCAAAATGTTATTCATAATATGGCTTAATTGTTCTAATTAAAAAATTAGAGAAATTAGAAAATATAATAAAAAAAAAGGATTGATATGAAAAAATTGGTATTAGCAGGATTGATTGGAATTAGTGCGCTTTTTGCGTTTCCTGGAATGATGGGTGGAAGTATGCAAGGGAATGCTGGTATGATTGGTAAACCTTTACCAGGACTTAAAGACAATACGGTTTTAGCTGAGGTCAATGGCAAAAAAATTACGGTTGCTGATCTTAATGCTTATCTTCAAGGGATTACTGGGGATAATAGAATAAGAGTTCAAGATTTACCAGCTCAGCATATTAAAAAATTTGTTCAGGATTATGCTATAACTCTTGAACTTTACAATAAAAAAGCAAAAGAGATTACAAAAACACCCCAATATAAAATGGCAGCTATGAAGCTTGCGGTTGATATGTGGCTAAAAAATGAGTATACCAATATTAAAATTTCAGATAAAGAAGCAAGAAAATTTTATGAGCAAAATAAGGATATTTACTTCAAAGCAGCACCAGAAGTTAGAGCAAGACATATCTTAGTAAAAGATAAAGCATTGGCTGAGAAGATTATTAATGAGTTAAAAGGGTTAAAAGGAAAAGCGTTAGAGCAAAAATTTGCCGAGCTTGCTAAAAAATACTCAATTGGACCAAGTAAAGTTCAAGGTGGAGAGCTTGGGTGGTTTAATCCAAAACAGATGGTACCAGAATTTGCCGAAGCTGTTAAGAAGTTAAAACCTGGTCAAATTACACTAAAACCAGTAAAAACAAGATTTGGATACCATATTATTTTGGTAGAAGCTAAAAAAGATAATAACTATTTACCATATGAAGAAGTTAAACCTCAAATTGTTGCATATCTTAAAAATTTAAAATTAAAACAAGAACTTGATAAAATTAAAAAAGAGACAAAAATTAAATACTTAATTCCAAACAAATAAGGAGATAAGATGAGTTGGTGGAGAGAGCTTGGAATTGAACCAGGAGTTTTAACAGGAAGCGAGGCTGCAAAAGTGCTTGATTATGCAAAAGAAAAAGGCTTTGCACTTCCGGCGATTAATGTAGTTGGGACAAACTCAGCAAATGCGGTAATGGAAGCTGCAAAAGAAGTAAACCTTCCAATTATTATTCAATTTAGTAACGGAGGTGCTCACTTTTTTGCTGGAAAAGGGCTTGATAACGAAAATCAAAAAGCAGCAATTTTTGGAGCAATAAGCGGAGCTAAACATATTCATACGTTATCAAAAGCTTATGGAATTCCGGTAATTTTACACACAGACCATGCAGCAAGAAAACTTCTTCCTTGGATTGATGGATTAATTGAAGCAAATAAGAAACATTATGAGAAGTATGGAAGACCTCTTTATTCTTCTCATATGCTTGATTTAAGCGAAGAGCCATTAGAAGAAAATATTGCAACTTGTAAAGAGTATCTTAAAAAATTGGCGCCTCTTGATATTATGCTTGAAATTGAGCTTGGAGTTACTGGAGGGGAAGAAGATGGAGTTGATAATACTGGAATTGAAAATTCAAAACTCTACACTCAACCAGAAGATGTGGCGTATGCTTATAAAGAGTTAATGGAAGTTAGTCCTTTATTTATGATTGCTGCAAGTTTTGGGAATGTGCATGGGGTTTATAAACCGGGAAAAGTTAAGCTAGAACCAATTATTCTTAAAAATTCTCAAGAGTATGTAAGAGAGAAATTTGGTATTAAAGAGGAAAAACCAATTAGATTTGTATTTCATGGAGGAAGTGGAAGTGAGCTTAGTAAAATCCACGAAGCGATTGATTATGGAGTAGTTAAGTTTAATATTGATACAGATACTCAATGGGCGTTTTGGAGCGGGGTGAAATCTTATATTGAAAAATACTGGGATTATTTACAAAGTCAAATTGGAAATCCAGAGGGTGAAGATAAGCCAAATAAAAAGTATTATGATCCAAGAAAATGGTTAAGAGAGGGTGAGAAGTCTATGAAAGAGAGAGTAATTAAGGCTTATAAGGATTTAAGGGCTATTTAATGCCCTCTCCTATTACTCCTTTTGAATTTAGAGGACATTTTTTTCATATTAAAAGGGATGATTTATTAAGACCTTTTGAGGGAAATAAGGTAAGAAAATTTTATTACTTCTTAAAAAACAATTTTCCACATATTAAAAAACTTATCTCATTTGGTTCAAACCAATCAAACGCAATGTATGCTATGAGTGAGCTTTGTAAGATTAAGGGGTGGGAGTTTATTTATTATACCCATCATATTCCTTCTTTTCTCAAACAAAATCCTCATGGCAATTATTTAAGAGCTTTGCAAAATGGTGCAAAAATTATTGAAATTGGATTAAGAGGGGATGAACTTAGGAAGTTTGTTTTTCGGTTAAAGAGTAAAGAGACTTTGGTGATAGAGGAGGGAGGAAGGGTTAGAGAGAGTGAAGAGGGGATAAAGATTTTGGCTGATGAGATAAATGAATACTGTATCAAAAATAATTTAAGAGTCTTTTTGCCAAGCGGAACTGGTACAACGGCTTATTTTCTTGCAAAGCATCTTGATGTTGAGGTGATTACGACTCCTTGTGTTGGGGATAGGGAGTATTTAAAAAAGCAGTTTGAGCTTCTTGGAGGTGGTAAAATTCCTACGATAATCTCTCCAAAAAAAAAATATCACTTTGGAAAACTTTATAAACACTTATATTTCCTTTGGCAAGAGCTAAAAGATGCTGGGGTGGAGTTTGATTTGCTTTATGATCCGATTGGCTGGGAAGTTGTGCTTGAAAATAGGCTTTTTGATGTTTTGTATATCCACCAAGGCGGGCTTTATGGTAATGAGAGTATGTTAAGAAGATATAAAAATGTTAAAAATGTGTAGTTTTGAAGCATATGTTTATATTTTTCTTTTTTTAATTGTAAATGATTATTCATTTTTGATAAGATTATAGTATCTTATTAAAGGAGAGAGATATGGGAGTATTGGTTGCTTTAAATGTTGTACTGCCGTGGATTGTGGCTTTGATTATCTTTTTATCAAAAAAGGATATTGTTACGAATATTTTGACTTTTTTGATGCTTCCTGTTTTGATGCTCACGGCTTATTTGGCTTATATTCAACCACATCCTGTGCTTGTTGAGACGCCAAAGTGGTTGGATTTGCTTATTACTCTTTATGATTTTGGACTTCTTTGTTATTTTTTGTATCAAGGGATTGTGAGAAAAAGCGGGTTGATTGCTATTTTAGCAATTATTCAGCTGCTTTTTTTAATTATTGTTTTAATAATGATGCCTCATTCACAAACTCCAAATATTTATGTGGATAGTGTTACATTAATGTTTTACTTAATTGTAGCAATTGTTGGGGTTCCTATTGCGGTTTTTGCTACAAAATATATGGATTACGGAGAAAAAGGTAAACACTCTTTTGTTGCTATTGTTGTTTGGTTTTTAGGGGTTATGAATCTTGCTGTGAGTGTAAATAATATTGAGTGGTTTTTTGCGCTTTTTGAAACTACTACACTTGCAAGTTATATAATGATTGGATTTAGAGGAGATAAAGAGGCGATTAATAATTCAAGTCTTGCTCTTTGGATGAATCAAATTGGTGGTATTGCTATTTTGATAGCGTTAATGATTTTTATAAAAGTAAATGGAGTTTATCATTTTAGTGACCTTTTAAAACATCCTATGCTAATTTCAATGGCGGCACTTGGGTTTTTATCTTTGAGTGCATTGGTAAAAGGCGCTCAGATGCCCTTTCACAAATGGCTACTTGGTGCAATGGTAGCTCCAACTCCTGTTAGTGCTATACTTCACTCAGCCACAATGGTAAAAATAGCTCCTTATTTAATTTTAAGAATTTCTCCAATTATTAAAGGAACACTTCTTGCAAAACTTCTAATTATCACAACCGGGTATGTGTTTGTTGTGGCTGCTGTAATTGCCTTGACTCAAAATAACTTTAAAAAAATTTTGGCTTACTCTACGATTTCTTTGCTTGGGCTTATGATGCTTGCGGCAGCTGTTGGCACTCCAATTGCTGTTAGTGCAAGTTTGGTATTAATTATTTTCCACGCTTTTGCAAAAGGGTTTTTGTTTGTAGAAGCTGGTGTGCTTGAAAAAGTTTTTCATACTAAATATATTGAACAGATGAGAAGGCTTATAGAAAAAGCACCTCTTACTTTAATGTTTATCTTTTTTGGCTTTTTGAATATGACATTCGTGCCTTTTGGTACATTTATTGGTAAATGGATGATGATAGAAGAGGTTAGCAACTTCTTACAACACGGAAGTTATATTATTTTGATTTTGTATGTTGGTGCTGGGAGTGCTTTTTTGAGTATTTTATATATGAAGGTTTTAGGGGTTAGCGTTAGAAAAGCTCATGGGATTGAAAAAATAAAGTGGGTAAAACTTCCAAGTACTTTTAATTTTGTATCTGTCTGGTATTATGTGTGGCTTTTAGCAATTACTGTATTTATTGCTCCTTTTATTGCGGATTTTGTTGTGCCTATTGCAAAAAGCATTGCAGGAGAGCCTGAAATTTATGCAAGTGGGCTTACTCTTCATATGTATAATTCAACTCTTTATTTTTGGCAGATTATAGGGGCTTTAATTTTGCTTTTATTAATCCACACCCTTCCATATTTTGTGAAATTTAAAGCCGATATAGTCCATCCTTACAATTGCGGGGAGAATTTTCCAAGACATATGGAGACATGGAATTTTGAGTGCCTTGCTAAATATGAAGGGTATTTTGTGGCATTTAGTATAGCTTTATTTGTGATGGTAGTAGTTCTTGGAGGAGGTT
Source organism: Nautiliaceae bacterium (assembly GCA_039831175.1). Taxonomy (GTDB): domain Bacteria; phylum Campylobacterota; class Campylobacteria; order Campylobacterales; family Nautiliaceae; genus Caminibacter. The sequence continues at coordinate 4,892 of JBDONU010000081.1, forward strand.
TGTTATGATAAATGTAATTTTGACTATTTTAGCCCCTTTGCTTGGAGGGGTTGTTTATGGTGTTGAGAGGGTTGTAAGAGCCAGAATGCAAAGAAGAGTAGGGCCGCCTCTTTTGCAGCCTTTTTATGACTTTTTTAAACTTATGGATAAGCGTCCTATTATGATTCACTCTTTGCACGTTTTAATGGGGATTATGTATTTTATAGCTGAATGGTTTGCTTTGGGAGTGCTTTTACTCGGAAACGATTTATTAATTGCGGTATTTTTCCATGTAATAGCGGTGCTTGCTTTGGTAATCGGGGCTAGCAGTGTAAGAAGCCCGTATTCTGTGCTTGGTGCTTTAAGAGAACTTATGCATATGATAAGTTATGAGCCTTTAATGGTATTAATGGTTGTTGCTTTGTATCTTGTGGTTGGAAGTTTTGATATAAGAGATGTATTAAGTTATGCAGGGTATCCTATTTTAGAAATCCCTCTTGTATTTTTTGCGTTTTTACTGACAATTCCTATGATGCTTCAAAAATCCCCTTTTGATGTGGCAGAAGCCCACCAAGAGATTATAGGGGGAGTGGAAATTGAATATAGCGGTCCTTTTTATGAAGCACTTTATACTGGAAAGTGGATAGAGTATGTTTATGTGTTTACATTTGTCTTTTTGTTTGGGGGTTCTCATTACTGGCTTGGGGCTTTGCTTGTGGTTTTTGCCTTTTTGTTTGTGAATTTGCTTGATAATTCAACTGCAAGACTTGATTTTAGAAGAATGGTTAAGTTTGCTTGGGGATTTTTAATTCCAATGGCTGCACTTAATGTGATTTTGTTAGCTTTATTTGAGTAAGGAGAGATTATGGGGTTTTTTAGCAAATTTAGAAAAAAATCGCCTTGGATTTTGCACTATAATACTGGTGGATGCAACGGCTGTGATATAGAAATTCTCTCAGCCCTTGCCCCAAGATATGATATTGAAAGATTTGGGATGTTAAACAGAGGTAATCCAAAGCAAGCGGATATTTTGTTAGTTACCGGACCTGTTACAAAAAACTGTAAAGATGTTTTAAGAAGGCTATATCTTGAAATGGCTGAGCCAAAGGTTGTGGTGGCTATGGGTGCTTGTGCTCATGGTGGGGGAATTTTTAGAAATTTTTATCATGTGGAAAACGGGGTAAATAACATAATCCCAGTTGATGTGTGGATACCAGGATGCGCACCAAGGGTTGAGGCTTTGATTGATGGAATGGTTGAAGCAATTGAGATATGGCAGCAAAAATCAAAAGAAAAAGAGTATTTAAGAGATCACGAAAAAGTAATTAAAACATTAGGAGTTGAAGATGATAGTTAATCCAAATGTGCAGATAGAAGAAGTTACGCTTGATAATGTGGTGGATAAAATAAAAGAGTTTTATGATGAGAGGGAGTGGAATTTTATCACTATTAATGCCACAGACCTTGGAGGAGAGCTTCAAATTGACTGGCTTTTTTCAAAATACAGAGTTAAAAACATTATAAAAATTTTTAGAGTCGAAGATGTCTCATATGACGCTTTTATCCCATCAATTGTACCTATTATTCCAAGTGCTTGGCTTGCTGAGTGGGAGCTTGCCGATTTGTTTGGTCTGGATGTTGAGAATGCAGCAACTGGGGTTTTTATAGCACCGGATGGTCCAAAAGCACCTCTTAGAGCTGATACGAAACTATAAGGAGATGTAATGGGAAAGATTATTGTGCCTTTTGGTTCGCAGCATATTGCTTTGCCTGAACCTATAAGTTTTTTATTTGAGACGGAAAATGAGATAATCACAAAAGTTGAAGCCCACATTGGATATGTTCACAGAGGAATAGAAAAAGCGGCAATTACAAAATTTGAATATACCCAGCTTCCATACCTTACAGCAAGAGTGTGCGGGCTTTGTTCAATAACTCACGCCGGGGCGGTGGTTCATGGGATAGAGAAGCTTATGGATATTGAGGTTAATAAGAGGATAGACTATTTGAGGATGCTTGTAGTTGAGCTTGATAGAATTCACTCTCATCTTCTTGCAAATGGACACGTGGCTGAGGTTGTTGGATATGAAAATCTTTTTATGCAGACTTTTAGAGCAAGAGAAGATGTAATGGATGTTTTAGAAGCGATTACTGGAAATAGGGTTCAGTATGATTATCAGATAATTGGAGGGGTTGCAAGGGATATGGATAATGAGGTTGCTGAGTTTGCAAAGAAAAAGCTTAAAAAATTAAAAGATAACGTATTAAAAGTAATGGAATTTCACGATAGCGATTACACTTTTGGGCTTAAAACAAAAGGGGTTGGGGTTATAAGCAAAGAGATGGCGGCAAAATACAATACAGCCGGTCCAGTGGCAAGGGCAAGCGGGCTTGATACGGATGTTAGGGCTGAGTTTGATTATCTTCCTTTTGAAGAGGTTGGGTATAAGATGCAGCTAAGGAGTGAAGGGGATGTTTGGGCAAGGAATATGGTTAGGTTTGATGAAGTGTTAAACTCTATTGAAATGTGTAAGAATATTTTAAACTCTCTTCCAGAGGGGGAACATAAAGTGAAGGTTAAAGGAAGACCAAAAGGAGAAGTGGTTGTAAGGGTTGAAGCTCCAAGAGGAGAGTGTTTTTACTATTTAAGAGGGAGTGGAAAAAAGGTAATGGATAGAGTAAGAATTAGAGTGCCAACTTATGCAAACATTCCTATATTAAAAGAGCTTTTCTTAGGGGCAAAATATTCAGACGCCCAGGCGATTGTTTTGAGTTTTGACCCTTGTATGAGTTGTACGGCAAGATAGGAGGTAGATATGCTTAAAATGTTTGTAGAGAGCCTTAAAAACTTAGTAAGTGAGCCAGAAACTATAAAATATCCTTTTGAACCCTCTGCGGAACCAAAAGGGTATAGGGGAGTTATCCATTATAATGAGGAGCTTTGTATATTTTGCGATAAGTGTGAGAATATTTGTCCTCCGGGTGCGATAAAATTTGTGGTTGTTGATTATGAAAGTGGTAAAAAAGAGTATAACTATAACCCTTATCTTTGTATTTACTGCGGGGCTTGTGTTAGGGAGTGTCCAAAGGCTGATGATGGGTGCTTAGTTCAAGTAGAAAAAAGGATACCTCCACTTGGTAGAAGCGTGCCAAAAGGAAAAGAGCTTGGATATTTTATTAATAGGATTGAAAATCCAAAAGAGGTTGAGGTTAAGTGGAGGGAGATTGAAGAGAAGAGTGTAAAAAGTAAAGAGGAGTATAAAGCTTATAAAAGGGCAAAGAGGGTAAAGAAGATTTGATATAATGCTATAAAATTTTGAAAGGTTTGTATGAAGATAGCATTTTTTGAAGTTAAACCAGAAGAGAGAGAGTTTTTTAAAAAGAAATTAGAAGGTGTTGATGCTGAGGTATTATTTTTTGAAGAGACGATAAATAATCATAAGTTGCCAGCAGATTATGATGTGATTTCTGTTTTTATAAACTCAAAAATTACTGCCGAAGTTCTTAATAAACTACCAAATCTTAAATATATTCAAACTCGTTCAACTGGATATGACCATATTGATTTAGTAGAGTGTTACAAAAGAGGGATAATGGTAAGTAACGTAAGAGGGTATGCTGGTCCTGCGGTTGGAGAGTTTGCTTTTGGGTTGTTGCTTGAAGCTATAAGAAAATTATATATTGCGATTCATAGAGTAAAAAGAAATGATTTTTATTATAAAGATTTAAAGGGAATTGAGATTGAGGGTAAGACTATTGGAGTTTTAGGGCTTGGGACTATTGGAAGGCAAATTGTAAAAATTGCAAGAGGATTTGGAGCTGATGTGATTGGATTTAGTAGGCATCCAAAAAATTTAGGAATAAGAGAGACTTTTATTTTAGAAGAGGTGTTAGAGAGAAGTGACTTTTTGTTTATTGCACTTCCACTAACTCCTCAAACTAAAAATTTAATCAATAAAGAAAATATTAACCATTTTAAAGGAAATGTAATAATAAATCCAGCAAGAGCCGAAATTATAGAGAGAGAAGTTTATTTAACCTTTAATGGAATTATTGCAGCTGATGTGCTTCCTGATTGGGGTTTGGCAAAAAAAGATAATATTATAGCAACTCCTCATATGGCATACTATACAAAAGAGGCTTTAAGGAGAATTATGCAAATAAGCCTTGATAATTTAATGGACTTTTTAGATGGTAAAGTGCCAAGATTTTGCTTAAAAGAGGAGTGTAAAAAATATTTTAAAGAGTGTGTTTGAGGCACTCTTTTAGGGTTTTTATAATCTCTTTTTTTTCTACTTTATAATTTGTGTGATTGTAGATATTGCTTTGGAGTTTTTCTATATATGGTTGTAATTTAATGTAGCATTTAAAAGATAGCAAAATTTTTAAAAGCTCTTTATCCGATTTTGCTTTTTTTATTTTTGTAAAAATATCCTCTTTTCTTATTAAATAACTTATAAATGTTCCAATTACCGCTCCTGCAAAAAAAGTTAAAATTAAAAATGCTAAATTATACTTTTTGGTGTAGACAATTTTTTCTTTTGATGAAATTGTTGAAGAGAGGACATTAACTTGAATTGGAGGAGTGGTTTTTAGATTTATTTTTTTGTTGTAAAATGTTTTTAAGCTAATTGGGGGGATGAGGTATGAATGAGGAGAGAGAATTGTAAAATTTTGCTCAAAAACTCCGCAAAGATGATTGTTTTTAAAGGTTGTTTTTAAGAAAGGTTTAGTTGTATAAATTGTTGTATTTGGAATTTTGAGAGAAAAATTTGGTAAAGAATAAAAGTCTCCACATCCTTTTATTTTTAAAGTAGCAATATTTGGTGAGTTTGCTTCTATTTTTTTGTTTTTAATACTAAGAGAGATGTTAAAATCTCCAAAGATAGTATCTTTTGGTATTGGATAGACTTTGATTGTTTTTGTTGGGGAGTAGATGTTTTTTTCTTTTATTGTTTTAATTCCAAGAGTGAAATATCTGTTTTTCATTTTATCTATACTCTCAACTCCAACGATCGCTTTTATTGGACCGATAGTATAAGTTTTACTTTTTAGAGGATAAAAAATGTATTTATAGGTTGCTTGATTTTTTTTAGAGTTGTTTTGAAGAGGAGTTAGGATGGCGTTCTTGATTTTGAATGGAGGTAGTTTTATAAAGTTTACATTTTCTTTTTTGCTTTTTATGGTAATAGAAATTAGCGCACTATCTCCTAAATAGATACTATCTTTGGAGATATTTAAATCAAAAATAAATCCTTTATGAGATGATGTTGGTTTTTTAATGATAATTTTTATTGGTTTTGTTATGTAGAGTTTGTTATCAACTTCAACTTTAAAAGATGGAATTGTCATATTTTTATCTGGGATAATTACAAAAGTTTTAGTAATGGATTCTTCTAATTTTCCATTCATCGCTATAATATTATTTTCTATAAAAACTTGTTTTACTGGGTAGTTTGAGATATATTTTAGGGTAGGGATTTTTATATTTTTTCCATGAGCAGTAATAGAGATTATTAATCTCTCCCCTTTGCACAAAGTATTTTTATTAACATTTACACTAACTTCACTTGCAAAAAGTGCAAGCGGGAGAAGAATTATATATCTCATCTATTCGCTCCTTAGAGGGATTAAAAGAGTATTAAAATTTAGACTTCTTAATTTTTTTTCATAATACTCTTGTTGTAAATCTTTTTTTTGAAGTTTATCTTTTTTAAGTGATTTTAGGGTTAATTGTTTTTTTGAATCTTGTTTTTTTGGAGTAGGGTTATTGTTTTTAGAAGTAGAGTTTTTTTGTTTGTTTTTTGAGGGTTGTTTTTTAGGAGGTGTTTTTTTTTTGGATGGAGGAGGTGGAGGTTGTTTTTTTAGTAGTTTTTTAATGTATTCAAGATTGTATTTTGCATCTTTATCAAACTTAATTTTTAGGGCTTTTTGGTAGAGTATGATGGCTTTATTGAAGTTTCTTAATTGTGCGTAGGAATTTGCCAAATTGTAATATTTATAAAAAAATAAATCTTTATTAGTAATTTGATTGTAATAAATTATTGCCTTTTTGTACTCTTTTAGTTTATAAAAACAATTTCCCGCGTTTAACAATCCTTTTTGGGTGTTTAGTGCTAAAAATTCTTTTGCGGCTTTTTGGTAGTTTTTGGTTTTATAATCATATTCTGCTTTTATAGCAGTAAAGATATTAAAAGCGAATAATTTAATTGTAAAAAAAAGAATTAAAAATCTCATTTTTTAATCCTTAAAGAGATATGGGCCATTATAAAAAGGATTATGCCAATTGCTAATGGATATATAAATAATTCTTTATCTTGGGTGATGGGAATTTTTTTTATTATTGTTTTTGAGTTGATTTGTTTTGCAATTTTTAATATTTCTTGGTTTGAGTAGTCTTTTTTTATGATATAAGTTAGAGTATTTGGAATTTGTTTGTCTGTAATGGAGAGAATTATTTTTGGATTTTTGATTTTTTTTGTATAGTTAAGTGCTCTTTTAAAGTTTGCATCTTCTCTTATCTCTTCTTGGGATATATGGTCTAATAGATAAGAGATTGCTTTATAATCGGTTGTTGGTGGAGTGATTAAAAATGGAAATTCTCTAACTCCAATTACTTCTACTGGATTTTGGATGTTTGATAAAAGGATTTTGATTTTGTTAACTGCGGCTTTGAATCTATTTGGATAAATATCGGTTTTGTTCATTTTTTCTGACATATCAAGAAGTATTACAACTGATGAGGTGATTTTTATTTTTTGTCTCTCTCCTTTTATAACTGGTTTTGCAAGAGCAATAATTAAAAAGATAAAAGAAGCTAAGAGAGTTAAGAATCTTTTTTTATTGCTATAAGGGGATATTAAGATAGCTTTTTTTGAAACTTTTATATCGTATGGTTTTAATAAGATAAACAATATAACAAGCATAAGGGCTAAGAATGCGTGAGGATTTTGAAAAGTTATCAAGCAAAGCTCCTTTTTCTTAGATTATACAATAAAATTAAATAAAGCCCCAAAGCCATTAAAAGAGGATAATGGTAGTAAGATTTTATTATTGTAATTTTTGGGGTTTTATATTGATTTTTTTCAAGATAATTTATGTAGTTGTAGATTTTTTTAAGGTTTTTTGGATTTTGTATATGGAAAAATTTGCCATTTGTATCTTTTGCAATTTTTTGTAAAACTTTATTATCGCTATCTCCAATTCCAATTGCATATACTTTTATATTAAGATTTTTTAATCTTTGAATGGTTAGAGTAAGTGGGGTTAAGCTTTTATTATCTTTTCCATCGGTAAGCAAGATTAAAATTTTATTTTTAGAGGATTTGCTAAATAAAGAGGCTGATAAAAATAAAGCATCATAAATTGCTGTTTTTCCCCCAGCTATTGTAACGAAAATATTTTTAACAATATCTTTGAAATACTCTTTTTCATATGTCAAAGGAGAAGCTATATAAGGTCTGCTTCCAAATACTACAAGCCCTAATCTATCGTTTTTTCTCTTTTTTGCAAAATCTATTATTATCTTTTTTGCAATTTTTATTTTATCGTCCATTGAGCCGCTTGTATCAAGCGCCATTAAAATATCATACCCTTTTTTAGGGAGTTGGATAGTTTTTTTAGAGAACGGGTTTGCAAGGGAGATACTAAGGAGGATAATTGTTAGGATTTCTATGAGTTGGCTTTTTTGGGATTTAAAAAATTCAGCATTTGGAAATAAAATACAATCCCACTGAGGAGGAAAAAGCTTTTTTAAAATAATGTAAATTGGTATTATCAAAAGCGCTAATGGATATTCTAAATTCAACTAAACTTCTTTGATTTTAGTTTTGGAATATTTAAAAAATTCTTTTATCATTTCTATATCTTCTTTTTTCATAGGAGGGACATTTGGTTTGTATTTATAGATTTTAATCTCTTCTTGAATTATTTGAAAGAGGGTTTGGTTTTTTTCGTTTATGTACTTTGGAGCTATAATTGAAAATTTATAAGCACTCTCTTTTGAGTTTTTGAAGTTAAATTTGATAGTCTCTTTTTTTCTAACTTTTAAAATTATTATCGCTACTAAAACTATTACAATGGCTAAAATTAAACTCCAAGTAGGTATAATCTCTATGCTTTTTACGTCTTTTAGTGGTAAAGGTGTCATTTTAATAACTCCTTTAATTTTAGGTATGCATTGTCTGTTGTATAAATTTTTTGAGTTTTATAGGGATTTTGGGAAAGGATTTTTTTTTCTAGTTTTTTTATTTTTTCTTTGTGGATTTTTATTGTCTGTTTTGAAAAAGAAGCAAAAGCCTCTTTTAAATTAATGGGATTTTTTAGGCATAAATTCTTAATTGGTTTTGGATCTTCTTCAAGTTTATCTCTTACTATTATGGTATAGGTTTCGTGTTTTAGGGCTTTTGTATTGATTGGATGATAAAAATCTCCTATTAAAAAAAGTATGGATTTTTTAAACTTATTTAAGTAAGTTATTACTGATTGGTTATAATCTTTTTTAAGCAAAGAGGTTGAATTGATTTTTTCTAAGATATAAGGAATTGAGGATTCTTTTTTTTCATTGAGTGTTAATGGAGTTGGTTTTATGTCGTATAAAATTATACTAAATTTGTTTTGATACTTTATTGAAGCGTATGCTAAAAGAGTTACTATTTCTAAAATGAGCTCCATTTTTGTTCTAATAGTTCCAAAAATTAAAGAGCCGCTTAGTAAGATTGTAATTATTATATGAAGTTCTTTTTCATCTTCAAACTCTCTTACTAATGGTTTTTGATACTTCATACTTCTTTTAAAGTCTATCCTTTTTGCATCTTCTCCATATTGATATTCTCTTAACTCCTTAAACTCTATTCCATCTCCTTTAAAAACTGATAAGTTATTCCCCGCTCCAATTTCAAATACTTTTTTTTTGGCTTTTATAATAAGTTCTTTCATCTTTTTGGGACCTGATTTAGGATATTTTCTATAATTTCATCTTCTTTAATATCCTCGGCAATAGCTTCATAAGAGAGGATGATTCTATGTCTTAATACCTCATAAAGAATTTCTAAAATATCTTCTGGTATTACATAATCTCTATTTTTGATAAAAGCGTTTGCTTTTGCCCCTTTTACTAAAAAGATAGTAGCCCTTGGACTTGCTCCAAGTCTTAGGAGTTTTTCTTTTCTTGTTGCATTTACAATTTCTGCTATATACTCAATTAACTCTTTGTCAATAAATACATTTTTTACCTCTTCTTGGAATTGTAAAATATCGCTTCTTGATAAAAGTTTATTTATCATTGGAGGATTTTTTATAAGTTCAATAATTTTTATTTCATCCTCTAATGAAGGGTAATTTACAATAACTTTAAACATAAATCTATCAAGTTGAGCTTCTGGGAGAGGGTAGGTGCCTTCTTGTTCTATTGGATTTTGAGTAGCAAGTACCATAAATGGTTTTGGAAGAGG
>JBDONU010000105.1:0-4152 GCA_039831175.1 Nautiliaceae bacterium
GTGGTAATGTACCTGAGGAATGTTTAAGTTGTCTTTTTGAAAATTATTCACACTCTTCTTGTAGTAGAGATAACTTTGCAGTTAGACCATATGGGTTTAGAGCTTTTGGAACAAATCAATATAAAAAGGCGGGAGAGGCGTTTAATATAGAGATTAAAGCGGTAGATGAGAATGATTATAATCTTACAACTGGTACTATTTCGGATGTGGATGGAGTTAGGGATTATAATGTAAGTGTTGGAGATTTAAATGTTTCAGCGTCATTTTATGTGCCAACAGATGAGGAAGTAAGACAGATGTATAAAGATGTATTTTATCAAGAACCAACTGATATAAACGCAGCAAGAGCAAAAGTTGCTTATTGTCCAGATAGTGGGGTATTTACTACTGATACTTCTAAAAATTTTGAAAATGGTGATGTAAATGCTACATTTACTTATAATGAAAGCGGAATTTTAACTTTAAAAATTAGCGAAAAAGCAGGTTATGAGTTTGCAAAAGTTGATGAAGATGATACGCCAGATGCTCAAAGATTTATAAAACCAGCAGAAGTTTTAACTGATAGAGAGGATTTGAATAAAACTGACTTATTGGTATTTATTCCTTATCAATTTGTAACAACTGGAAGCGTTAGTACAACAACAGGGGCAAATTGGCTTTATATGTCAAATGAACCATTAAACGCTCATAATGAGTATAGATTGCCATTAATGGCTGAGAAAATTTCTTATGTAGTTAAAGCAGAAGATAAAAATGGAAATGTGCTTAAAAACTATACAGCAACTTGTTTTCCAGATGTAAGCATTAATGCTCCAACAAGAAATGGGTTAAAACTTAATACAACATTTGACTTATTCTTAGATTCAACCATGAGAGCTGATAGAGATGTAGTAGCTCAATTTGATGTTGTAGCAAACAATACAACTCTTTGGCTTTATAAAGGAGAGTATAATTTAACTTCTTCAAAAGTAAATGCAAGAGAGTGGTTATCTCCTTTGGCATTTAATGAAGGAGTTGCAAATGCTGATGTTTATATGAATATTGGTAAAAAATACAATACTCCAATGACACCGGTTAATATAGAGGTTGTGGATATTAATACATCAACTTCTTGGATGAATAGACCAGATGGAACTAACATTTTTAAAGGTACAGCTGTTAATAAAAGTGTTGAATTTAGATATGGGCTTGTAAAAATTCCAGATGTTACATCAACATCAAATGAAGCAAAGGTAAAAGCTACATATCTATATTTTAATAATAATGAAACTTGGGTTATAAATAGTGATCATACAAGCGATGTATTTGGAAGTATTTCAAAAGATAGCACTAAATTTATCTCAGTGCCAAAAGTAAACATAAGCTCAATTGGAGATGTTAGCAATGCAGCTCAAATTGTAGTATTTACCCCGGCAAAAGGAGTTGCGTATTCAGCAAAAGTGCATTATCCAATTTCACCGTGGTTATGGTATAATCCACTTGCAAAAGATTATAAAGCACCAAGCCCAGCTAATCTTGATTGCTTAACTCATCCTTGCAATAGCGTAAGCTTCCTTGGAAATGGAGGAGGATGGGCTGGTGTTGGAAAAGAGAGCCAAAAATATTCAGAACAAAACAAAACTATCAAAGCCCCAGCTACAAAAGCGGGTGGAAATGTGAATGAATTTAATAGAGTGAATTGGTAAGAGAGTTTATCCACTCTTTTACCTCTTTTTTATTTTTAAAAGTAGGAACCGTTGGTAGAGATTGGTTTTTTAGTTTTTTATAGATTAAAATATTTTTTAGTATAACTTTTTGAGTTTGAGTTAAAGGAATAGACTTAATTAACTCTTCAATATCTTCAAATGGATTTTTATCTTCTTGAACTAACTCTTCAATAATATGGATGTGGTTTTTTATAAGAGTTGGAACTTCTTTTGGATTAAATTTATAAGAGGGTGTATCACTTACTATTTTATAAAGTATAATTTTTTCTACGCTTAAAAATTTATAAGCGGCTTCAAAAAAACCGCTGCTTTCCATATCTACTAACTGAAAGTATTTAGATGGTTTTGAGATACAAACAATTTCACTTGATTTTTCTTTGAAAAAATCTGGGTAGTAAGTTTTTGATGTTTCAAAATCAATGATTTTATGAATAAAAAAACCTTCATTGACTTCGTATTTATTGCTTCCAGCAACTCCAAAATTTATACTTTTGTATGGATACTTTTGCAAAAGTAAAACGGTATTTATTGCGGATTTTATTTTTCCTTGACCTGTGATTATAAGGTTTATTTTATTATTTTGATAGATGTTGTTGTTTGATTTTAGTTTAAAATGTTTTATAATTTCAATAGCTTCTGGTTTTAGAGCGGTTATTATGTTTAGCATTTATCTCCTTTTTAAAGGAATTATATGGCAAATTTTGAAAAGTTTAAAGAGCTTATGAGAAATGGAGACTATTTTAAAGCTCACGAAGTTTTAGAAGAGTATTGGCAAAAGATAAGGAAAACGCAAAATCCTTATAAGAATGTGTATAGGGGATTTATAAATGCAGCAGTGGCACTTGAACTTAAAAAAAGAGGAAGAACTTCTTATAAAAGGGTTTGGGCAACTTATGAGAAGTATAGAGTTTTGTATTTACAAAAAGATGAGTTTGTTGAGATTATGAATTTTTTAGATGGGTTTAAAGGTAGGTTATGAAAGATTTTTTGTTAGATTTTTTAAAAGAGCTAAATTCTTCTGCAAATAAGCATACGATAGTGTTGGCAATTGTTCTTGGGCTTTTGAGTGGATTTTTGCCAACTTTTACTCTTTTTAATTATGTAATTTGGTTTTTTGTTTTAATTTTTAGAATACCACTTGGGCTTTATATGGCAGCTTTTTCGTTTTTTGGGGGAATTGCTTACTTTTTGGACCCACTTTTTAATAAAGTTGGATATTTTCTTTTGACTAATGAGTATTTAAAACCTCTTTGGACTCTTCTTTATAATACTCCTTTTCTTAGATGGAGCGGATTTAATAACACTTTGGTTATGGGAAGTTTGGCTATTGGAATTTTAGTTTCTATTATTTTATATCCGATTTTGTTAAAAGGTGTTGAAATTTATAGAGAAGTTGTTTTTTCTAAGCTTAGTAAAATTAAGTATCTCTCCTGGCTTGTTCCAAAAGAAAAAAAATCAATTTTTAGGATAAGTGGATTTATTGCAATAGGAGTTGTTGGAGGAGTTTTTATTTTGCTTTTTACTATTTTAACTCCTCTTGTAGGAAAAATTTTGAGTTTTGTGTTAAGTAAATCTTTGCACCAAAGAGTAGAAGTTAGGGATTTAAAAATCAAGCCTTTTGAAGTTAAGATGATGGTTTTGGGAGAGAATTTTGAAGCAAAAAGAGTTAGAGTAGATTTTGATGGATACTATTTGATGTGGAGAAAGTTTAAGGTAAGTGGAGATTTGGATTTGTTTACTAATGAAGATTTAACTAAAAAGTTAGCAAGTGTGGTTAGTTCAGTTAACTCTTCTAAGAAATCTTTAAAAATTAATTTTAATTTTGATTATTCAAAAATTTTTAAAGGGTATGATTTTAAATCTTTAAAGGTTCTTGAAAAACTTAAAAAAGATTATAAAAAAGTGCAAAGTGATATAAAAAATCTAAAACTTCCTGATATTAAAGAAATAGAAAAAGAGATAAAATCAATTGATAAAAATGATCCTATAAAAACGGCTAAACAGATTGAGAAGATAAAAAGCCAAATAGACAAATTGCTTAGTGAATTAAAAAAAGATGAAAAACTTTTAAAAGAGGATAAAAAACTTTTAGAAGATGATTTAAAAGAGCTTAAAGTTGCTATAAGGGAGGATTATGAGTTTATTGATAAAGAGGTTAGGTATTTAAAAGAGGGGAATTTAGTTGAATTTTCCAAAGCTTTCCTTGCTCCAAAGATTGCTTATTATGTTGAGTTTGTAAATGATTTATATGAAAAAATTAAGCCTTATTTGCAAACTCATCAAACTTCTAAGGTTGTTGAAATTCCAAGAAGTGGAGTTTATATTAAGTTTGAAGATAAGATTAAGTATCCGGATTTTGTGCTTGTGAGAGGGGAAGTTAATGTAAAAAATAGTTTAGGAACTTATAGATTAAAGCTTATTAACATTTCTGATAATCAAATTTTAT
>JBDONU010000007.1:0-14285 GCA_039831175.1 Nautiliaceae bacterium
AGAAAAACTTCACAAAGAACTAATAGGGTTCTTCTTTAAAGGTATTCAAAAAACAGAAGATCCATATAAAGCAGCCGAATTTGTAGAAAATAAAGCAAAAGAGGAGTACAAAGGATTAAAATCAGAGGATGTGCTATTTCAAGAATTTAAAAGCGAAAAACTTAATAAAATTTGCAAAGATGAAAAAACTTTTAAAAATATCATTGCCTTTTTAGTTTTAAAAGGCACAAAATTTTACAAATGTATAAGAGATTACTCTATGAGAGATGAAGAAGTAGATGAGATAATTGAGACTATTTACAAATTTACAGAATCATCCAAAAATGCAATTAAAAATATCGTAGGAGATATTAAAAGTATTCACTTTTCAATTGATGATAAATTGATCTTATACTTTAATGAAACTCCTTATACAATAATCATCATCTCAAAATTCCTAAGACTTGGTCCACAAATTAAAGAGGGAGAAAAATTAAAAAATATAATTTTAGAAGTATTGCCTAAATAGCTTTTCTAATTTCTCTCTTGATATTGGCTTAACAAGCACATCCTCTGCTCCTGCTTTTATTAATTTTTTACGAACCTCATCTGATGCATCGCCAGTTAGTCCAAAGATTCTAACTTTATTAAATTTTGGATAGCGTCTAATCTCTTGAATTAGCTCAGTTCCACTAATTGTTGGCATATTTTCATCAATAAATGCTACATCAATCTTTTTATTGTTAAGAATCTCCATTCCCTCAATCTCATCTTGGGCTAAGAATGGTACCATATTCATACTTTTTAAAAGCTCTTTCATAATTTTTAGATTTATTGGATTATCATCAATAACAAGCACTGAGAGTATTTTAGTGCTCTCTTTTTTCTCTTCAATTGAAGATTGTTTTTCAAACATTCCTTTAATCTCTTTAAATAGATTACCTCCAATAAATGGAATTGGAAGCACTTTTACATTATATGGAAGATTTTTTGCTTTGTAACGAGTTCTTTTTATAAAAAGTATTTTTTTGTTTGACTCAATTAAATGAGGTTCACAAAAATCCTCACTACAATACTCATCTTCTAAATCCGGAATTATGAAAAGATAATCTTCATTACTTTTTATAAGTTCAAAAAGCTCCTTTCTATCAACTACTTTAAAATGAATACCAATTCTTCTAAAATATCTCATAATAAGTTTAACTATTTCACTATTTAAAATTTTATCTCTTTCATGTAAAATAACAATATTAAATTTTTCAAATTCACTCTTATCAACAGATGGTGGAATTGTTTCATAAGTTTTACAAGGAAAAGAAATTTTAAAAGTTGTTCCTTTTCCTTTTTTACTTCTAACCTTTACACTCCCTCCCATCATCTTAACTAAATTAAATACAATACTCATCCCAAGCCCAGTCCCACCAAATCTTGCTGCTACTAAATCATTTGCTTGTTCAAAGGGTTTAAATAATCTATCAAGCTCTTCTTGGGTCATACCTATTCCACTATCAGAGACTGTAATTTCTACGCTATTTGTTTTTGTTTTATAATTGATTTTAAACTTAATCATCCCACCTTCTGGGGTAAATTTAATAGCATTGCTAAACAAGTTGCTAATTATTTGCTTTATTCTATACTCATCCCCTTTTATAGCATATGGCAAAAGAGGGTCAAAAAATCCTATAAAAAAGATATTTTTTTCAATTGCACTTGGATAAAAAACATTATAAATACTTTTATATTCATTAATAGGAATATAAAAGTATTCATTAATTTTTAGTTTCCCCTCTTCCATTTTTGAAAGTTCTAACACATCATTAACTAAATTTAAAATTAAATAAACTGAGTTTTGAGCTGATTTGATATATTCAAACTTTGTTGGATCAGTCTCTTGCAGTGTCAAAAGCTCTAAAAAACCTAAAATTGAGTTTACAAAATTTCTAATATCATGAGAAAATGTAGAAAATAATTTTTTATCTTGCTCTATCTTTGCCTTTAATAGTTCAACTTGCTTTTTTAATTTCTCAATTTCTTCTTTTTCTTTTTGACAATTATTTACCAAGTCATCTTTCATTAACTCCTCCCCTTCATTTAGTTATATATAATTTTATCAAATTTTCTTCATCATTTGATATAATTTCACAAAAAAGGAGATAAAATGGATATTAGCAAAATCAAACCTGGAAATCCAAAAGAAGCAGTAAATGCAGTTATAGAAATTCCACAAGGAAGTAATATAAAATATGAACTTGATAAAGAAAGTGGAGTAATTTTCCTTGATAGAATTCTCTATGGGAGCCAATTTTATCCAGCAAATTACGGTTTTATACCAAACACACTAGCAGATGATGGAGACCCAATTGACATTTTAGTAATTTCAAGTGAAAGTGTTGTACCAGGATGTGTGATTAAAAGTAGAGTTATTGGAGTTTTAATTATGGAAGATGAGAGTGGAAAAGATGAAAAAATTGTAGCAGTACCAGTTACAAAGCTTGATCCACAGATGGCAAAAATTGAAGAACTTGAAGATTTACCAGAAATTAAACTAAATCAAATTAAACACTTTTTTGAAACTTACAAAGACTTAGAGCCTGGAAAATGGGTAAAAGTTACAGGATATGCTGGAAGAGAAAAAGCAATTGAGCTTATTCAAAAAGCAATTGAAAATTATAAATAACCCTTTTTTGGGTTGTTTTTGAGCGTTTTAATTGGTTTTTGAATATTTTAAAGTAGTTTTTTGAGTTAAAATTTTGTTTTTTAAGTTAAAAACATTAACATAATATTTTTACGCAACTTTAATTTGAAGCTTTCGCTATCAAATGTTACTTTTTTACACATTAATGATAATTTCTCTTCTCTTTTAATCACTACTAAATAATTTTTGCTTATTATAAAGAAAAAAGGAGTAAAAATGAGTGAAGTTTATTATCCAAAAAAAGAACTATTCACTAACCCAGCATTTAAAAATATGTGCGAATATGAAGATTTGGTAAAAGAGTTTGAAAAAGATTATGAAGAAACTTGGGCAAAATTTGCAAGAGAAAAAATTACTTGGTTTGAAGATTTTGATAAAACTCTTGATGAGTCAAACGCTCCATTTTACAAATGGTTTGTAGGTGGGAAACTAAATGTATCTTATCAATGTATAGATAGACACTTAGATACTAAAAAAAACAAAGCCGCAATTATCTGGGAAGGTGATAACGCAGAAAAGAGAATTATCACTTACCTTGAACTATATAATGAAGTAAATAAATTTGCAAATCTTTTAAAAAGTCTTGGGGTTAATAAAGGTGATAGAGTTGTAATTTATATGCCAATGATTCCAGAAGCAGCTTTTGCAATGCTTGCTTGTGCAAGAATTGGTGCAATTCATAGTGTAGTATTTGGAGGATTTAGTGCAGAAGCACTCAAAGATAGAATCCTTGATGCAGGTGCAAAAGTGGTAATTACAGCAGATGGAGCATATAGAAAAGGTAAACCTTATATGCTAAAACCGGTAGTTGATAAAGCCTTAGAAAATGTTGATGTTGTAGAAAAAGTAATAGTAGTTAAAAGAAATAATGAAGAAATTAATTGGGTTGAAGGAAGAGATGTAGATTATAACGAACTAATAAAAGAGCAATCAAATAGATGCGAACCAGAAGTAATGGATAGCGAAGACCCACTATTCTTACTATACACATCAGGAAGTACAGGAAAACCAAAAGGAGTTGAGCACCACCAAGCTGGATATATTCTATGGGCTCAAATGACAATGGAGTGGGTATTTGATATAAAAGATAACGATACTTACTGGTGTACAGCAGATATTGGATGGATTACAGGACACACTTACATAGTATATGGACCTCTTGCAGCAGGTGCTACTACTATTATGTTTGAAGGTGTCTTAACTTATCCAGATGCTGGTAGGGCTTGGAAAATGATTCAAGATTATAAAGTAAATCAATTCTACACAGCTCCAACTGCTATTAGATTACTTCACAAAATGGAAAAAGATGAACCTAAAAAATATGATTTAACTTCCCTTAGAATCCTTGGAACTGTTGGAGAGCCAATTGACCCAGCAGCTTGGAAATGGTATTATGAAGTAGTAGGAAGGGGTGAATGTTCAATTGTAGATACTTGGTGGCAAACAGAAACAGGCGGTCATATGATAAGCCCTCTTCCAGCAGCAACCCCAATTAAACCTGCAAGTGCAACATTCCCGCTACCTGGAATTTTTGCGGAAATTATTGATGAAAATGGTAATAAAATAGCACCAAATGAAAAAGGACTTCTTTGTATTACAAAACCTTGGCCAAGTATGATTAGGACTATTTGGAATGACCCAGATAGATTTGTCAAAAGCTACTTCTCAACAGCAAAAAAAGATGGAAAACCGGTATATTTTAGTGGAGATGGCGCAATTTATGATGAAGATGGCTATATCTTTATTACCGGTAGAGTTGATGATGTTATTAATGTATCTGGTCATAGACTCGGAACTGCTGAAATTGAAGCAGCTATTAAAAAACACCCACAAGTTGCAGAAGTTGCAGTAGTTGGAAAACCAGATGAAATTAAAGGAGAAAGTATCTTTGCGTATATTGTTTTAAAAGAGCAAAAAGAGCCAGAAGAAATTTCAAAAGAGATTAATGAAATAGTAAAAGAAGAGATAGGAGCTATTGCAAAAGTTGATAACTTTGCTTTTGTCCCAGGGCTTCCAAAAACAAGAAGCGGTAAAATTATGAGAAGAATTTTAAGAAGTCTTGCAAAAGGTGAAGAGATAAAACAAGATATATCAACTCTTGAAAACCCTCAAATAGTAAAAGAAATTAAAAAAGGGATTAGAAACAAAAACTAATCCCTGCTCCTATATAACTATTACGTGTAAAACTCTCTGGCTCATAAATATAAACAACTTTTCCATTTAACAAAAGAGGAGTTTGAGAAGAAGCTGAAACATGCCAAAGTTGATATCTATAAAAAAGCTTAAAAGAGAAATTTTTTGATTTAAAATATAAAGGCAATTCTGCTTTAAAACCTTCCGTATCCCCTAAATCAATTACTGGTTCATTTCCAAGATACGCTTTCATTTGAGGATTAATTGCTTTTTGATATGCAATCTCTGGTTTAAAAGAAAACTTTCTAAATTCAAAACAATTCCTCCACATCACTCCATAATAAGGCCAATAATATTGTTCATTATAATCCCCAATAGAGTTACTCTTCCCTCTATTCCAAAATCTATACCCCAAAATAAAATTAACTCCCCTTTGCCCAAATCCACCTTCAATATTCAAAATATAAACTCCACTTTGATTCTCTTTAATTGGCTTCCCTCCCCAAGTAGCGCCTTCATAATGACTCCCTCCATAAGCTCCTTCTATTCTAAAAAAAGAGTCATAAAAATTACTATTTTCATATCTATATCCAATTCCAACCAACTCTCCAAAATCGGTATAATCCCTATCAAGCACTCTACCATTTTGATACTCTCTATAATCCATTTTAATAGTATAAAAGCAAAACTCTCCACTACTAAAAAGAAAAGATACCAAAAATAAAATCCCAATAACCTTTTTCACCTGTTAGCTCCTTTTGTATAGCTGCATATTGTCGTATATTAATTAAATACAAAATATAAATTAAGGTATAAAATAAATTAAAAAAGACAACTTAACATAATATCCTTACTTATTAAGGAATTCTTTATTAAAATATTCCTCAATATCAACTCCAAAAATCTTTTTACCTTTATACTGATTGCTCAAAACTTCAACTGCCCCAATCAATTCAGGAGACTTAACTCCATATTCAATACTCATAACTGCTTCAACAAACGCACCAAAATGGTCAGCCACTTTAATCAACTCCCCATCAATCCCTTTTTTAACTTCCCTTACAATCCTAACTCCATCTTTACCAACCTCTTTATTTGCAAACTCATCTTCTATAAAAATTTTTATCTCTTTTATCACTTCTGGAACCATAGGCATAAATTTCTCTTCAATAAGTTTTTTTTCATACTCTTTTAATATTTTATCAAGTCCCTCAACTCCGTGCTTAATAGGAGCAATTATATCGCGTGTAAAAGCCTCTATTATATCGTGAAAAAGCCCGCCAAAAAAATTGTAGTAAATATTGTCTCGTTTTGCCTCTTTGGTAAGAAAAAAAGCAACAATAGCTACAAAAAGCATATGTCCAAGCACGGAAGTTTGGGGAACCCTTGGAGTGTTTGACCATCTTTTTTGAAATCTCAAATTCCCACACAAAGAGATAAAATCATAACTCTTTTTTTTAAGCATCAACGCCCTAATCCCCTCAAACCCATAAAACTCCTCAATTTCATACTCTAACGCCCTCTTAACCTCCTCTACTCCATAACTTCCTCTTGCAAAATTATAAATAAAGTCAAACTCCCATAAATTTGCAAAATGACTTGCCGCGTTTAAGAGTTGTTTTGGTTTTGAATTTGTATTATTATAAAGCTTAACATAATATTTCAACTCTTCATCAACAATCCCCTCCAACTTCCCTAAAACAAATTCATCAAGCTCTTTTGCCTTCTTTTTTCTTAGATAATCATAAACCGGCGATTTTAAATCAGTAAGTACCGATCTATAAAGCACTCCGGCAATACCAAGTTTTATAACTTCTTCAAACTCCTTTTTACCAAACCCCTCATAATGTCCAAGCAAATAAGCAATAATCATCTTGTGAGATTGCCTATCAAGCTCCACAAAATCAAAAGGTCTTGGAAACTCATTCCATCTTTTAATAGATGCAGTTGAGAAGATAAGTTTTATAAGTTTTGGATTCATCTTAACTCCTTTTACAAATTATATCAAAACTTGTAAATTAAAAAACTCTTAAACCTCTTTATATATTAAAGGAGAAAATATGGTAATTAATGCAAACGAAGTCAAAAAAAGAGACGTATCCATTTTTAAAGAACTGCTAAAAAAGTTTGATGAAGTAATTATTAATTTCAGAGGCAAAAAAGTATGTTGTTATGGATATTAAAAAAAGATAAAACGAACTCAGAGAAAAAGAGCTTGAACTTGCTTATAATTCTTGATAAGAAAATTTTTTTAATTGATATCGGCTCACACAATGAGGTGTATTAATTTAGTATAATTTCATAAAAAAGGTTTATAATGAAACTATGGGGCGGAAGATTTAGCAAAGGCACTGCAAAAATACTTGATGAATTTAACGCATCAATCCCATTTGACAAAGAGCTATACATTGAAGATATAGAAGGCTCAATAGCTCACTCTCAAATGCTTGCAAAGCAAGGAATTTTAACTCAAGAAGAAGCAGAGAAAATAAAAGAAGGCTTACTTAAAATAAAAAAAGAGATTGAAAACAATCAATTCAAATGGGATATAGCAGATGAAGATATCCATATGGCAATAGAGAAAAGACTAATTGAGCTAATTGGAGACACAGGTAAAAAACTGCACACAGCAAGAAGCAGAAACGACCAGGTAGCAGTTGATTTTAGACGCTGGGTCTTAAAAAGCAACAAAGATTTTATGAAAAAAATAAAAGAGCTTATTGAAGTTTTTGTAAATATTGCAAAAGAACATACAGATACAATTTTGCCTGGTATGACTCACCTTCAACACGCACAGCCTATTAGTTTTGCTTACCATATGCTTGCATATGCAAGTATGTTTAAAAGGGATTATGAAAGATTTGAAGAATCTTACAAAAGAAACAACAAAAATCCTCTTGGGTGTGCTGCACTTGCCGGGACTCCTCATAATATTGACAGATTTGAGACAACAAAAGCACTGGGTTTTGACGAACCGACAATTAACTGTCTTGACAGTGTAAGTGATAGGGACTTTGCACTTGAAATTTTATTTAATATTTCAATGCTTATGATGCATGCAAGCAGAATCAGCGAAGAGCTTATAATCTGGTCAACAAGCGAATTTGGATTTATAACTCTAAGCGATGAATACTCAACCGGAAGCTCAATTATGCCTCAAAAGAAAAATCCGGATGTTCCGGAATTAATAAGAGGAAAAACGGGAAGAGCTTATGGAAATTTAATAGCGCTTTTAACGGTTATGAAAGGTCTCCCTCTTGCATACAATAAAGATACCCAAGAAGACAAAGAACCTGTGTTTGACAGTGTAAAAAATGCCCTAATTTCAATAGAGATACTAAAAGAAACACTAAAAACAATGAAAATAAATAAAGACAAAATGTATGAAGCCTCTAAAAAAGGACATTTAACGGCTACTGACTTAGCCGATTATTTAGTCAATAAAGGAATACCTTTTAGAGAAGCTCACCACATTACAGGTCGTGCCGTAGCATTAGCGGAGAAAAAAGGAGTTGATTTAAGTGATTTAAGCTTAGATGAATTAAAAAACATTGATGAGAGAATTAAAGATGATTTAGACCTTAGCCTTGAAAATTCTATGAAAAGCAGAAAAAGCTATGGGGCTACCGCACCTGAAAGGGTAAAAGAGCAGATAAAATATTTTGAAGAATTTTTAAAGGAGAAGAAATGATTAAAATCAGACATATTGATGAAAAAAAATATGAAGCAACAAACGGAAAAGAAATATTAATAATTGACGCTGAAAAATATTCACCTGTTGAACTATTTATTACGGGAATGGGAAACTGTTCTTTGTTTGATGTAGTTGAAATGGCAAAAAACAAAGGTTATGAGATTGAAGCAGAAATGGAAATAGAATCAAAAAGAAGAGATACTTTCCCAAAAATTTTTACAGAATTTCACTTTATTTACAAACTAAAATCAAATGCAGACAATATAACAGCTAAAAGATGGGTTTTAAGCTCTCTTGAAACTTATTGCTCAACTATAAATACAGTAAGAAATACAAGCAAAATATACTACACAATAATCCTAAACAAGGATACAATAGCCTATAAAGAAGCTATAATTTCAGGAGACGCAAAAACAGAACTTCCAACATTTGAAGAGGATGAAGGATTTGGTTGTGCGTGCTGTAATACATAAGGAGGGAAGATGAAAAAAATAGCACTAATTTTAGGAATTACCCTTACTCTTTTTGGAGCTCACGGCAATACAAACGATAAGGATTTACAACTTGCCCTAAAAGGAAAATATAAAGAAGCTTTTAATGGATTTTATAAAAGATGTGAGAAAAATGAAGGATATGCGTGCGGAATGGTTGGATTTTTTTATGACAAGGGATTTGGAGTCAAGAAAAATCATAAAGAAGCAATAAAATTTTACAAAAAAGGGTGTGAGCTAAAAGATGCCGATAGTTGCACACTGCTTGGATACTATGCTTATCAAGAAGGAAAAAAGCAAGAAGCAAAAGAACTTTTAAACAAAGCCTGCAAGCTGGGAAACAAAGATGCGTGTAACTATTTAAACAAAATTAGATAAAAAAACCAATTTTGGTTGCCTTTTTATTAAAATTTATTTATAATTTCAATGCGTTGTGTGTTAAGTAGGGATACGCAAGCCGAACGGACACAACGCAATAAAATATCTAAGGAGAGGCAATGAAAAAAATCGTAGCACTTATGGCTATTTTTGCGGCATTTGCTTTTGCAAGCGAAGGTGAAACTATGATTAAAGCATACAGCGTAGTTGCAGCAGTTGTTGGACTTGGACTTGCAGCACTTGGTGGTGCTATTGGTATGGGACATGCATCAGCAGCTACAATCGCTGGTACTGCAAGAAACCCTGGAATGGGTGGTAAACTTATGGGTACAATGTTTATCGCACTTGCTATGATTGAAGCACAAGTTATTTACGCTCTTGTACTTGCACTTATCGCACTTTACGCAAACCCATTTTTAGGATAAGCCTTTTTGGCTTTTTTCTTTTTTAATTTTATATCGCGTCTGGCACCAAACATCCAAAATCAAACATCTAAAAACCAAAGCAAAAAAAACTTTGGCTATCTTTTCATCATATACCAAATTACCCAAAGAATTGGCACCTCTAACACAACTCCTATAATTACTGCTTTAATAGTTCCATAAGGATCATTTACCAAAGGAAGGCCTCCTGTATTCATTCCAAAAAAACTTGCGACCATACTAAGAGGTAAAAATATCCCAGATACAATAGTTAAAATAAACATAATCTTATTCATCTTTTCATCTTGTTTTGCTCTAAAAAACTCATACAAATAATCAAGTTTTTCAATTGCATTTTTAGAAAACCTAAGAGCCCTTTGGAAATGTTCCTCTAAATCCTTAAAAGCAAAATTATCAACCTTACTTTTATAAAATTTCAAAAATCTCTCAAATGCTATTAATCCATGCCCCATAAGTCTTTCAATTAATACAAGTTCTTTTTTTAATTTAAGCCACTCATTAGCAAAATTTCTATCAAATTTACCCTCATAAAGTTCATCTTCTCTTTTTGCAATTTGAACATGAAACTTATTGAGTTTTGCCAAAATCTTATCAATTCTAACATCTAAAAATTTATGCAAATCCATAAAATCTCCCAAAAGCTCAAACTCACTCTTTTTTCTATCATATAAAAAAACATCATCTCCATCTATCAAAAAGGCATAAGAAACAATCTCTACCTTATTATCATTAATAAATGGCAATCTCAAAATTAAAATCCCATACTCACCTTCTACTTCAAAATCACTTGGATGTTCTTTGTTTTCTATATCGTGCATAAAAAATTTATTTAACTTAAACTTCACAAAAACTCCTTTTCATACCAAACTAAAAATAGATATAAATTCCAAATATGTTGTTTATACCTTTTATGACCTGTCTTTATGATCTCTTTTAAATATTCTTCATTAAAAAGTCTAGCTTTTCTATTAATATTAACTATTCTTTTTAATTCACCCTCTTCTTTTAACCACTCATAAAAAGGAAGTGCAAAACCCTTTTTTCTTCTAAATACAATCTCTTTTGAAAGATATTCTTTTGCAATCTCTTTTATTATCCACTTATCATTACCTCTTGCTTTTTCATCTAAACTAAAAACAAATTCTACCAAATCCCTATCCAAAAAAGGAGTCCTTGCTTCAATTGTATGAGCCATAAGCATCTTATCAACTTTCATCAATAAAACCTCCCCAACCCATACTTTCAAATCAAAATAACTAAAATCAAAACTCCCCCAACCTCTCAAAAATCTCTTATAATTAACATCATCAGCCCTCTTAATAAGTCTATTTATCTGTCTTTGAAAAAAAGTTTCATTAATTCCCCTAAAAACCTCTTCCCCTTCAAAAAATCTTCTAAATAACTCCCACTCTTTAATATCCTCATAATGCCTTAGCATGTATTTTGCCATCCATTTTCTATTTGGCACAAAACTTTCTAAAAACTCCAAATACTCCCTATACCTCCTATAACCCAAAAACAGCTCATCACTCCCTTCCCCACTAAATACGACTTTTTTATTAATAATCCTCCCAAGATGAAACAAAGCAAAATAACTACTATCCCCAATAGGCTCTCCCATTCTTTCAATAACTTCATTAAATAAACTAAAAAACTCTCTCTTACTAAGAACAACATCAAAATTTTTAACTCCAAGATAAGAAGCTACCTTCTTAGCATATTTTCTCTCATCATAATTCTCAAACCCTTCATACCCAATGCTAAAAGTATCAACTTTTTTAAATTCACTCAAAACCCCAACTATTAAACTACTATCAACCCCCCCGCTTAATAATGCTCCAAACTCAACTCTTGGAACTCTTTTTTTAATACTTTTTAGCAATCTCTCTCTAACCCCCGAAACTGCTTCTTTTTTATCAAAAATCTTTATTTCCCTTTTTATATCCCCCCATCTTTTAATCTCTCCATCAAAGTAACATCCAGCCGGAAGTTTATAAATTCCTTTATAAATAGTATTTGGAGCAAGAGATGAATTATAAGCAAAATATTCACTAAGAGCTTTTTTGTTTAGCTCCTTTTCTTCTAAAAGAGGACCAATTTCAGATGAAAAAGCATTTTTTGTAAAGTAAAGAGGCTTTTTGCCAAAAAAATCTCTAAAAAGATAAAGTTTCTTATCAAAAATAGCAATTGCAAACATTCCATCTAGCTCTCTAACAAACTCAACTCCCATCCTATCCCACAAATTAGCAATTACTTCTATTTCAGTTTTTGCGGGTAAATTAAACTTTCTTATAAGCTCTTTATAATTATAAATCTCGCCATTAAAAACAAAAAGCTTATTATCTTTTTTTAATGGCTGATTATTAATCTCAATATTTTCAATAGCAAGTCTATTAAATCCAAAAATTGCACCTTTAACTCTTTTTATACCACTAAACTCTCTACCTCTGTGAATCATCTGTTCTAACGCCCTCTTAACTCTCTTTTCATCATTTCCTAAAATTCCAAATATTGCACACAAAGTTATCCTTTTTTGATAGAATTTTACAAAAAGGAAACAGATGAAAGAAGTATTCAAGTACACATTCCTATCAGTTGCAGAAATTAAAAAATTCTTTATTTTAGTAGCGGTTATTTCTATTTTAACATTTTTTGAAAGATTACCATTTATTGGCATTACCATCTACTTTTTAGATAAAATTATCTATTTAAGTGTAGGAGTATTTTTAGTCCATCTTGCAATGAAAAGCAAAAACGATGAAGATTTTTATAAAAATTTAAAATCAAACGAAATTTCAAACTTCTTTTTATACGGAATTCCACAAGCAATTGGAATAATCTTAGCAACTACCTTAATCATGGCTTTTTGGTTTATATTTTTAGCACTAATTTTTAAATTTACGTCTCAATATGACTTTTTTTCAACTCAAACTATCCTATTTTTTCAAATTGCAATTATAAATTCTCCAATTACCACTAAAATCTTAATTGGAATTTACTCAATCTATTTTATGCTTTATTCATACATTTTTCTTGGAAAATTTGGAGAAGCACTAAGTAAAGAAACTTTTAAAGATGCCTTTATTTCTCTTCTTAGCTCATTAATTGATTTTAAATTTTGGGTAAAAACTTTTAACTTAAAATATATGCTTATTTATTTAATTTGGAGTCTAATTGTAGGAAGTTTATACTTTTTTGCACTATTTTTCTATGTATTTATTCTCTCGCCTACCCTATATCCATCACTTACCATTTCAAATATTATTATCTTACCACTTTTTATTGCTTTTTTAACTATTCTTTATTATCTAACATTTTTTAGCGCATACTTCTCTTACAAATCAACTCTATAACCCCATTAAAAAAAGGGGGTTATGCTATATCCATAGCACTCTTTGGTCTCTCTTCAACAATTCTTATATCAGTTGCAACTTTTGGAATTTCTACAACTTTTGTTCTAGTAATAACTCTTTGTGGAAGAGTGATTTCTTTCCCTCTTAAATGAATTTTTGTAGGTTTAATTGTGCTTTTATAAGTTATTTTAATTCCATAAACACTATTACCAAATCTATTTTTAAACTCTCCTGGTCCTTCTACTTTAATATCAAACGCATCAGCTGGGAAATAGATTCTTTTTGCATACTCTCTTTTTCTTTTCGGATGATAATACACAAGCCACAATACCTTAGCCCCACCTTTATATTTA
Source organism: Nautiliaceae bacterium (assembly GCA_039831175.1). Classification (GTDB taxonomy): domain Bacteria; phylum Campylobacterota; class Campylobacteria; order Campylobacterales; family Nautiliaceae; genus Caminibacter. Next base: position 13,520 of record JBDONU010000007.1, read on the forward strand.
GCTTCTGTTGGAATATAAGTCGAAGATTTCTCTTCTTCTTTTAAAAGCTCTTCTAAAAACTTCTTAGCATCCCCTCTAAAATCCTCTTCTCCAACACTTTGATAAAATCTATCCCATCCATTAACTTCTGCTACGATATTTGCAAGAGTTACTGAGCGCTCTTTCTCCTCATTAATTAATTTGTCAATAGCTCCTAAAAGCCCTTCATCAAAATGTTCTTTAAAACTCTCAATAAAAGGCAAAGCAGATAAAATATCAACTCCCCTTTTTAACTTATCTAAACACTCAACATCATTACAAAATACCATTGCTTTTCTAATATCACAAAACTCTCTCCTTAACTCTTCTAAAATATCAACTCCCTTACTTAAACTAAAAAGAGAATTTGTAAGTTCTTCAATAACATAACTTGGAATTGCTTTTAATTCAGAATCAATATTAATGTCTTTTTTCCAAGGCTCATATTCTTTATTAAATCCTTTATATTTAGCTATATAATTTGCTGTTTTTACACTTGCTCTATTTTCTTCAATAGCAACTTTTCTAAACTCTTCAATTTTATCTTTAAATTTTTTTTGCCAAAAAGGAGAGTATGTCAAAGTACAAAGATAATCACTTCTTTTTTTCAAATCTGTAAGCTCGGCTGCATTTTCTACAACTAACATTTCATCTCTTATGATGCAGTTAATTCTTCTAATATCTTCAACATTTTCAACTCTTCCATAAATGCGTCCCATAAGACCCCCCTTTTTTTATTAATTATATT
>JBDONU010000069.1:0-4099 GCA_039831175.1 Nautiliaceae bacterium
TTTGAGAGGTTAAAAAAGGGAATTTGTTCAATTACAAAAATCCCTTTTACTTCATCGTTTAAAGAAACAATTGGAATAACGGCTAAATATTTACTCTTTTTCTCCCTTAAATTTCCAACAAAGGCAATCTGATGATAATTAACAGCATCAACCACCAAAGGGTCGTTAGTATCAAGTTTCTCAAAATCTCCAATCATAGCCTTTGGATAAAAAACTCCATCCTCATAAGTAAAAAGTCCACCTTTTTCAAGCTTAAAGAGATTTTTAATCAAAGTAGTCAAAAGCGAAAAACTCTCCTCAATTGATTTATAAGCAAGTTCTTTAACTTCTCTTAATACTTCTCTTATACTAAATGGCTTTAAAATGTAGTTTTTTTCAAGCTCATCATGAGAGATTTTCAAAAGATAATAAGCATTTCCAACCTCTTCAAGTCTATTTTTTAAATAATCGTTTTGCTCCTTATACTTTGAGAGTTTATTATTCCAATAAGTAGTAAACTCTCCCATAATTACCATAAGCAAAAACATCTCAAACAAAATTGGCAAATTAACTTTATGATAAATTATATACTCAGCCCCAAAATATAAAATAAAGTAAAAAATTGATACTAAAAGGGAATAAAACAAAGAAACGGCAACAAAAACATACATATAAGGATTTACAAAGCTATCTGGATATAAAAGATGCTCTCTATCAAAAAAGTAATTTAACAAAAAGACTATCATAAAAATAATAAAAGTCTCAAAATATTTGTTTTTGGTAAATTTTAATTTCATTTTATAATCTTGTTAAATCCCATTTGAGTTAATACTCCAAGAGAATTATAAGTATTTCCAACAAGAGAAAAAGAAGATGTATAAATATACTTACCAAGGTTTTTAGAAAACACTTTTATAGTAATGCTAACAGCAGGTTCTCCATCAATCCCAGTTTTATATCTAAACTCATTCACATATCCAGTAATTACCAAATCTCCCTTAGCTTTTTGAATCATTTTATTAATATCTTCTATCCCATACTCATCCTCTTTAAAAGAGAAAAGAGAACTCCTAATTTTATACCTTTTTGAGCGCAACACCCCCTCTAATATACCAGCTACTCTATATCCAGCAAGAGGAGTTTGAGTAAAATTTACAAAAGGAACTACGCTAACTTCTTTTTGTTTTATAAAAGGCTTTTGGATATTATACTCTTCTTGCATACACCCTAAAAAAAGCAAAAAAATCCCAAGAAACAAAATCCTCATCCTATCTCCTAAGAAAATATTAATGCAATATTATACCCTATTAACGCCATTAAATAAGCTAAAATATTTGGATAAATGGTATAAAAAAGCCGCCACTTCCATTGTGGCACCTCTGAATAAAAAGTCCCCATAGCCGCTATACAAGGAGAATAAAACATAATAATAATTATCATTGCAATAGCTGTGGCAAATGAGAGATTTTCTCTAATTACCTCTATTAACTGTTCTCCTTTTGAATTATACAAAACCGCCATAGTAGATACTACAACCTCTTTTGCACTAAGTCCAGCAATAATAGAAACACTCTCCCTCCAACTAAATCCAAGCGGTTCAAAGACTGGATTAATAGTTTTTCCAATTGTAGCCAAATAAGACTCTTCCAAATTTTTCCCAGGATATGAGCTTAAAAACCAAATTAAAAGACTTGCTGCTGCAATAAAAGTTCCAGCTTTTTTTAAATACATCTTTGTCTTAATCCATAAATCAAACAAAATCCCTTTTAACTTTGGAAAACGATACTTTGGAAGCTCCATTACAAAAGGTTCTGGCTCACCCTTGAATAACACACTTCTTAATACCCTTGCTACAATAAGTCCAACTAATGCTCCAAAAAGATATATCCCAAATAAAACATTACCTTGAATAGTAGGAGGGAAAAAAGCACTAACCAATAAAACATACACAGGAAGCCTAGCTCCACAACTCATAAATCCAATTATAAGCATTGTAATAAGCCTATCTTTTGGATTTTTAAGAGTTCTTGCTGCCATATAAGCTGGCACGCTACACCCAAATCCCATTATCAAAGGAATAAAAGACCTCCCTTGCAATCCAAACCTTTTTAAAATTCCATCCATAACATAAGCAGCTCTTGCCATATATCCAGTCTGCTCCATTAAATTAATTCCAAGATACAAAACCAAAATGTTTGGCAAAAACATAACAACTGAGCTAACCGCTGGAATTACTCCATTTACAATTGCATCTTTTACAAATCCATTAGGCAACATCCCCCCAATAAATTCTCTAATCATTCCAAAAAAAGCACCAATATATGCAACTGGCAACTTACCAAGAGAAAAAGTTGCTTGAAATACTCCCCACATTACAAACAAAAAGATAGGCAACCCAAAAATTGGATGAATTAAAATTGAATCTATCTTTTGAGTTAGACTCTCTTTTTTTGGTTTTTTAGAGATTTGAGTAACAACCCCTTTACTAAGCGCAAACCTCTCTTCAAACATTATAGTTTTTGTATCCTCATTATATTCAGCCATAAGCCTTTTTTTAGCCTCTTTAACTCTATTTAGAGCTTCATTAAACCACTCTTTATTCTTTACAATCAAAAAAACATCCTCATCCTCTTCTATAAGCCTAATTGCAATAAATCTCTTATCTAATTTACACTCTTTTATCCTCTCTTTTACCTCCTCTATCTCCTCTTCAATAATTTCTGAATAATATATCCTTGGAAGATTTTTCTCTTTATAAGTTAAAATAACTTTACTAAATAACTCTTCAAGCCCAAATCCCTCTTTTGCCGATACATTTTGAGCTCTTATATTAGTAAGCTCAAAAAACTTATCAACATCAATCTCCCCTCCACCTCTTGCAAATTCATCATACATATTAAAAGCCACAACCATTGGTTTATTAATATCGGCTAACTGCCAAGTTAGAGTTAAATTCTTTTCAAGCTGATTTGAATCAACTACATTTAAAATCAAATCATACTCTTCTTTTAATAAAAACTCCTTTGTTACTCTCTCCTCAGGAGTATAAGGATGCAAAGAATAAGTACCTGGCAAATCTATTAACTTTAACTTAATCCCCTCTCTTTCAAACTCAACTTCCTTTTTCTCAACCGTCACTCCGCTAAAATTTCCAACATGTAAAGTCGCACCAGAAATTGAGTTTATAAGATGACTCTTACCAACATTTGGCTGACCAACAAGAGCAATCTTAATCATCTCTCTCCTTTACAACTTCAATCTCTCTTGCTTCCTCTTCTCTTAACGCAATATTGCTTCTTCCAACTTCAATATCAAAAGTATTTTTCGCAAGGGTATGTTTTAAAAGTTTTATCTTCTCTCCTTTTGTAATTCCCATAGAGAGTAGCTTTGATTTTAATGGTTCTTTTGCATAAATTTTAGTAATTATAGCCCTATCTCCAATTTTTAACTCATTAAGTCTCATTTCCTCTCCTTTATTTATGTGTGGTATAATACCATTAAACTTAAATAAATTTTTTGATTTATGTCAAAAAGGAGAAAAAAGATGATACTATCAACCCCTTTAAAATCAAATTCTATTAAAATAATGCTACTTGGAAGCGGAGAACTTGGAAAAGAAGTTGCAATTGAAGCAAACCGCTTAGGATGTGAAGTAATCGCCGTTGATAGATATCCAAACGCACCAGCAAGCTTGGTAGCTCAAAAATCTTATGTAATTGATATGAAAAGCAAAGAAGAAGTACTTGATGTCATAAGAAGAGAAAAACCAGACTTTATCTTACCAGAAATTGAAGCAATAAACATTGATGCACTATTTGAAGCCGAAAAAGAGGGGATAAATGTAATTCCAAACGCAGAAGCGGTAAACAAAACAATGAATAGAAAAAATATCCGCGTTTTTGCTGCAAAAACTCTTGGACTGAAAACTAGCAAATATAAATTTGTATCAACTTATGAAGAATTAAAAGAAGCTTGCTATGAACTTGGATATCCAGTAGTGGTAAAACCTATAATGAGTAGCTCAGGACATGGACAAAGCATTGTAAAAAATGAGAATGAAATTATTACCGCTTGGGAATTTGCAAAAGAGGATGCAAGAGGAAGTGCTGATGAATTAATT
>JBDONU010000041.1:0-14148 GCA_039831175.1 Nautiliaceae bacterium
CCTGCAACTTCTCTTATATCTCCAACTAAGCTAACTTCTCCTATAAAGATACTCTCTTTGCTAATTGGGCGGTTTTTAAAGCTACTAACAATTGCCATAATAATTGCTAAATCTGCCCCAGTTTCTGTGATTTTAATTCCTCCTGCTACATTTATAAAAACATCGTATCTATTTAGCGGGATATTTAGCTTTTTTTCAAGTAAAGCTAGAATCATATTAAGTCTATTAATATCAAATCCAGTTGCACTTCTTTTTGGGATTGAGTAACTCTCACTTACTAATGCTTGAACTTCAAGAATAATTGGACGGCTTCCTTCTAAAATTACGCTTACTACACTCCCAGGAGTTGGTTTTTTATCAAAAAACGTTCTATTTTTTGCTACTTCTAATCCGCTATTTTTCATTTCAAATATTCCAATTTCACTTGTTGAGCCAAACCTGTTTTTAAAAGCTCTTAGAATTCTAATTTCATTTGAGATTTCTCCTTCAAAATATAACACACAATCTACCATATGTTCTAAAACTCTTGGTCCAGCGATTGAGCCCTCTTTTGTAATGTGTCCTACGATAAAAATTGGAATTTTGTTCTCTTTTGCAACTCTCATAAGCTCAAAAGTAGCATTTCTTACCTGAGAGACACTGCCAGGGGCTGATTGAATTTCGTTGGAGTAGATTGTTTGGATTGAGTCTATTATTACAAGATCATAACTTTTTATCTCATCAATAAAATTTTCAAGTATAATCTCTGGCATAATAAAGAGATTTTTATTTTTTAAGTTAAGCCTCTCGGCTCTTAGTTTTATTTGAGATGGGGACTCTTCTCCTGCTATGTATAAAACTTTTTTATCAATATTTCCGGCAAGTTTTAGCATTAAAGTTGATTTTCCAACTCCTGGGCTACCTCCAATTAATACAAGCTCACCCGGGACAATTCCTCCCCCAAGGACCAAATCAAGCTCGCTATTACCTGTGCTAAATCTTTTGATTTCCTCTTTTTCAATTTCATCAAGTTTTAAAATTTTTGATTTTGAAGAGATTTTTCTTTTTTTCTTTTCTTTTGCTTCAATAAAACTATCCCAAGCCCCACATCCTGGGCATTTACCCATCCATTTTGGACTTGTGTATCCACACTCAACACACTCAAATACCTTTTTACTCACTATATAACCCCTCTAAAATCCCATCAACAAACTCCTCTTTGTCAAACTCAACTAAATCCTCTACTTTTTCACCAACTCCTACAAAATAAATTGGAAGTTTTAATTCATTCACAATACTAAATAGTGCTCCTCCTTTTGCAGTCCCATCAAGCTTTGTAACAATAATTCCATCAACCCCGATAATTTCATTAAAGACTTTTGCTTGGTTTATAGCGCTTTGTCCTTGGGTAGCATCAATTATTAAAATTATTTTATGGGGAGCTTTTTCATAGGCTTTTTTAGTTACATTTACAATCTTTTTAAGTTCGTTTTGAAGATTTACTTTATTGTGAAGTCTTCCGGCTGTATCAATTATGGCTATATCAATTCCTTTTGCCTTTGCACTTGAAATGGTATCAAAAGCAACGGCTGCTGGGTCGTGTCCTTGGCGGGTTTTAATGATTGGAACATTAAGCCTATTAGCCCAAAGACTAAGCTGCTCAATTGCAGCAGCTCTGAATGTATCCCCGGCTCCTAAAATTATTGAGTAGCCTTCATTTTTGTATTTATAGGCAAGTTTTGCAATGGTTGTTGTTTTTCCAGCTCCGTTTACTCCTATGATTAAAAATGTATAAGGTTTGTCGTTAATTTCTATTTTGTTTTGTGGGACCTCAAATATTTTTAGAAGCTCTTTTTTAAGTTTCTCTTTTGTAACTTCTTTTGGGAGTTTGCCAAGTATCTTTTCAACTAATTCATAATCAATATCAGCCTCAACCAGTGCTTCTTCTAAAAGTTCTTTGTCAATTTTTTCTTTTTTCTCACTTCCAACTACGCTTTTTATTGCTTCTTTTGTTTTATCAAGTGCTTTTTTAAAAATTCCAAACATCAAAATCCCTCCGCTTTTAAAATTTCATAAGGCGCAAAACCTTCATATTTGATTGTTTTGTTTTTGTCTAACACAATGGTTGTTGGAATATTTTCTATTTTAAAGTATTTCATCAAAAATGTGTTGTATGTTTTTGAGTAATTTACATTAAGTTTTTTTAAAATATCTTCTTGTGATTTGCAAGCATTTGAGTTATCACAAAATAGTATTACTCTTTTTTGATTTGGATAGATTAGATTATCGTTTTTAAAAGTTAAGTTAAATTCTTTTAAGCTAACTATTTTTATGGTATTTCCCTCTTTATCGGTTATTGTTTTTATGATTTTGTTATTTTTCTCCTCTTTTTTAGAGCAGCCTATCAAAGATATAGTCAAAAACATTAAAATAAATGGTAAAATATATATCCTTTTCATTTAACTCCTTTTTAGAAATTTTATCAAAAAGGTTAAAAATTGAAAAATAGTTTTAGAAAGTTATGTTTGGAGAATTTTAAAGTAAATCACTATTTAGCTTCTAAAAAAATTGAAAAAGAGCTTTTAAAGATTGCGAAAAATTATAAAAATATTCTTTTGTTTATTCCTCTTAAAAATGAGCCTCAAATAAGAGGGCTTATTAATAAGTTAAGAAGAGAGAAAAAGAGTATTTTTGTTCCATTTATGGAAGATTTGAGTTTTAAAATGGTAAAATACGCTTTACCTTTAAAAAGGAAAAAATTTTCCATTTTAGAGCCTCTAAATAAGCAAAAAACTTTACAAAAGATTGATTTAGCAATTGTACCTGTTGTTGGAATTGATAGTGATTTTAGGAGAATTGGATTTGGGAAAGGGATGTATGATAGATTTTTTGCTTCTTTAAAGTATCGTCCTAAGGTGATATTTGTGCAAATTAGACCTTGTATCTCAAAAAGTAAGCTTAGTGATAAATTTGATGTTATTGGAGATGAGTTTATAAGTTTTAATGTAAGGAGAAAAAATGATAATAGAAATTATTCTCGTTTCTTTTTTATTCGCTCTGGGGGGATTTTTCATAGCAAAAAAGATTGAAGCTTCAAAGAGGAATATCTATCTTCAAGAAGCAAAAGCCAAGGCTAAGGCAATAGAAAAAGAAGCAGAGCTTGTTTTGCAAAAAGCAAAGCAAGATGCTAAGAGTTTAGAAGTTGAGCTTTATAACGATTTTGAAGTTAGAAAAAGGGAGCTTGATAGAGAATATAATAAAAAGTTAGAAGAGATTGCAAAAAAAGAGGAGCAGATTTTAGAGACTTTAAGAAATCTTGAAAGGAAAAATGAATTTTTAGAGAAGTTAAAAAGAGAGTTTGAAGAGAAGCAAAAATCTCTTTTGAAACTAAAAGAAGAGTATAAAAAAAAGCTTGATGAGGTGGAGAGGGTTATTTTAAATTCGGCCGGACTTACAAAAGATGAGGCAAGGGATTTTATTTTAAAAAAGACAAAAGAGGAGTTAAAAGAAGAGATTGCTCATATGACTCGTAAAATGTTAAAAGAAGCAACTGAAAATGCCAAACAAAAAGCAAATTACATAATCGCCCAAGCTACTACGCGGTATGCGGGAGAGTTTGCAGGTGAGAGGCTTATTAGTGTTGTTTCAATTGGAGATGATGAAATGAAAGGAAGAATTATTGGGAAAGAGGGGAAAAACATTAAAGCTCTTGAAATGGTAACTGGGTGTGATATTTTAATTGATGAGACACCAGGAGTTATTAGTGTTAGTAGTTTTAATATTTATAGGCGCCAAATTGCCGTTGAGACAATTAAAAGGCTTATTGAAGATGGAAGAATACATCCAGCAAGAATTGAAGAAGTTTATAAAAAGGTAGAAGAGGAGTTTGAAGAGAAGACTAAAAAAGAAGGGGAAGAGATTTTGCTTGATTTGGGGCTTATGAGTGCTGGGATTCATCCAGAGATTGTAAAATTAATAGGGCGTCTTAGATATAGAGCAAGTTATGGGCAAAATGCACTTGGACATTCTCTTGAAGTTGCTCATATTGCAGGAATTATGGCAGCTGAGATGGGGGGTGATGAGATGCTTGCAAAAAGAGCCGGGCTTTTACATGATATTGGTAAAGCTTTAACTCACGAAATAGGAGGAGATCATGTTAGTATTGGATATGATTTGTGCAAAAGATATAATGAGCCAGAAGTTGTGCTAAATGCAATAAAGGCTCATCACGGGTATGAAGAACCAAAAAGCATTGAAGCGGCTGCTGTTTGTGCTGCTGATGCACTCTCTGCTGCAAGACCTGGTGCAAGAAGGGAAGTATTAGAAGCTTTCTTAAAAAGAGTTACTCAAATTGAAGAGATTGCAAGAAGTTTTGAAGGAGTTGTAAGAGCGTATGCTATGAATGCTGGAAGAGAAATTAGGGTAATAGTAGAAGCTGATTTAATAAGCGATGATGAGTCTGTGTTGCTTGCAAGAGAGATAGCAAGAAAAATTAGTAAAGAAGTTAATTTTCCAGGTGAGATTAAAGTTAATGTAATAAGAGAAAAAAGAGCAATAGACTTTGCAATAGCTGGATAGGAGATAAAATGGAGATTTTAGTAAAACCTTGTGGGGAGTTTTATACAAATTGTTACATAGTTGATAAAAAGATAATTATTGACCCAGGAGTTGGGGCATTTGAGTTTGTAAAGAAGTATGCAAAGCCTCAGGCTATTATTTTAACTCACGGCCATTTTGATCATATGTGGGATAGTAAGAAGATAAAAGAGTATTTTAATATCCCTCTTTATATCCATAAAGATGACGCTTTTTTCTTGGAAAATGACCCTTTTGGATATAAACCTCCAAAGGTTAAGGCTGATTATCTTTTAGAAGAGGGAAAGTTGAGGATAGGGGATTATGATATTTTAATTCGTCATTTTCCAGGGCATACCCCAGGAAGTATTACAATTGAAATTGGTGATGAGATGTTTAGCGGGGATTTTATTTTTGATGGGAGTATTGGGAGGGTTGATTTTCCTTATTCTGACCCAAAAAAGATGAAAGAGTCAATTAAAAAGTTTTTACAAATTCCTTATGATAAAAGAGTTTTGCCAGGTCATGGAGCAACTACCACAATAAAAAAGGCACAAAAGTTTTTGCCTATGTGGCTTAAATATCTGTAAGCTCTTTTGAAGGGCATCCGTATTCTAAGTAATCAAACTCAAACACTTCGTTAATTAATTTTAATAAATCCTCATTTTTATGAGGAAAGCCACTTCCTGGTTTTCCAGTTTGTGAACTTACCACAATTACGCTAAGTGGAGGGATATTGTGCTTTTGGCAATATTTTGCAATAACATCTAAAAAGTTTCCAAGTGCCACTCTTGGAATTCCTGTGGCTTGTGAGAGGATTGTGTAGTTTAAAAGTTGTCTATTATAAGCTGCGTATGCTAAAATTGACCAAATTTGTAAGGCTCTTTCATTCTTTTTCATTCTCTCTCCTTGAAAGGTTTATCAAAAATATTGGGAAGTTTTTGTGTTTTTTTACTTTGTGAATTGTTTTATACTCTATCTTCCACTCGCTAAAATATTCCTCTAACTCCTCTTTACTAAATCCAAAGTGGTATACATCATCATTGCCTCTTGTGTGAAAACTTCCATCCTCTTTTTCCAAATCTACTAAAAAGGCTTTATTAGTAATTGTTGCAAGTTTTTTTGAGAGGGCTTTTATATCCTTTATATGATGAAGGGTCATTGAAGAGACTACGACATCAAATTGATCATTAATTTCAAAAATATCTTTTTTATAAGCTTTTGCGTTTAGGTTTAGTTTTTTTGCTTTTTCGTTAAATTTTTCTACCATTTTAGCCGATGTATCAACTCCTATGACTTCTTTTGCAAAGGGCGCAAGATTTAGCCCAACAAGTCCGCTCCCACATCCAAAGTCTAAAATCTTTTCATCTCCTTTTAGATTAGGGATTATGTTTTTTACAACCGCTTTTGCAAGTTCTACTCTTCTTGGTAAATCATCCCAGCTTATAGCCTCTTTATCAAACCTGTTCATACTTTAATCCCTGCTTTTTTTAAAGCTTTGTAGATATGGCTCATTTGAGTTGATTTATTGCGGCACCACTCTGGTGCAAGTAGATTTTGACTTCCAGCACTCATTCTTTGGATTGAGATATTTTGAGGGAGCATCTTTATCGCTTTTATAAGAGTATCAATATAAAGTTCTTCACTTATTGGAGTAAATTTTCCTTTTTTATAATCAAGTGCAAGGAGTGTGTTGTCTGTGATGTAAAGAGGATGGAATTTTATACTATCAATTCCCAAATTTATGCTATCTTTTACGCTTTTTAGCATATCTTCTTGATTTTCTCCGGGAAGTCCAAAAATTAAATGTCCGCACACATTAAGTCCAAGTTCTTTTGTTTTTAAGATAGTTTTCTTTACATTCTCAAAATCATGCCCTCTGTTTATTCTTTTTAATGTCTCATCATTGCTGCTTTGAATTCCATACTCTATCCAAATCTCCCACTCTTTACTAAGCTCTTTTAAATAGTGTAGTGTCTCATCTGTTATGCTATCAGTCCTTGTTCCAACACTTATCCCAACAACATTAGGAAAAGTTAAAGCTTTTTCGTATAAGGCTTTTAGAGTAGGGAGTGGGGCGTAAGTGTTGGTAAAACTCTGAAAATAAACAATAAACTTTTTAGCCTCGTAATACTTTTGCAAAAGGGGAATTGTGGCAAAAAACTGCTCTTTTAGGGCGTTTAGCTGTTTGTTTAAGAGAGGGTTTTCTTTTGAGTTTAGATTAAGGGTAAACCTCTCTTTTGTAAAGTTTGGTGAGAAGCTCTCATTCTCACAAAATACGCATCCCCCTCTTGCTACACTTCCGTCAATATTTGGACAGGTAAAGCCCGGGATTGATATTGGGACCTTTTTTACTTTTGTTTTAAATTTTTTCTTTAAGTATTTTCCAAATGTATAGAGTTTATTCATATCTCCTCTTTTTTGAGACTTTATAACAAAAAAGAGAAAAAAAGTCCAGATTAAAGGATTGGATAGTTTCCATCAAAACACGCAAAGCAGTAATTCTCTTTTTTGTCTTTAATTGCCCTTATAAGTCCATCAATTGATAAATATGCAAGACTATCAGCCTCAATATACTTTGCAATCTCTTGGGTTGAGAGTTTTGAAGCGATAAGCTCATCTTTGCTTGGAGTATCTACTCCATAATAACAAGGTCCAGTTGTAGCAGGCGATGCTATTCTCATATGCACCTCTTTTGCCCCAGCTTCTTTTAGCATCCTTACAATTCTTCTACTAGTAGTCCCTCTTACTATGCTATCATCAATTACCACAAGTTTTTTACCCTCAATTTTATGCTTTATTGGAGAGAGTTTCATTTTTACTTTTAAATCCCTAATCTCTTGGGTTGGTTCAATAAATGTTCTTCCAACGTAATGGTTTCTCATAATTGCCATCTCAAATGGTATTCCACTCTCTTGTGCATATCCAAGTGCTGCTGCTACTCCGCTATCTGGCACAGGCACTACCATATCAGCTTCTACTGGTAACTCTTTTGCAAGTTCTCTTCCCATCTGTTTTCTTATGCTGTATACATTTTTGCCAAATACATTGCTATCTGGTCTTGCAAAGTAGATATACTCAAACACACATTGCTTTGGAGTTGGATTAAAAATCATTTCACTTTTAATTTCGCCGTTTTCAAATGTAATCATCTCTCCTGGCAAAACATCCCTTACAAACTCAGCCCCAACAAGCTCAAAAGCACATGTCTCACTTGCTACAATGTATCCGCCAGATTTTATCTTTCCAATACTTAGTGGTCTAAATCCAAAAGGGTCTCTTATTGCAAACATTTTTGAGCGACTTAGGATTATCAAAGAAAAAGCTCCTTTTATCTTTTTAACTGCATCAATTATCCTCTCTTTTAAGGTAGGCTTTGTGTAATCTTTTGCAATTAAGTGGATTAAGTTTTCCGTATCCATATTGGTTTGAAAAATTGCACCGATTTTAATTAACTCATCTCTTATCTCTTTTGCATTTACCAAGTTTCCGTTATGGACAATTGAAATTTCTCCAAGTCCGTATCTTGCAAATACAGGTTGGGCATCAAGAATAGAGTCATCTCCTGCGGTTGAATATCTTGTATGTCCTATTGCCATATCTCCTTTTAAGATTTTAAAGTGTTCTTCTTTAAAAATTTGAGTTACTAGCCCTCTATCTTTTATTGTGTGAATATGCACTCCATCACTAGAAGATATTCCAGCTGCTTCTTGACCTCTGTGCTGCATTGCAAAAAGAGCGTAAAAAGCGAGTTTACTTGCATTTTTATTTCCGTAAATCCCTACGACTGAACACATTATCTATCCTTTAAATCCCCAAAGCGTCATCTATTGAATAAAGGCCTGGTTTTTGATTTATAAGCCATTTAGCTGCTTTTATTGCTCCTCTTGCAAAGGTTTCGCGGCTTGTTGCTGTGTGGTTTAGCTCTAAAAATTCTCCTTCGTTATAAAACCCAACCGTATGTCTTCCAACAACATCTCCGCCTCTAATTGCAAATACTCCAATCTCATCTTTACTTCTTTGTCCAACGTGTCCGCTTCTGCCAGTTACCATTACTTTTTTTAAATCAAGCCCCCTTGCTTTTGCCGCGTGGTTTGCAAGTGTTAGGGCTGTTCCGCTTGGAGCGTCAACTTTGTATCTGTGGTGCTGTTCTGTTATTTCAATGTCAAAATCTTTTAACTTCTCACTTACCATTTCTACTAATTTTTTAAGGATTGCAATTCCAAGACTCATATTTGTAGCATAAAGGATAGGATTTTTTTTGCTTGCTTCTTGCATTAAATTCATTTGATGGTCATTTAGTCCTGTTGTTGCGATTACCAGCGGTTTTGGGTTTTTAATAGCTGCTTCAAGTAGTTTTTCGGTTGCTTTTGGGGCTGAGAAGTCAATTGCTATATCGCAGTTTTGGAGTAAAACTTCTGCATCGTTTGTAATTACTGTATCTTTGTCAAATTCAATAGTCTGTTTTCCTTCAAACATTACCGCTCCAATTGGAGTGTTTTCTTCTTTTAAAATCTTAACAAGAAGTTGTCCAACTCTTCCTGTTGCTCCTACAATTCCAACTCTCATTCTTCTTCCTTTTCAATAAATTTGACTGCGTTTATTGCCGCTGTCGCTCCATCTCCTGCCGCTGCTACTACCTGTTTTACGCTATCTTCTCTTATATCTCCTGCTGCGTATAACCCTTTTAGAGAGGTTTGCATTTTAAGATTTACTTTTACTTCTCCAAATGAATTTAGCTTGACTAAATCTTTTACAAGTTCATTATTTACTTTCATTCCAACAAATACAAATACCCCATCTACTGTTAAAATCTCTTCTTTATTATCTTTCTCAATTAAAAGTCCTTCAACAAACTCTTTGCCAATTACTTTTTTAACTTTTGCGTTAAATATTATTTCAATGTTTTTGGTTGCAAAGACTCTTTTTTGAGTAATTGGAGCTGCTTTGAATTTATCTCTTCTGTGGATTAAATAGACTTTTTTTGCAATTTGACTAAGATATAAAGCTTCTTCAAGTGCCGTATCTCCTCCACCAATTACTGCTACTGCTCTGTCTTTGTAAAAAAATCCATCACAAACCGCACAATAACTAACTCCTCTTCCTATAAACTCCTCTTCTCCTTCAAATTCTGCTCTTTTTGGAGTTGAGCCTGTTGCTATGATTGTAGCTTTTGAAATGTATTCATTTTTGTAAGTATTTATTATAAAGAAGTTTTCTTTTGGAGTAATTTTTATTGCTTCTTCACTTTTTATCTCGCATCCAAATTTTTGAGCCTGTTCTGGCCAGCATTGCATGAGTTCAAGTCCGCTTTTAACTTCACAAACCCCTGGGTAATTTTCAATTTCACTACTTAAAGTAATTTGACCTCCCGGGGTTAATTTTTCTAAAAGGAGAGTTTTTTTGCCAAGTCTGCTTGCATAAATTCCAGCACTAAGCCCAGCTGGACCTCCTCCAATAATTATAATATCATACATTTGCAAAACCTTTTAAAGTAAAGTATAGAAGGAAAAAAAGAAGAAAAATTAATCAAGAAGAGCGTTAATTTTTTCTTCATAGAAGTTTTTAGGCGCTGCACCAATCATACTATCTACTACTTCTCCATTTTTGATAAATAGTACAGTTGGAATGCTTCTAATTCCAAATTGCATTGCAAGTTCTTGTTGTTCATCAGTGTTAATTTTACCAACTACAACACCTTTATCTTTATATTCTTCTGCAAGTTCTTCAATAATTGGTGCAATCATTCTACAAGGTCCACACCAAGGTGCCCAAAAGTCTACTACAACGATTTTATTGTTTTTTACAATATCCTCAAAGTTTTCTTTTGTTATTTCTAGTGCCATATAAGCTCCTTTTTTTTATTTATTATACACAAAAAAAAGCAATTTTATTCATTAACGGCAACAGTTTTTTTAAATTTAAGTGAAATTATTACAAATTTTATCAATTGTCATATAATAGATTTTAATACATTATTCTTTTCAATAACTCAAACTTTGCTGGATATATTCAAGTAGCAGTGGGAGTAAAAATTTTAGCTCCTAAAATTACAATTTTTGGCATTTAAACTCTTTTACTTTAATTAAATTTAAGTAAATAGAAGCTAAAAATTTTTATTAAAAGTTATTTTGAAAGATTAGTTTTGGTGTCAAAGAGATAAGTCAATCAAATAATTAAAAAAAAGCCCAAAAGGGCAGGGCATTAGTGAGCTGCGTTGTCGTTTACATCTCTTACTGCAAAAAGCGAATCAAGTAAAGAGTAAATTGCAATACCAAGTCCAAGACATCCAATAATTACTAAAACTTCCATTGTATGAGGTGGTGCATATGCCCACGGTGTAATAGCATCAAGTTGATAAAGACTTGTAGCTTCTGGACCTTTTCCAAATCTATCACTCATTGGTACAATATTTCCACCATAAATAAATGCTTGTCTCATTAAGAAAGTTCCAATTATTGCACTAACTGCACCAATTAATGCAAGTGTTGGTTTTTTTGTGAGAAACAATACAAAAGGCAATGCGATTCCAAGCACAATCCATACCCAATACATCCAGCTAATTGGACTTCCGTGAGTAATTAAGCTCATCCATTTTGGATCAACTACCATAAAGTTAATAATTTCATATAAAGCTGCAAGTGCAGTTAATATGATACCCATTGTTGAAGCTGTTTTAATAAATTCATCAAAGTAAGGTTTATTTCTTAGTCCAAGGAATGCGTAAATAATTGCACCAGCAACTCCTGTTAAAGCTCCTGTTACTAAGAAGTATAACCAAAGCTGAGGGATATCTGTCCAAAGATGTCTTGGAACATTTAGGTTAAATAAAATGCCTTGGATGTAGAATTCAATAACATCAATAATAAGTCCCATTATTACTAAAATTCCAGCCATTTTTCTTGCAAGATCTTTTTTATTTGTAATAAGGAAGTAAATTTCAACAAATGTAAATGGAATATAGATACTATAAAGAGGTAACATCATCCACATACCGCTTTGTGGTTGAGGATTTAAAATCATCCAGTAGATATTAAATGGATTACCCCAGTCAGATGCGATTGAAATCATACCGCCAAGTGCCATAGCGATACCAAAAGTCATTAAAGCTGCTGCAACTTTTGGAGCGATTTTTATGTGTAAAAGTTCAGCAAGTGCTGTTAGGAAGATAAGTGCACTACCACCATAAAGCAAATAGGTATACTGAGTAACAAAAATTCCCCAAGGCTCTTCTTTTGGCACTTCTTCAATGTGTTTTAAGTGAAAAATCTGCTCTTTTAAAGCTTCTGCAACGGCTCTTAAATGCTCGCTGCTTCCTCCCGCTGCTGCAATTACATCGTGATTATTTACAAAAAGATGGAAAAATCTAAGTCCATAAAGTTCAACCCATCCAATTACTCCAATAGCAATTAAAAGGTAAGCAAAAAGCATAGTTTTATTAAATAAAAGTTCTCCTATGCTAACTTTTTTAATGTTAAGTCCGCAACACTCTTTAAATTTAGCCATAATAGCTCCTTATGCTTTTTTCCACTCAGGTTTTTTTTCCTGAGTTGCTTTTTTATATTTTTCTTCAATTTCGCTCCAAGTGTGGAATTTAATTCCCTCTCCAATAGTTCTTCTTGCAAATTCCTCATCTTCTGGTACAAGATAGAATAGTTTTGGAAGAGTTTTTTCATCTTCTTTAAGCAAGAAAAATTTTCTATTTTCAAGAAGTTTTCTAATATCAGATTCTGGGTCTTCTAAATCACCAAAAGTTCTAACCTTTGTAGGACAAGTTGCGCTACATGCTGTTGTTCCAAATTCTTGAATTCTTCCATCACAGAATGTACATTTATCAACTGCGTGTCTTGTCTCATCAACAAATCTTGCTTCATAAGGGCACGCTTCCATACAACCTTTACAAATAATGCACATATCATAATCAACTTTTACAATTCCACCTTCTGCAAAGTGACTTGCTCCTGTTGGACAGACAGTAACGCAAGGAGCGTCAATGCAGTGGTTGCATTGACTTGGGTAGAAGTTTAAAAACATATCAGCAAGAGTTTCTCCTCCTTCAACAACTCCAACCCAAATTCTTTGCTTATCAGCACCAAGCATTACTCCATTTTCATCTTTACATGCTACTTCACATGCTCTACAATCAATGCAGTTTTGGTATTCAAGTGCTATTGCATAGTTTGCCATTTGTTACACCTTTCTTATTTTTACAAAAGTTTCGTTCATACTACTTGCTCCAATAAATGGGTCAATTCTATCTTCGGCAATTTGTGCTTGAGATACTCCGTTGTCGTATCCAAGGGTAAATAGTTTAGATTGACTTCCAAGTCCTGTTGCAATAAAGATTGTATCTTTTCTAATTTTTTTAGTTGGATATACTTTTCCTCTAACTTTGTATCCTTGTCTGTTTGTAAGTTCTACTTCATCTTTGAATTTAACGCCAAGTTTTTTTGCAACTTCATCGTTAATCCAAATGTAGTTGTAGTTCATTAAATCAAGCAATAAGTAGTTGTTTGGATGTGAGCTTTGGGTAAAGTATCCGTGTCTTCCAATTACAAGTCTTACTTCATCATTTTTTGGTTCTTCAAACATACTGTCGCGCCATTTTGGAAGGTCTGTGATTGTGTCAATTTCACCAGTTATTGGATTTTTGAATTTTTGACCGGCAATATTTTTTAGTGAGAATTTAATGAATTTACCTTTTTTAGGTACTATGCAGTAATCTTCTGGAAGGGTGCAGTATTTTTTGTAAATTTCGTAAATAAGTTCGTGTTTGTTTTTAACGTCTTTTTTAAATACTTTAAATTTCTCATCAATAAGTCCATCTTCAATTGCTTTTTCAATTCCTGGCCAATAAACTCCATATTCTTTTAAAATTTCAGCTGCTTTTTCACCATAAATCTCTTTCATGACTTCTTCATTGAATTCTTCTGGGGTTTTTTCATAAGCTTTGCTTATTTTAAATGTTGTGATATCAAGATTATCTTCCCCAGCCCATTCAAGTATTGCTTTTATAAGTTTTTCATCTTTTATGTCAGCTCTTAGTTTTTCTTCATCAATTTCAAAATCATCAGTTAAATATTTTGCAAGATTAAAGTCTTTTGGAAGTTCTACTCCAAGCTCGTCTGCATCCCAAGTATATTTAAATGTAATAGCAGCTAAATCTTTTTCTACTTTTTCGCTAAGCTCTTTCATAATATAGTATAGAGGTTTTGTTTTATAAAGAGGTTTTGCCGCTGCCCATCTACATCCTATCATAGGTTCTCTTAGCGTTCCAAAACTTTTTAGAGGTGAAGTTCTTTCAAGATATACAGTATCAGGTAAAATAACATCAGCATACATTGCAGTATCGTTTGGCAAGATGTCAATTACTACAACTAAGTCCATTGTATCAAACATTTTTTCAGTTTTTTCTCTACCAGGTACTGATTGGATTGGATTTTCTCTGTAAATAAACATTCCTCTTACTGGATATGCATTTTCTGGTAATTTTTCACCTTTTTTCCATTTAGTATTGATATCTAAAACCGTATTTCTAAATATTTGCCAACTTCCTTTTCCAGGGTTAATTAAAGGATATTCATTTTTTGGAAG
>JBDONU010000042.1:0-4022 GCA_039831175.1 Nautiliaceae bacterium
ATCCAAGAATGCATTGCGTTGTAATTTTTAGAGATGATCCAAAAACAAGCCCAGCAATGCAGTGTATTGAAACAAAACCAGAATACATAAAAATGAACGAAAAGCTTGCTAAATGAATAAGCAAAAAGTATTAATAATCTCTTTTGCTCACTTTATTCACGACATATTTTCAAGCCTTCTTGCTCCAATGCTTCCTTTATTAATTGAAAAAATGGGAATAACCCTTACCCAAGCCTCACTTATGGAAAGTGTTAGACGCTCAGTTTCTATTATTAATCCACTAATTGGACTTATGATAGAAAGAAAAGATGTTAAATACTTTGTAATCTTAACTCCATCAATAACCGCAATATCAATGGGGCTTCTTAGCATTACCTCATCTTATGCAATTGGACTTTTTTTACTCTTCATTGCCGGACTTAGCGCAGCTTTATTTCACATTCCAGCTCCTGCAATGATAAAAGAGCTATCTGGCAAAGAAATTGGAAAAGGGATGAGTTACTTTATGGTAGGAGGAGAAAGTGCAAGGACAATTGGACCGTTACTTGGAGCTGCGGCATTTAGTATTTGGGGACTTGAAGGAGTTTGGAAATTAACTCCAATTGGAATTTTTGCTTCTTTATTTTTATACATTAAATTAAAAGATTACAAACCATCTTTTAAAGCTAAAAAGATAGAAAAAAACGAAATAAAAACAATTATAAAAAAAATAACTCCATTTTTTAGAAGCATTGCAATTTTTATGAGCTTAAACTATACTTCAAGATTTGGAGTTAGCCTCTTTTTCCCACTTTTTCTAACTCACAATGGATTTTCAGTAGAAAAAGCAAGCATAGCCTTTGGGATAATGCAAGGAGCTGGAATCTTAGGAGCTCTACTTTCTGGAAAAATTTCCGATAAAATAGGAACTGATAAAATGCTTGCAATCTCTTCAATTGGAAGTGGAATTACGCTAATTTTATTTTTGCTTTTTTA
The DNA here is from genome assembly GCA_039831175.1 of Nautiliaceae bacterium. Classification (GTDB taxonomy): domain Bacteria; phylum Campylobacterota; class Campylobacteria; order Campylobacterales; family Nautiliaceae; genus Caminibacter. The sequence continues at coordinate 976 of JBDONU010000042.1, forward strand.
CAAACAAGCGCTTTGGATAATTACCTTACCACTTGGATTTTTTCTATTTTCTCAATCTCCAGGGCTTCTTGCAATCGTAAACAAATTAAAAAGCCAAACTCCTACATTTATCAATAGCATCTATATGGCTTTAAATTTTATTATAAGCTCAATTATCGTTTATTTTATAGGCTTAATCAGTGAAAAAATTGGACTTTTTGATACTTTTTTAATTACAGCCATTTTAACTTTACTCTCAATCTTTACAATACCATATCTCAAAAAAGCACCTCAACTCCTCTAATCCTTCCCCCTAAATCTTTAAAAAACTCAAACTCTTTTACTTTATCTTTTAAAAACTTGCTTAAAATATCTTTTTGATTATACCCAATCTCAATTATTGCACCTTTATACGCTGCTTTTTTCGCCTCTTTTATAAGCTCTCTTACAATATCAAGCCCATCTTCTCCTCCAAAAAATGCAATATCTGGCTCATACTCATTTGGCTTATTCCAAGAATTTTCTACATAAGGAGGATTTGAGATTAAAATATCTCCTTTTATAATATTATTTTTTACCTCAAACCCAAAATTTTTAATTTCTTTTGAATTTTGAAATTTTAATAGATTACCTTTTATAACTTTTACTTTCTCTTCTACATTATTTAACATAATATTTTTTCGTGCTACTTCTATCGCTACATCACTTATATCCGTTGCCAAAACCTTTGCATCTGTATGTTTTGCTATCTCTATTGCAATAACCCCACTCCCAGTACAACAATCAACAACCCTCATAGCCCCTAATTTCCTAACAAGCTCTATTCCTCTCTCTACCACAACCTCTGTATCATCTCTTGGGATAAGGACTCCTTCTTTTATATAAAACCTATCTCCATAAAAATAGACTTCTTCAAAAATATACTCAATCGGATACCCACTATTTATTCTTTCTAAAATATCAATTGCTTCACTTGGCACTTCAAGATTATCATTTAAAAAAAGCCAAGCTTTATCTTTATTTAAAACTTTTTCTAAAATATAACTTCCATTTTTCTCTCTTAAAAATTCTTTTATTTTCATTTATTCAAAATCTCCTACTCAACTATCTTAAATATCTCTTTAAATTCTGATCCCCTCCTTACCTATCAATCTCACAACCTCAAACTCTCCACCTACGTTTCTAAATTTATAAATATCAATATCTTCAACATCAACAAGTGGTAAGTCAGGCGTCACATAAATTACGCCAAGTCCTTTTTCATTTACGAAATCTTTTAAAAGTTTTTGATTTTTAGTTGATAATACACTCACCTCATCCAAAATCAAAAATAAAGGAGCCCTCTCTTTTAAGAAAAGTTCAAGAAGACTTACCGCAATTGCAATTTTAAGCAAAATTGACCCACCCGTTGAGCTTTCGTTTTTTATGAGTTTAAGAGAATTCTCTTTTTCATTCTCAACAAATCTTAAATTAATATCTACAACATCAACCAAACTAAATTTTTCTTCTTTTAACTCTTTTTTAATCCTATCAAATAGCTCTTCAATCTTTTTAATTCTCCTCTCACTCTCAACCTTATCAAAAAACAAACTCTCATTATCTAATAATCCCATAAGAATAGTGACTTCCTCTTTTATCTCATCAAAAAGCTTTAATATATCTTTTTTACTCTCTTCAATTTCAATTCTTATATTTCTTATAATTCCAAAATCTACCTTACTTAAATTCTTATTTATTCTTTTTATTTGATGTAAAAACTCCTCCTTTGCCCTCTCAAATCTATCAAATTTTTTCTCCAAAATCCCACTAATTAAGTTTTTAATCCCCTTTGCCATTGCTCTATTTAATACCTCAAATTTTTTACTCTTAAAAAGATAAAGTTCATCTATCTTATCAAGCTCGCTCTTATCAAGGCTAGCTAAAAGCTCAATATTAAAATTAACATCAAGCCCATTAATACTAAATCTATTAAGTGCGGTTTTTATGTTGCTTGCAACATCTTTTAAACTAACTCTTTTTTCCTTAAATTCAGCTTCCTTTCTTTTCAAATCCTCAATAAGTACTACCAAAAATTCATTACTCTCCCTTTTTTCGCTTGGCAAACTCAATTTTTTAACCTCTCTTAACCCATCTTTTATCCTATCAAGCTCTTTTTCTCTTTCTAAAATCTCCATTTCAAATATTCTATACTTCATCTCAACTTTTTTCAAAAGATTATTATAAAACTCTTCAAACCTTCTTTTTTTCTCTTTATATTCTCTAAGAGAAGCTTTTAACTTATCCAAATTTTCCAAAAGCTCTCTTTTTTCTTCATACTCCCTTAAAAACAACTCACTCTTTTGAATTTCTTTTAGTCTCTCCTCTATCTTAGAAATCTCTTTTTGAAGTTCTTTTACTCTATCATCTTTTGAAATTGCCTCTTTTTTAGAAATTAATTCGTTTATCTTTTGTTTAATTTCTGCTTCTTTTATCACATACTCTTTTTTTAACTTCTCTTTTAACTCTTTTAATCTTTTTTCTTTCCTATCCTCAAGAGATTTTATTTCACTTTTGAGTTCTCTTTTTAAATTATCAATCTCTCTTCTTAAATTTTTAATCTCATTTAATATTTCTTTGATCTTATCCTCTTGCTTTTTAATGTTAACATTAACTAATCTAATCTCACTCTTTTCTATTTCATCAAACTTTGCAAGATTTTCTTTTAACTCTTTATTTAATCTCTCAATCTCTTCTTTTAAATACTCTTTTTCCCTCTCAATTCTTTTAATCTCCTCTTCATTAACCTCAATCAAAGACAAAATTTCTATCTCTTTTTTCTTATACTCCTTCTCCAAAATCAAAATTTTACTCTCTAACTCTTCTTGTAAACTCTCATTTAAAATCCTAAGCCTCTCTATCTCCTCTTGTGCCTCCTTCATTGTAGGAATTGACTTTAAATTGCCCTTATTAAGCTCTATCCCAAAAATAACTTCACTAACAATCCTTGGCTTTAATTCATCTATACTTTTTCTTAAAAGCTCCTCATCAATAACAGGATATAACTCCTCTTCCCAATTTTCCACATTTTG
>JBDONU010000048.1:0-13939 GCA_039831175.1 Nautiliaceae bacterium
TATGGAATATTACTTGCAAAAAAAATTAACTTACCTTTAATTTTTACAAGAAATGAAGCAAATTTTACAAAAAAACATATAACTCATAAATTCAACTTGCAATTGCAACATAAAAAGCTACTTTGAAGATAAGTCTCTTATAACTTATCAAAATACCTATTTTACTTCAAAATTATCTGAAAAACTTAAATTAAAAAAAAACTTTCTTACTAACAAGTGTTTACCATATGAAAAGAAGCTATTATCTTTTCAAGTATTTTGGATTTAAAATAATCACTAAACCAGGTGGCTTTTTTTATTCACCCAATTATAAATGGATTGACTTTCTCCCAAGCGCAAATAATTTCTACATAAGCTACAAAGCTCTCCATGAATATTTTGGGCTTTTGAGCTTAAAAATAAGAGGAATTATTTAAATCCCCACTTTTTCATAACTTTTTGTCCCCAAGGAGATGCACATAAATTAACAAACTCTTTTGCCAAATCTTGATTCTTACTATAAATTGTTGTTGTAATTACAAGTTTTCTTTTTGGTGCATATCTTTGGGGAATATCAATATAATCAACTTTTTTTCTATTATCTCCCCAATAATAAACAGCCCTCCAATTCAAAGCCACATCAATATCTGGATTAAACCCAGCAAGCGCTGAAATAAGAGACTTTGAAGCTAAAAAAATATGAGCTTTTTCTCTGACTTTTTTATAAAACTCATCTCCTCCATAGCGAGTTAAAACTTCTTTTGAAGTTTTACCAACCGAGCTTCTATCACTACCAAGCCCAACTCTAATATCATTTCTAATAAAATCTCTTAAAGTTTTTAAATTTTTTGGGTTACCTTTTGTTACAAAAATTTTAAGCTGATTATAACCAATCTCTTTTTTATAAGGAAAAAGATAACTTTTTTTTTTAATAAACTCTTCACTCCCTGGTAAATATAAATCAGCTCTTTTTGCATTTTCAAGCTTTCTAAGAAGCATTCCAGAAGAACCTGTCATCATTCTAATTTTTACATCTGGATGTTTTTCTTGAAATTTTTGAATAATATCTTTCATTGCTTTGCTCATAGTAACACCGCAGTAGAAATTAAGAGTAGTAGCTGAGAGAAAAGAAGCTACTATAAAAGACAACACCCCAACTTTTTTCATCTTTACTCCTTTTTAATTGCATTCTATTTTATTATATCAAAAAAAAGACAAAAATATACAAAATAGAACTTACAATAATTAAAAATGCAACTTTCCTTGGATAGAGATTAAACAAAGATGCAAGATTTACATTCGTTACTGCCAAAGGTGAAAGAGATTCTAATAATACAATCTTTAAAAAAGGAGACTTTAATCCAGCAATTTTTACAACCAAAAAAGTTACCAAAGGAAAGACAATAAATTTATTTACCATTGTAATAACTCCAAGTTTTAAAGAGATTTCTCTTACCTTAACCTCAGCTATATAAATCCCAAAAATAACAAGTTGAGTAACAATTGAAGCAAAAGCACCCATTTGTAAAATTTTCATAACCTCTTTTGGAAAAGTCACATGAAAATAGTTCAAAATCAAAGCAAATATCCCAAACCACATAATAGGGATTTTAACCACTTTAATAATGGCATTTTTAAAAGAATATTCCCCCTTTGCAAAAAAGAAAATTCCAAAACTATAAACAAAAAACATATTCGCAAGATTTATCAAAGTAGCAACACTCGCCCCAACATCCCCAAACAAAGCATAACAAACAGGCACCCCAATATTACCAGTATTTGCAATTAATGCCGTAATTGAAGCAATAACTCTTTCCTTTTTATCTTCTAAAATGCTAGCAGTAAAATAAGTAAAAATCAAACTTACAAAAATTGCAATAAAATAAAAAATTGGAGAGAGGATTAAATCTTTGTTTAAAGGCACAAGCATAATCCCCCACAAAACCAAAAACGGCTGAAAAAAATAAGTAGATAAGATAACCAATGTCTTTGCTTCAATTTCCTTAAAAAACTTTTTTGCTAAAAACCCTACCAAAATAAAAATATAAACTCCAACAACTGCTAGCACAACTATTCCTTAATAAATTTTAAAATCTCTTCTTTTATTGCATTTTTGCTTATTATATTTTCATTAACAATCTCTTTTTCAAAAAGCTCTCTTATAACATCAGGAGCCTTTACATTATAATGAGTCTCAATATAAGCAATTGCATCCTTATCTGAGATTGTAACCTCTTCATTTTCTGCAATTTCTCTCTCAACATCCTCACCAGTTAACGCATAATAAATACTTGGGGCAAATTTTGTCCACTCAGCCGTGGAGTAAGCCACAACATAATTTTTAATTTTGTTCTTCTCTTTTAAATTTTCATAAGCTTTTATAGCCGTAGCTGTGTGTGGATCCATCAGATAATTCTCTTTATTAGCATACCTTCTTATAATCTCCTCACACTCCCCATCCGTTGCAAAATCAGCATCAAAATCTTTTTGAATCTCTTTAAGCTCATCAGTAGTTAATATAAAATATCCATCCCTCTCCAAATTCTCCATTAACTCTTTTGTCCTTTCTTCTCCAAACTTATCAAAAAGCATCCTCTCAACATTGCTTGATTTTAAAATATCCATAGCCGGAGAGATTGTCTTTATAAGCCTTTTATCCCTTAAATCATACCTTCCAAACTTTATCATCTCATAAAGGACATTGTTTTTGTTTGAGGCAATAATAATCTTACCAACAAAAAGTCCCATTTTTTTTGCATAATAAGCCCCAAGGGCATTTCCAAAGTTTCCACTTGGAATAATTAAATCAATCTTATCGCCTAAATTAATCTCACCATTCTCAACCAACTTTAAATAGCTCCAAAAATGGTAAATTATCTGAAATATAATCCTTCCAAAGTTTACGCTGTTTGCTGCTGAGAGTTTTAATCCAGCGTCACTAAGACTTTTTTTAAAATCTTCATCTTTTAAAAGATTTTTAAGTGCGCTTTGAGCATCGTCAAAATCTCCCAAAATTCCAAGCACTTTTTCATTTTTGGCAGTAGTTGTAACCATTTGAAGTTTTTGAACCTCACTGGTACCATCATGAGGATAGATACAAACTACCTTGATATTCTCTTTATTCTCAAAAGTTTTTAAAGTAGCCGGTCCAGTATCCCCAGAAGTTGCAGCCATAATAAGATACTTTTCACTCCTTTTTTTTGCAAGCTCAGACAAAATCACCCCAAAAGGTTGAAGTGCCATATCCTTAAAAGCCCTCGTTGGTCCATGCCAAAGCTCAGCCACACTCAAATCACTTTTTACTTTAATAACCGGCACAACCTCATCATCATCAAAATTTCTAAGATAGGTATAAAGAGCCTTATTAATCAAATCTTTATCAATATCAATTTTAAAAAGCCCCAAAATTCCTTTTGCAAGAGATTTATAACTCTTCTTTTCATTATCGCTTAAAAACCTAATTAAAAACCTCTCATCAATTTTTGGAAGCTTTTTTGGAACATAAAGCCCTCCATTTGGTGCTGCTGGATTTAAGATAACTTCACTAAACTTCTTCTCACCTTCACTCCCGCGAGTCCCAATGAACTTCATTTTTAGCCCTTTTTATTGAAATTATAGTAAAATTTCACAAAAAAGGATTATCCTTGAATAAAGAACTCCAAGAAGCAATCAAAAAATACTCCCTCTCTCATAAAGAATTTCACTCCTACTTGCTTGATAAGTCAAAAGATAACCTCATTGGAATGCTAAGCGATTTAATTACAATGTATATCAATGATAAAAACTCTTCAACTCTTAGAGAATTTCTAACAACATCTATTGCTAGATATTCTCATTTAGAAGATAAAATAGGTTATAACGGATACAAACAATCAAGCTACAAAAAACCAATCTATTGTGAAGTAAAACCCAAAAACATCTCTTCAAAATCAAGCAAAAAATTAAATGGAGGAGGCAACTTTACAGACTATACTTGGGAAAGATTTGAAAAAGATAAAAAAGCTAACCTTAATATGTTAATAAGCGGATTTATAGACGGAGAGTTAATTTACATTATAGAATTTCCTTTTAATAGCAAAAATTTCCTTTCACACTTAGAAGAAAAACTAAAAAAAAGATTTCCAAATGGAGATAAAAAAGGAGAATATTTAAGAAGCCTCTCTTTTAGCCTCAAACACTACAAAAACGACAATCCAAAAATCGTTTTTAAAAAGGAGAGTTTAGAAAATTATCAAAAATATCTAACCAAAGAACTCTTTAACATTTTAAAGGAAGAAGATGGAGTTAAATAAAATCTACATTGGCGATGTTTTAGAGATTTTAAAATCATTTCCTGATAACAGCATAGACTTAGCAATTACTTCCCCTCCTTATAACAAAGGTGAAAATAAAAAAGGGTGGCTTGTTGAAAATGTAAAATACAAAGGAATAAGTGATAAAATGAAAGAAGAGGAGTATCAAAAATGGCAAATAGAAGTTTTAAACGAAGTATATAGAGTAATAAAGCCAGGAGGTAGTTTTTTTTATAATCACAAAATTCGCTGGGAGAGAGGTATTATGCTACATCCAATGGAGTGGATTAACAAATCAAACTGGCACGTTCGTCAAGAGATAATTTGGGATAGAGGAATTGCAGCTAATATAAGAGGATGGAGATTTTGGCAAGTAGAAGAGAGAATATACTGGCTTTATAAACCAAGAAGTAAAAAAGATTTAATAGGAGATGAGCTTTTATCAAAACATGCTCTCTTAACTTCAATTTGGAGAATTCCACCAGAAAAAAACAATCCCCACCCAGCCCCTTTTCCAATAGAAATTCCAACCAGAATAATTTACTCTATCTTTGATGAAGAAAAAAATAAAATAATACTTGACCCATTTGCCGGAAGCGGTACAACCCTTGTAGCAGCAAAAGCCCTAAATCACAACTACATTGGAATTGAAAAAGTAAAAGAGTATGCTGAATTTGCAAAAGAGAGACTAAAAAACTATCAAAAAGAGCTACCAAAAATAGAAGAAGAGCTAAAAAAACATAAAGTAAAAAAAACCTTTAAAGAGAGAAAAGCAAAAGGGGAGTTTACAGGCAAACATAAACCTAAAACTACTCTTTTTTAGTTACAATTTCACAAAAAAGGATAAGTGTGATACCTTTTCATATCCATAGCGATTATTCTTTACTTCGCTCTCCTTTAAAAATTAGAGACCTTATAAAAAAGGCAAAAGAGCTTGGGTATAAAAGTCTTGGAATTTGCGAGCTTGATAATATGTTTAGTGCAATTGAATTTTATGAGAGTTGCAAAAAAGAAGAGATTAAGCCAATAATTTCAACAGAGATTTGGCTAAAAAGGGATAATTCAACTCACAGAGTGATTTTAACTGCTAAAAATTACCAAGGATACAAAAATTTAATGTATCTAAGCTCAATAAGCTATCTTTATCACATGGAAAACGAAAAACCAATTTTACCTTATGAAGAACTTATAAAAAATCAAGACAATATTGCAATTATCTTGCCAATGTTAGAGAGTGAGATTGGATTTCACTTAAATATTACAGATGAAAAAAATATTTTAAAAGGAGCGGCTGGATATGAAAGAGCAAAAGAGATTTTAAATACTTTTAAAAAAGATCTAAAAGAACTTTACCTAGAACTTAGAAGAGATAATTTTAAAGAGAGCTTAATTGAAAACGATTTAATAAAACTTAGCAAAGAGTGCAATGCCCCTTTAATTGCTTCAAGCAATATTTACTATCTTAATAAACTGGATTATATCTACAAAGACGCACTTGAATGTATTGAAGAGAATAAACAATTTGACGATATCCACAGAGAGTTTGACATAGGAGAATACTACCTAAAAAGCAAAGAAGAGTATGAAGAAATTTTCAAAGATGTAAAAGAAGCCTTAGAAAATAATAAAAGCTTATTTGAAAATATAGATATACAAATCCCTCTAAATAACCCAACTCCTCCAACTTTTAAATTTACAAAAGAATATGCAAAAGCGGAGGGGCTTGATATTACAAATGATGTTGAATACTTTGAATATAAATGTAAAGAAGGACTTAAAAAAAGACTAAAAAAAATCCCACAAGATCTCCACGATAGGTATAAAAAAAGATTAGAGTATGAAATTGATATTATTAAAAAAATGAAATTCCCAGGATATATGCTTATCGTATGGGATTTTATCAACTACGCAAAAGACCCAAGCCGCCATTTAAGAGGAGATGGAAATCCCATCCCAGTTGGTCCTGGGAGGGGTAGTGCTGCTGGGAGTTTAGTAGCATATGCACTTGAAATTACAAACATTGACCCAATAAAATATGGGCTTTTGTTTGAGAGGTTTTTAAACCCACAGAGGGTTTCTATGCCAGACATTGATGTAGATTTTTGCCAAGACAGAAGAGACGAAGTTATTGAGTATGTGCAACAAAAATATGGAAACGAAAATGTAGCCCAAGTTATTACCTTTGGTTCATTACTTGCAAAAGGAGTATTAAGAGATGTTGCAAGAATTTTTGGAATTGATTATAGTGAAGCTGATAGATTTGTAAAATTAATCCCAGATAAACTTGGAATCACTCTAAATGAAGCAAAAGAGATTGAAGAAAAAATTAATCAAATAATAAAAGAGGACCCCCTTTATAAGAGACTTTACTCTTTTGGGGAGGCGCTTGAAGGGATAAAAAGAAACACAGGAAAACACGCAGCAGGAGTTGTAATAAGCGATACAAAACTTTGGGAAAAATCACCACTATACAAACAACATCAAAAAGATAATTTCCACACTACCCAATACTCTTTAAACTATCTTGAACCAGTTGATTTAATTAAATTTGACTTTCTTGGATTAAAAACCCTCTCAGTAATTGATAAAGCAGTTAAATTTATAAAATCCAACAAAAACAAAGAAATAAATATTGATGATTTAACCCTTGATGATAAAAAAGTTTTTGAATTAATTCAAAGCGGAAAAACCCTTGGACTTTTCCAAATTGAATCAGATGGAATGAGAGATTTAGCAAAAAGATTAAAGCCTACAAATTTTGAAGACATTATCGCTATGCTCGCACTCTATCGCCCAGGTCCTATGGATGCTGGAATGCTTGATGATTATATTGAAAGAAAACACGGAAGAAAACCAATTAGCTACTTTTATGAAGAATTTGAAGAAGTGCTAAAACCTATCTTAGAACCAACTTATGGAGTAATTGTATATCAAGAACAAGTTATGCAAATAGTCCAAGCAATTGGAGGATTTAGCTTAGGTGAAGCTGATATTATAAGAAGAGCTATGGGTAAGAAAAAAGCCGACCTTATGGCAAAATATGCCCAAGAGTTTGCAAAAAGAGCAAGTGAGAGGGGATTTTCGTATGAGAATGCAAAAGCTCTTTTTAATTTAATTGAAAAATTTGCAGGATATGGATTTAACAAATCTCACTCAGCCGCTTATGCTATGATTACATATCAAACAGCTTATTTAAAAACCTACTATCCAACTGAATTTTTTGCTTCTCTTCTTACATACGATGCTGATAACACAGACAAAATCGCAAAATATATTGATGAAGCCAAATCACTTGGAATTGAGATTTTACCACCAGATATTCAAAAATCAAATGCAGAATTTACTCCACTTGATAATAAAATTTTATTTGGGCTTAGTGCAATTAAAGGAGTTGGAAATAAAGCAATTGAATCTATTATTCAAAATAGACCGTTTAAAGATTTAGAAGATTTTATCTTAAAAATTGATACAAGCAAAGTAAACAAAAAAGTTTTAGAACAATTAATAAAAGCAGGAGCTCTTGATAGCTTTGAATATAATAGAAAAACTCTCCTTAACAACTTAGAAGCAATGCTTGACTTTAAAAGAAGAGTAGAAGAGAGGAAAAACGCAATAAAGCATAAAAACTCTTTGTTTGCTACAATTGCCGATGAAGAGGAGATAAAAGAAAAGCTTAAAATTATGCCTTTTGAAGAGTTTGATACCCAAACGCTCTTAGAAAAAGAGTTTCAAACTCTTGGATTTTATGTATCAGCTCATCCGCTTGACCCTTATAAAGAAGAAATTGAAAAACTAAACTATAACCTATCAAGCGATTTAGAAAGTTTAATCGGAAAAGAAGCACTATTTGTTGGAAAAATTGACAAAATTCAATACAAAATCTCAAAAAAAGGCAATAAATTTGCAATTATAACTCTTATGGATTATCACGGCAAAATTAGCATCATGGTATTTAGAGATTTAGAAAAACTTGAAGCCCTAAAAGAGAGTCCAATTGCCATTAAAGCATTTGTTGATAAAAACGGAGAATTTATAAGGCTTAGTGCAAGAAAAATTTTAACCCTAGAAGAAGCAAAAAGCGAAAAAGGAGCAATTAAAGAAGAGAGTATAATCCTAACAAAAACCCTCTCAAAAAATTATGAAGAAGAACTCATTCAAATTTATAATCTCCTAACTAAAAACCCAGGTAACAAAAGAGTAATACTTCAACTAAAAACACCTTTTGGATTTATCTTACAAATTGATACAAGAATAAAAACTTCACTAACTACTCTTGAATAAGCTCTTTTATCTTCTCTTTAAAGTTGCATAAAAATTGAGGATATTCTTCATCAACTCTGCTCAAATCAACATACTCCCTCATAAATTCATCAAGAGGAATTCCAGCTTGCATTCCAAGAGAAAAGCCTTTGAACATCTCCTTTAATTTAGGAGAATCCACAAGCTCAACCATAGACTCAGCAAACGCAACCCCCTCATCAATCATCCCCTCTTTATAAAAGCCTATCATATTATCAAAAAGAGTTACAACCGCAAAAAGCTCCTCTTCATCGCTAAGATTAAATTTTTCGTTGTTTGTAAGTTTGTGTTGATATAAAATAAAAGCTTCATTAAAAGCTTTTTCAAACTCCTCAGTTGCTTTTTGGACATCACTTTTACTTAACGCATTTCTAAATTCTACATAATGCTTTTTTATACTCATTTTTCCCCTTTTTATAAAATTTTACCATTTTATTTGCTTTTTTTGAATTTTATGGATATAATACCAATGCAAATTAATTTTTAGGAAAACAGATGAAAACGATTTATGTAGGAAACATTAACTATAACGCAACTGCTGATGAGCTAAAAGAACTTTTTTCTCAATATGGAGAAGTTTTATCAGCAAAAATCATTATAGATAGAGAAACAGGAAGAAGCAAAGGTTTTGGATTTATAGATATGGAAAGCGGAGCTGAGAGTGCAATTGAAGAACTTAATGGAAGAGAGTTTCAAGGAAGAAGACTTAGAGTAAATGAAGCAAGACCAAGAGCTTAATTCTCTTGCTTCTTTTACAAAAATAGTGACAATCACTTCTATTAAACATCCTCTATCCTTAAAAAAAACTTAAATTAAGCAATATTTAAGAAAAAGAAAGTAAAATTTCAAACTCAAAAAAGCTACAAAAGGATTAATAATGAAAAAAGGAATTCATCCAGAAATTATGGAATGCCAAGTAACTTGCACTTGCGGACATAGCTTTGTTGTATTCTCAGATAGACCAACTCTTAGAATTGAAGTTTGTGACAAATGCCATCCGTTTTATACAGGTAAAGAGAGAAACTTAAATGTTGGTGGTAAAGTAGATAAATTTAAGAAAAAATACGGACTTGCGTAATTGCTTTTATTTGTTCCAACTCCAATTGGCAATTTAGACGACATCTCTAAAAGGGCTCTTTTAGCCCTAAACGAAGCAGAAGTAATTTTTTGTGAAGATACAAGAGTTACCAAAAAACTCCTAAATCTCTTAAATATTCCTCTTAATAAAAAATTTATCTCTATGCATTCTCATAATGAAGATAAAGTTATCAAAAATATTGATAAAAATGAACTTATAACTAAAAAATGCGTATATGTAAGCGATGCTGGAATGCCAGGAATTAGTGACCCTGGAAGCAAACTCATTCAATTTGCTCAGCAAAACAACATCCCATATAGCGTAATACCAGGAGCAAACGCTGCACTTACCGCATTCGTAGCAAGTGGATTTGAAGGAGAGTTTTGTTTTGTTGGATTTTTGCCACACAAAGGAAAAGAGAGAGAAAATAAGCTAAAAGAAGTTATAAACTCAAAAAAAGTATCAATTCTTTATGAAAGTCCCCATAGGATTGAAAAATTAATAAACGAATTAAAAAAACTTATTCCAAACAGAGAAATATTTTTGGCAAAAGAGATAAGCAAAATTCATGAAACTTTTATAAAAGGAAAAGTAAAAGATATAGAACCTGAAAATACAAAAGGGGAGTGGGTTGTTGTAATTGATAAAGCAAAAAAAGAAAATAAATTAAATTTAAGCTATGAAGATATTTTAAATTTACCACTTCCTTTAAAAGAAAAGTCAAAGCTTCTTGCAAAAATTAGCGATAAATCAGCAAAAGAAATATACAAAGAACTCCAAGAAAAATAAAAATTAACTTTTAATTGAAACTTTTTTTGATAAAATACTACTTATGATAGTTTATGGAAAAAGAGTAATTGAATACATAATTAAAAAACACCCTAAAATTGTTGAAGAAATTTTAATTGCAAAAAAGCTAAGTAAAGATGAACTTAAAAAGTTTAAAAATTTCAAAATAAAATTCATTGATAATAAAACAGCCCAAAAATTAAGCAAAAACCAAAACCATCAAGGCTTTTTTGCAAAAATAAACTTTACATCACAAGAGTGGGATATTAGTGGGAATTTTATATTAGTTTTAGAGAATGTAACAGACATGGGAAATATCGGAGCAATTATTAGAAGTGCATATGCACTTGGAGTTGATTTAATTGTATTAACCGGAATTAAAGAACTAAAATGGGATAGAGTCATACGTACAAGTGCAGGAGCAGCTCTTGATATGAGAATTATTATACATAAAAATATTCTTGAACTTATAAATATCTTAAAAACAAAAGGATATCACATAGTAGGAGCTGACCTTGAAGGTAAATGCCGCCCTTCAAAAAAAGAAAAAATTGCCCTAATTATGGGAAATGAAGGGGAAGGACTTAGTAAAAGAGTAAAAGAAAAACTTGATGAGATAATTACAATTGAAATGAAAAGAGATTTTAACTCACTAAATGTATCAGTTGCAGCTGGAATTTTAATAGATAGGATTGTCAATGAGTGCTAAATTAGATCAATTTTTTAAAAAATATTCTGTTGATGAAATATCAAAAAGAACAAAAATCTCTCCAATTTCTCTAAATTATATAAAAAATAGAGAGTTTGATAAGTTAAATAAAGTAAAACTAAAAGGTTTTATTAGATTAATTGAAAGAGAATTTAAAGTGTCTTTGTTAGATGATGTTATGAAGGAATATGAAGAATATTACAAATCAAAAACTCCAAAACAAGAAGAGCTAAAAGAAGAGATTCAAGAGAATAAAAATATCTATTTTAAAATCCTTGCAGTAGTAGCTTTGATAATAGGAGGTGGAATACTCTATATCCTTCAAAAACCCAAGCAATCAAATACCACTCAATCAACAAAACCAATTTACCAAGAAACTCCAATAAATACCTCAAAAAAAGCAAACAAAAAGACTAACTTAACAGATAATAACTTAACAAATACCAAAACTACAAAAGAAACAAAAAAAGAAAAAAATATAACTCCCCCTCAAATCTTTAATCTACATCAAAAAGAACTAATAAAATCTCAACAAGAAAATCAACCTAATAAACAACCTCAAACCAATCAAAACAAAACTACACTTAAACAGAATAAAATCAAAAAAGAAACTAAACAAAAAAAAGAGACTGAAAATAGACAAATTAAAAAAAATATCCAAAAAAAACCAAATAAACAAACTCCAACCCAAAAAGAAAAATTAAAGCCACAACAAGAAATAACTAAAATAACTCAAAAACAAAAAATAACTCAAAAACCAATAAAAGAAACAATTCAACCTCAAAAAACTAAACAAAAAAACAAAGAAGTAAAACAACCCCAAAAGACCACCCCAAAACCTATAACCCAAAACAAACCAATAAAAATAGTCCCTTTAATGAAAACTTGGATAAAAATTATAAACTTAAAAACAAATGAGTCTAAATTTATTATTACAGATAAGCCTCTAACATTGCCATATGGAGATTATGATATCCAATTTGGATTTGCAAAAGCAAAAATATATTACAACGATAAAGTTATTAACCTAAACAAAGACTTAATAGGAGAAGTTATCTTAAAAAACGGAAAATATACCATCAAATAAAGGTTTAGAATGAAAAAAATAGCATTTTTGCTTCTTATTATCTCCTTATCTTTTGGAGATGTTTTTACTACTATCAAAAACATAATAGGAGAAGAAAAATACGCAACTTACAAAGAATTAATCCAATCAACCTTCAAAGACCAAAATTCCACGCTTGAAGAGATAATAACAATTTTAGAAGAAAATGGATTAATAGACCTTTTTTTCCAAAGTCCACAAACAATAACCCCAACTTTCATATTCAAAAATAACAACCCAATTTTTAACACCCACACTCTTTATAAAACCCTAGATAGACTTGGATATTACTACTTTTATCCCAAAAAAGTAAACACATATGGTAACTATTCAATTACAATTGAAATGAAATCAACTCATTATATTGACCCTCTAAATTTTATGAAAAGATTACAAGATTTTGGATGCAAAGTAATAGATATTAAAAAAGACGATAACTTTATTTATACAATAGACTGCCAAAACGAAAAAATAAACGCAACTCCCTTAACTCCTACAACCCAAGCACTCTCAAATCCAAAAGGAAATTACTGGATAAATCCAAATGGATTTAAAAAACTTAAAATTAAATCATCAAGATTTGATTATTTCCATCCATACATCATCTTTTTCGACAAAAATCTAAATGTAATTTCAACAATTGAAGATAACGATGTTAAAAAAAGTATTACAATTTCCATCCCTTCCCTATGCAAATACATAAAAATAAGCGATAATTTCACAAAAGAAAATATCAAAAGAGGAATTTTTGTAAAAGGATTAAAATGAACCACTTTGAGAGAATAGAGAGACTTCCTAATTATATTTTTGCGGTAATAAACGATTTAAAAATGCAAGCAAGAAGAGCCGGAGAAGATATAATAGATTTTTCAATGGGAAATCCGGATGGTCCTACTCCAAAACCAATTGTAGATAAACTAATCGAAGCTGCACAAAAACCAAAAAACCACAGATATTCAGTAAGTAAAGGAATTTATAAATTAAGAGAGGCAATTTGTAATTGGTATGCCAGAAGATACTCAGTAACTTTTGACCCAGAAACTGAGGCAGTTGTTACTATGGGAAGTAAAGAAGGATATGTTCATTTAACTCAGGCAATTACAAACGTAGGTGATGTGGCAATCGTCCCAGACCCAACCTACCCTATCCACTCATACGCTTTTATGTTGGCTGGTGCAAGCGTTAGAAAAGTAAAATTAACTTATAATGAAAACTTTGAACTTAATGAAAATGAATTTTTTGAGCAGCTAAAACAAGCAATAATTGAATCAGTTCCAAAACCCAAATTTTTAGTCCTAAATTTTCCTCACAACCCAACAACGGTGACTGTAAGCAAAGAATTTTATCAAAAAGCGGTTGATTTTGCAAAAGAAGAAGGGCTTTATATAATAAGCGATATTGCATATGCTGATATTGTATTTGATGGATACAAAACCCCAAGTATTTTTGAAGCAAAAGGAGCAAAAGAGGTAGCAGTTGAGAGTTTTACTTTATCTAAAAGCTACAATATGGCCGGATGGAGAGTTGGCTTTATGGTAGGAAACCCTACTTTAATTGGAGCTTTGCAAAAGTATAAATCGTGGATTGATTATGGAATGTTTACTCCAATCCAGGTAGCTGCAACGGTTGCACTTAAAGAGTATTCTTACCTGCCAAAAGAGATAGCAAAAACTTATGAAAAAAGAAGA
>JBDONU010000127.1:0-13790 GCA_039831175.1 Nautiliaceae bacterium
AGAAAAGCTCCAAGTGTCAGCATTTTATCAGCCAACGGGTCAAGGATTTCTCCAAGTTTGCTTGATGCTTCAAAGTTTCTTGCGATAAATCCATCAAAAAAATCGGTAATAGAAGCTATTACAAAAATAAGTGCCGCAAAATAATCAAGCCAAGAAGGATGAAAAGGAAAAAGCTCTCTATTTACTAAAAATAGATACATCAAAAAAGCAAGCAAAATCCTTAAAAACGCCAAAATATTAGGGACATTCTTTAATCTTTTTTGCCATTTTTGATATCTATAAAACTTAATATCATCTTTTGTTGTTACCAAGCCTATTCCTTACATCCAAAAGTAGTACCACCATCTACTATAAAAGTTTGACCTGTAATCCAACTTGCTTCATCTGTACATAAAAAGTAACAAATCCCAGCAATATCTTCTGGCATTCCCATTCTATTAAGTGGGCTTCTTTTCTCAACCTCAGCCTTAACTTCTTCATAATTTGGAAATGCTTTTAGTGCATCTGTATCAATAGGTCCACCACTTACAGCATTTACTCTAATTCCCTTACTTCCAAGCTCACACGCTGCATATTTTACAACCGTCTCAACAGCAGCTTTACTTGCTCCATGACCTGTATAATTTGGAGTATATACAAGATTACCAGTTGAACTAAGAGTTATAATGCTACCACCACCTACTTTTTCCATTCTTTTTGCAGCTTCTTGAGCTCCTACTACAAAAGCAGATACAGTCGCAGTAAATATATTACAAAGTCCTTTTGGCTTTAATCTCATAAAAGGACCAAATCCTCCAACTACTGCTCTTCCACTAATAATAGCATTTGATACAAAAAAATCTACCCTATCAAAATCTTTATCTATTTCTTTGAATAGGTCTTTATACATTTCAGGTTCAAGAATATTTAATTTATAAGCTTTTGCTTTTATATTATTATATTTTTCTTGCCACTCTTTTTCTAAACTTTTAGCAAGTTCTTCATTTGAATTGTAAGTAAAAGCTATGTTAACCCCCTCTTTTGCAAAACGCTCAGCTATAGCTTTTCCAATACCTCTTGTAGCCCCACTTATTACTAATGTTTTACCTTTCATAAATTTCCTTTATAAATATTTTTTTAAAACTTGTTTAATTTTCTCCTGATTTTCTTTACTTGGAGAAGTTAGTGGAAGTCTATATTCAAGTGATGGGATAAGACCTGCTTCATACATTGCAAATTTAATAGGTATTGGATTACTCTCAATAAATAAGACTTTGTTTAAGTCATAAAGTTCTTCGTTTATCTCTTTTGAAGTTAAAAAATCCCCCTTTAAAGCTGCATTAACTAATTTTGCAATTTTTTTTGGTAAAAGATTTGCACTTACTGAAATCGTTCCTTTTCCTCCGCTTGCAATAATTGGATAATTTATTGCATCATCTCCACTTATTACACTAATTCCGCTTTTTGCACATAAAGCTACAACATTTTCAACCTTACCGCTTGCTTCTTTAATTGCTACAATATTTTCAATTTCGTTAAAAAGTTTTATAGCTGTTTCTACCTCAATTACGCTACAAGTTCTACCAGGCACATTATATAAAACTACTGGAATCTCAATAGAGTTTGCAAGGGCTTTATAGTGCTCGTATATACCTTTTTGAGTCGGTTTATTATAATATGGAGCAACTGAGAGAATTGCGTCAGCTCCTTTTTCTTCTGCAAATTTTGCCAAATCTATTGCTTCATAAGTTGAGTTACTTCCTGCTCCGGCTAAGACTTTGGTATTACTTTCTTTACAAACTTCAACGGCAATTTCTATGCACCTTTTATGCTCATTATGAGTTAGAGTTGCACTCTCACCTGTTGTTCCAACCGGAACAACCCAGTCAATATTATTTTCAATTTGTCTTTTTATAAGCTTTTCATAAGTCTCTTCATCAACTTTACCGTTTTTAAATGGCGTAATAAGTGCGGTCATTGCACCTTGCATTCTTTATCCTTTTTTGTGAAAGTATATCAAATTTATTCATATCTCAAAGTCTCTAAAACATCAGTTTTACTTGCTTTTATTGCTGGATACAAGGAGGATAAAACTACAATAATAAACGCTCCAAAAATTATCATCCAAAAATCAACAAAGCTTAAATCAACCGGTAATTTACTAACTCCATAAACATCTGCTGGAAGTTTTATAAAATCAAAAGTCTTTAACGCCCAAATCCCAATTCCTCCTAAAATTGCTCCACTCAAAATCCCAGCAACTCCAATAATCAAACCAAGTCTTAGAAAAATTGATTTAATCTCTTTTTTAGTAGCTCCAAGACTTAGCATTAAAGCTATCTCTTTTCTTTTGCTCATAATCATCATTAAAAGCGAGCTTATAATATTTAAAGAAGCGACTATTACTATAAGCATTAACACCAAAAACAAAGCCCTCTTTTCCATTTTAAGGGCGGCAAAAAAATTTCCGTTTTGCTGCCACCATCCAACAATTCCAAGCCCTGATGGGAGGATTTTTTTTATCTTTTTTATATCTTCAAAAGGATTTGGGGTCCATATATGCACACCTGTATAGTAATTTTGATGAAGAATTCTTTTTAGCCCTTCTATATTCATATAAGCAATTCCTTTATCATACGCAATAAGCCCACTATTAAAAAAACCAACAACTTTTACCTTTTTTAAAATGGGGCTTACTCCAAAGCCTATTGGAGTGAATTTTGAAAAAATCATAATAACCTTCTCGTTCCTCCTAATCCCAACATCTTCTCCTAATCTATTGCCAACTACCACATCAAAAAGCCCTATTTTATCAAGCTCTTTTATTGCATTTTTAAAAACATAGTTTATTTTAGCCTCTTTATCAAAATAAACCCCATAAAGTAATACCCCATTTAGTCCATTTTTTTGAATAATTGCACTGGTTTGGATATAAGGAGAATATCTAAAATTTGGAAAATGTTTTTTTAATAGTTTAATTGTTGCATCATCAACTTTGGCTAAAGAAGAATAGATGGTGATTGGATAATTCATAACTTTTAACTTCTTCTCAAATTCCTTATCCATTCCATTCATTATTCCCATAGCAATTATTAAAGTAGCCACTCCAACCATTATGCCAAGGAAGGCTAAAATAAAGCTTACATAGATAAATGGATGCTTTTTATCAAACCTTAAATACCTTTTTATTATAAAGTTTACAAATTTTTTATTCATTTGCTAAAACTTTGGGCTTTTCCCGCAGCAATCTTTATATTTTTTACCGCTTCCACAAGGGCATGGCTCATTTCTTTTTGCTTTTTTTTGTTTTGCTTCAAACTCAGCTTGAAGTCTTTTTGTTTTAGCTTCTAAATCCTCAAAAATCTCATCTACGCTTTTATCTTGCATCTCTTGTGGCACTTTTATGTTACTCAAAATATCTTCAACTCTTCTTCCTTCAATTGCTTTTATAAACTCTTCAATATCTGGATCAATTGGAGGCTGGATTTCAATTTGTAAATTTTGCATAATTTTCATACTCTCAATTTTGATTCTATCAATTAACTCCTCAAATAAATTAAATGCCTCTTTTTTATATTCAACCAATGGATCTTTTTGATTGTAACCTCTAAGCCCAATCCCTGTTTTTAAAATATCCATCATATACAGATGATCCCTCCAAGCCTCATCCAAAACTCCAAGCATAACTTGTCTTAAAATTCTGTTTTTTTCGCTCTTATCAACTTCTTTAAATTTGCTTTCTAAATTCTCTTTTAATTTTTTAATCAAATACTCTTTTAAATTCTCTTTTTCTAACTCTTCTTTACTAAAATCAAGCCCTGTATACTCTTTAAGAATAGCTTTTAATTTTTCTTTGTCAACTTCTTGGATATCTAAGCTCATATTTAAAAGATACTCTACAAATTCTTCTAATATCTCATCAACTTTACTCTCAATATCAAATTTTGGATTTAAGAGTTGATCGCGGAATTTATAAATTACTTTTCTTTGCTCGTTTGCAACATCATCATATTTTAAAATATGCTTTCTTGCTTCAAAATGCATAGTTTCAACTTTTTTTTGTGCATTCTCAATTGCGCGTGTTACAAGTTTAGAGTCAATATGCTCTCCTCTTTCAATTCCAAGTCTATCCATAATATTTTTAATTCTATCACTTCCAAAAATTCTTAATAAATCATCTTCAAGAGAGAGATAAAATTGACTAACCCCTGGGTCTCCTTGACGACCTGAGCGTCCTCTTAACTGGTTATCTATTCTTCTACTCTCATGTCTTTCTGTCCCTATTATATAAAGCCCTCCAAGTTCTCTTACTTCATCATCAATTTTGATATCAACCCCTCTTCCAGCCATATTCGTAGCAACAGTTACTGCTCCTTTTTGTCCAGCTCTTGCAATAATTTCTGCTTCTTTTTCGTGATGCTTTGCGTTTAAGACATTATGAGGGATATTCGCTTTTTTTAAAAGTTTGCTTAGATATTCACTCTTACTAACGCTTGTAGTTCCAATTAATACTGGTTGACCTTTTTCATGAAGTTCCTTAACCTTTTTAACAACCGCTTCAAATTTTTCCTCTTCTGTTTTGTAAACTAAGTCGTTTAAATCTTTTCTTGCAATTGGTTTATTAGTTGGAATTGAAATAACTTCAAGCCCATAAATCTCTAAAAATTCAGTCGCCTCGGTTTGGGCAGTACCAGTCATTCCAGCAAGTTTTTCATAGAGTCTAAAATAATTTTGATAAGTAGTTTCTGCAAAAGTTTGAGACTCTTCTTGAATCTCTACCCCCTCTTTTGCTTCTAAGGCTTGATGAAGCCCTTCACTAAATCTTCTCCCCTCACTTATCCTTCCTGTAAATTCATCAATAATTAATACTTCCCCTTTCCTTACAATATAATCTTTCCCTTCCTTAAAAAGATAATTAGCTTTTAAAGCTTGGTCAAGATGGTGAGCTAAGATTGCGTTTTCTGGGGTGTATAGATTCTCAACGCTAAATAACTCTTCTGCTTTTTTGATTCCCTCTTCTGTTAATAACACAACTCTATCTTTTTCATCGATAGTAAAGTGCTTACCAGCTTCAAGCGCTTTTGCTACTTTATCAGCTTTTATATAGTCTTCAACTCTTTTATTTGCAGGTCCTGAAATAATTAAGGGCGTTCTTGCTTCATCAATTAAAATACTATCAACTTCATCAATAATTGCAAAATAGTGACCTCTTTGGACTTTATCGTTTATGTCAAATACCATATTATCTCTTAAATAATCAAATCCAAACTCTGAATTTGTTCCATATGTTATATCTGCTTCATATGCCTTTTTTTTCTCCCTCTCATCCATTCCACTTACAACTATTCCTGTTGATAATCCAAAAAATTTATAAAGCTCTCCCATTTGAGTTGCATCTCTTTTTGCAAGATAATCATTAACAGTTACAACATGTACTCCTTTGCCTAAAATTGCATTTAAAACCACTGGCAAAGTTGCTACAAGCGTCTTACCCTCTCCTGTCTTCATCTCAGCAATTTTTCCATCATGAAGCACCATTCCACCTACAAGTTGTACATCATAATGTCTCATTCCTAAAACTCTTTTACTTGCTTCTCTTACCATTGCAAATACATCAAATAGATATTTATTTAAAGTTTCTTGCTCATTAGCTCCTTTTTTAATCTCTTTTAAGATATTTTCTTTTATTTTGTTAAACTTTTCTTTTAATTCTTCATCACTTAATTTTTCATATTTTGGTTCGAGCTCGTTAATTTTTTTTACTTTTGCAAAATATTTTTTAAGCTCTCTATCGTTTTTTGTTCCAAAAATCTTTCTAAATACACTCTTTACCACCGCTAAGCCTTTAAAATTTTTTTGTTATAATAGCATAAACTCTTAAAAGGATTATTAATGAAGCTTTTATTTTTACTATTAGCCACCTTAGCTTTTGCTATTGAAATTCCAAAAACTTTTTGTGCATCCTTTAAAGAGACAATAACTTCTAAAAATTCTCAGCTTTATTACGAAGGAAAAGTTGTTTATAAAGATAAAGAAATGGTTTGGGAGTATTTAAAGCCTGAGAAAAAAATTATTTGGATAAAAGATAAAGTTTATATTTATGAACCTGATTTAATGCAAGTTACAATCAAAAAAAAGGATAAACTCAATCTAACTACTATTTTAAAAAACGCAAAAAAAGTTGGCAAAAATTTATATAAAACAAAAATAAGCTCAACTACAATCTACTTTGTATACGATAAAACCTTAAAAAAACTTTACTATACCGATGAGGTTGGAAACGATGTAGCAATTGATTTTAAAAAGGATAAGTGCGATTTTTCTTTACTTAAAGTAAAGTATCCAAAATATGTTGATATTATTTATCAAAGATAGATTTTTTAAGTTAAGTAGTAGATAGTTAAAATTTTAAAGATGAATTTTTTAAATGGTGCGGCGGGGGGGACTCGAACCCCCACGGGCTTACGCCCACAAGACCCTCAATCTTGCGCGTCTACCAGTTCCGCCACCGCCGCAAGCAGTGAAATTATACAAAATTTTTAATCTTTAATCAACTCTTTTAAATACTCTTTTGCTTTTTCTGTACTAACTCCTATAATTCTTGCAATCTCTTTTATCTTTTCATTTTCATCCAACTCTTTGATTTTAGAAATTCCATTCTCTTTTGTTACTAAAAAATGTTGGTTTGCAACTGCTACAAGTTGAGGGTGATGGGAAATGACAAATATCTGATATTTCCTGCTTAGGATTTTTAATACCTCTGCTACGCTTCTTAACTCTTTTCCACTTAAATTTGCATCAATTTCATCTAAAAATAGACTTCTTTTATCTCCATTTTCTATCCAAGAAGCTAAGAAAGCCATTTTTAATCTATTCATCTCACCTGTTGACAAGTTTTTTAAATCGGTATTATTTAAATTAAACTTAATTTCATCAATTCCATCTTCACTCAACTCTTTTTTTGATAAAGTAATTTTAGCTTCATTTAGATGAAGTTTTTTTAAAAAGTAGTTCATCTTAGCCTTTAAAATTTTTAAGGCTTCTTTTCTTTTTTGAGAGATATTTTCTGCTTTTTTTAATAGCTCTATCTCTTTTTTTTGAATCTCTTTTTGCAAATTTTCCTTTATAAAACTTAAATTTTCAAGTTCCAATAATTCTTTTTCTTTTTTTCTAAAATATTCTATCGCTTCTTTTATACTTCCAAATCTCTTAATTAAACTATCAAGCTCGCTTAATCTATTTAGTACTTCTTCAATATCAATTTCTTTTAATTCTTCTATTTTGGTTTTTTCTTCTTCTATAATTACTCTAAGCTCATTCATAGCGTTTGAGAAAAATTCTTCATCTTTATTAACTTCTCTTAAAAATTGATATACAGCTCCTTCAAACTCAAAAATCTCTTCTGCTTTTAATGCACTTTGAGTAATTTTTTCTATTTTTGAAATTTTTTTCTTTATTTCTAAAAGCTCCTCAAACTCTCCCTCTTTTGGATTTAATTTATAAAATTTATCAAGCTCAAATTTTATAAATTCAATTCTTTCTTTGGTTATCTTTTCTTTCTCTTTAACCTCTTTTAATCTGTTTTTTAATTGCTTTAACTCAAAAAATTCTTTTTTAAACTCTTTAATTTCACTTTTGCCAATTAAATCTAAAACCTTTAAAATTTCTTTGCTTGTAATCTCATCTTTTACTCCAAGATAACTAATAATATCTTTATTTATCTCTTTTACTATTTTTTTGCTTACTGCTTGATTATTGATAAAAAATCTTACTTTGTTTTTTTTAATTCTTTTAAAAATAAGTTCATCTCCAACTATTCCAATATTTTCTAAATTAATCTTTCTATTTACAATAGCTTCTAAAACTTCCCCTTCACTATCAAATATTCCAAAAATACTAAGTATCCCTTTTATTAAAACACTCTTTCCAGCACCACTTGGACCTGTGAATAAAATTAATGAAGAATCTTTAAAATTAAGCTCAGCTTCTTTAAATGATAAAAGGTTTTTAATATAAACTCTCTCAATCACTTAGCCTCTCCCCATTTTAATTTCTCTCTTAATACTTCAAAGTAATTTCTCTCTAATCTATGAATGAGTTTTGCTGGTTTTTTTGCTTTTTTTACTAAAATTTGATTTTTTATATTATAAATCTCTTGTCCATCAATAATAAGCTTTGCAAAATCTCTTGTCTCTATTTTTAACTCAAAATTGCTTGGTAAAATAAGTGGTCTTTGGGTTAGAGAGTGTGGGCAAATTGGAGTTAAAATAAACCCCTCCGTCAAAGGATAGACAACTGGTCCTCCTGCACTAAGGTTATAAGCAGTTGAACCAGTTGGAGTTGAGATAATAAGCCCATCACCTCTATATGTATTTAAAAAACTTTCATTTGTATCAACTTTAATACTTATCATTGAAGCTATTATTTCTTTTGAGATTACAATGTCATTAAAAGCGTAAAGTTTTTTATGATTATGTTCTATCTCCATTACCATTCTTTTATCAATTCTATATTCTCCTTTTAAAAATTTATCTAAAAATTCTTCAATGTTTTCGGGATTAATATCGGTTAAAAATCCTAAATTCCCAGCATTTATTCCTAAAATTGGTTTGTCGTATTGATACGCTCTTCTAGCAAGAGATATAAGAGTTCCATCCCCTCCAAGCGCAACTAAAAAATCAGCTTCTTTACACATCTCTTCAAACTCAACTCCCAAAAGCCCAATTGCTTTTGCCGATACGCTATCAATTAATACTTTAATCCCTTTTTTTTCAAAAATTGATTTTATTTTTAAAAAAGTATTTTTTAAAGAGAGAGTGTTTTTGGGTTTTAATATAAATCCTGCTTTCAATTTGATCCTTTTTTATAATAATTATATCAAGTTTATTATTTTGATATAATTGCGTCAAAAAAGGAATTTGATGAGAACTCATTATTGTGCCGAGTTAAATGAGATGAATGTTGGAGATGAAGTTGAATTGGTTGGGTGGGTAAATTCTCACAGAGACCACGGAGGAGTTATCTTTATTGACCTTAGAGATAGAAGTGGAATCGTACAAATAGTAGCTGATCCAGCTGATAGCAAAAAAGCCCATAAAGTAGCTGAGAAAGTAAAAGATGAATATGTTATTAAAGTAAAAGGAAAAGTTAGGCTAAGAGGAGAAGGACTTGAAAATCCAAAATTAAAAACTGGTAAAATAGAGGTTGTAGCAGATGAAATAGAAATTGAAAACACAAGTGAAATTCTTCCTTTTCAAATTGGTGATAAATCGGTAAATGAAGAGTTAAGACTTAAATACAGATACCTTGATTTAAGAGACCCAAATTCTCTTGAAACTTTTATTTTAAGAAGTAAAGTTACAAAAGCTATAAGAGATTATTTTGAAAAAAATGGATTTATTGATGTTGAGACTCCCGTACTTACAAAATCAACGCCTGAGGGTGCAAGGGATTACCTAGTACCTAGCAGAATTTATCCAGGAGAATTTTATGCTCTTCCTCAATCACCTCAGCTTTTCAAACAGATTTTAATGGTTGCAGGGTTTGATAAATACTATCAGATTGCAAAATGTTTCAGAGACGAAGACCTAAGGGCTGATA
Organism: Nautiliaceae bacterium; assembly: GCA_039831175.1. Taxonomy (GTDB): domain Bacteria; phylum Campylobacterota; class Campylobacteria; order Campylobacterales; family Nautiliaceae; genus Caminibacter. The sequence goes on from JBDONU010000127.1 coordinate 9,580, forward strand.
GACAGCCAGAATTTACACAGGTTGATGTTGAGATGAGCTTTGTAGAAGAGGACGACGTAATTGAGATGATTGAAGGAATGATAAAAGAGGCTTTTGAAGTTGCTGGTATTAAAGTAAATCTTCCAATTAAAAGAATAAGCTATAATGAAGCTATGGAAAAATACGGAAGCGACAAACCTGATTTAAGATACGAACTTGCAATGGTAGATGTAATTGATGAGTTTGTTGATTCAAATAATGAAATTTTTAACTCAATTGCAAAAGATAAAAAAAACAACCGTTTCAAAGCCTTAAAGGTTCCAGGAGGAGATAAGTTTTATTCAAGAAAAAAATTAAAAGAACTTGAAAACTTTGTAAGGAAATTTGGTGCAAAAGGACTTGCTTATATTCAAGTAAAAGAAGATGGACTAAAAGGACCTATTTTAAAATTTATGAGCGAAGAGTCTTTAAAAAAAATGATTGATAAATTAAACCCACAAGTTGGAGATATAATCTTTTTTGGAGCCGGGGATAAAAAAACGGTACTTGATTATATGGGAAGACTTAGAGCTAAAATTGCAAAAGATATGGGACTTATTGATGAAAATAAGTATGAATTTGTTTGGGTTGTGGATTTCCCAATGTTTGAAAAGGATGAAAACGGCAATCCAACCCCACTTCACCATCCATTTACAATGCCGGATATGAATACTTGGGATGAAGAAAATTTTGAAGAAATTCAATCAATTGCATACGATTTAGTATGTAACGGATATGAAATCGGTGGTGGAAGTATAAGGATTCATAAAGAAGAGATTCAAGAAAAAGTATTTAAACTTCTTGGAATTGATGAAATGGAAGCAAGAGAAAAATTTGGATTTTTGCTTGATGCACTAAAATTTGGAGCACCTCCTCATGGTGGATTTGCACTTGGGCTTGATAGAGTTATTATGCTTATGAGAAAGACTGACAACATTCGTGATGTTATAGCATTTCCTAAAACTCAAAAGGCTCAATGTCTCTTAACTGGTGCACCTGGTGAAGTTGATAAAGAGCAGTTAAAAGAGCTTCATATAAGAGTTAAAAAAACAAAAAAAGATGAATAGTCTTATTGAATTAAAAAAAGGAGATGTTTTTAAAATTGTGGGATTTGATGAAGGGTGTGAGACTTTTAAACAAAGACTCGCTGCCCTTGGGATTCACAAAGGTCAAATTGGTCAGGTTTTAAATAAATCGTTTTTTGGACCGATTGAACTTGACGTAGATGGTAGAAAAATAGCTATTGGTAGGGGAATGGCAAAAAAGATAAAAGTTAAAAAATTTGAATGTCCAATTTTATAAAAGGAGAAGCTATGCAAAAGAAGTTATTTTTAATTATTGGAGCGCCTGGTAGTGGAAAAACAACTGATGCCGAACTTATTGCAAAGAGAAATCCAGATCTTATTGTGCATTATTCTACTGGAGATTTGTTAAGAGCTGAGGTTGCAAGTGGAAGTGAACTTGGAAGAGAGATAAAAAACTATATTGATGATGGTAAGCTTGTACCGCTTAAAATTGTAATTGATACTATTAAAAATGCAATTGAAAAAGCCAATAAGCCAATTATCTTAATTGACGGATTTCCAAGAAGTGTTGAACAGATGAGAGCACTTGATGAGATGTTAAAAGAGAATAAGGATATTGACTTGGTAGCGGTTATTGAAGTTGTAGTAAGTGAAGAAGTTGCAAGAGATAGAGTTTTAGGGCGTGCAAGAGGGGCTGATGATAATGTTGAGGTATTTAATAATAGAATGAAAATTTATCTTGAACCTTTAAAAGAGATTGAAAAATTTTACAAAGAAAAGGGTAAGCTAGTTAAGATAAATGGAGAAAGAAGCATTGAAGAAATTGTTGATGAAATGGAGAAAATAATCAAAGAAAAAGCTAATATCTAATGCTTTATTATGGACTTATTTTAGTTGGAATTATATTGATTATAATGGCTGTTTATAACTTTTTTTCAATTTCAAAGATTGATAAAACTATGGATAATTATCTTTTCTTAATAACTTCAAGCAAGGGATATTTTGTAGGAGCCACTCTTTTTTCTCTTGCTGCTTTGGCAATTATTGCTTATCAGGTTGTGGGATATGTTTTTGATATAAGAATATTTGCTATTGTTTTTTTCTTTGGGGCTTTGTTTTTATTATCTTTATCTCATTTAGTTTTTTATTTAGTTGCTAAAAAAAAGCTAAATGATTATAAAGATTTTTTTAAAGAGTTTGGAGTTGATTTGGATAATAAATGCCAAAAATTAATGCTAAAATATATTTATCAAAAAGAAAAAGACCTACAAAAGGTCAAAGAGATCTTTAAAAGAAATAAACATCTTTGCAAATGATTATTTTACTTGACATCTATTAAGTTCTATCTCTTTAATTCTTTCTATTCTTTTGATCAATTCATCTACTTCTTGTAGTTGTTTTTGGCATTTTGATTGGAGCTCTTCTTTTTTTTCTCTTAGAATTTGAAGTTGTTTTTCAATCTCCTCAATTGGAATTGCACAATTTTTTGCTGCTTCTTCTTCTTTTTTAAGAGCCCATTCAGTTAGTTTTTTGATTAGTTCTTGAAGCATACATTCTCCTTTTTGTATAATATTATCAAAAAGGATAGAAAATGGAAATAAATAATTACAAAAAAGCAACTGAAATTATAAAAAATGCAAAATTTATTACCGCTTTTACCGGAGCTGGAATTAGTGTTGAGAGTGGCATTCCAACTTTTAGAGGTCCTACTGGACTTTGGAGTAAATATGACCCAAAAATTTTGGATATCGATTTTTTTATTGAACATCCTGATATAAGTTGGAAATATATTAAAGAAATTTTTTATGATTATATGAAAAATATAAAACCAAATGACGCTCATTATTGTCTTGCGTGGTTTGAAAAGTACTATCCTCTAAAAGGAATTATTACTCAAAATATTGATAATCTCCACCAAAAAGCCGGTAGCTCAAATGTAATTGAATTCCATGGTACTGCAAGTAGACTTATTTGTATGAATTGTGGGAAAAAATATCCATCAAAAGATTTTAACTTATCTACTCTTCCTCCACTTTGTCCTGTTTGTGGAGGGATTTTAAAGCCTGATTTTGTCTTTTTTAAAGAACCTATTCCAAAAGATGCGTTAGAAAAGTCCCTTTTTCTTTCTCAAAGTTGTGATGTGATGATTGTAATTGGCACAACCGGTGAAATTATGCCAGCAAGTGAACTTCCTATTATTGCAAAAAGAAATGGAGCTAAAATTATTGAAATAAATATTGAACCTTCAAATTACACTAATACTATTACAGATGTTTTTTTACAAGACAAGGCCACAAAAGTTTGTAATAAATTAAAAGAGTTTTTAAGTTTTTAATTACATCCCAAGAATTCTTGGGATGTAATTAAGTTTTGAATTTTTAAAATACCATCCCCAGCCTTTTTTTATCCAATGTCCAATAATTGGAAGTGGAATTAGGATTGCTTTTTTATTGTCTCTATAAACAAATGCTCCACCATCTCCACTATCCATTAAGCATAGGATATTTATATGAGAGATATATTCTTTTCTTTTTTCTTTTCCTTCTTCCATCATTTTAATATTGTATGCTGCAACCTTTGCCATAACCTCAGCTAAATGTCCTTGCTTTGTTCTCCAATCTGGTCCATCAATTGCCGCACTATCTCCAATTACAAAAATTGGGAATTTATCTGAGCTTGTTTCATCAAAATTATGCATAACCTCGCAATATTCATTAATCTTTATAAATCCAGCTTCATTCAAAGGAAGTCCTGTATCTTTAAAAAGTGTTGGTCCATTTCCAGCAGGAATAAACATTGTTAAATCACTTTCAAGTTTTGAATTATCTTCAAAAATAATTCCATTTTCTACAAACTCTTTGATTTTTTTGCCTTTAATCTGTTTAATATTAAGTTTTTTAAACCAGTCATCCATTATTTTTAAAGCTCTCTCCCCCATTCTTGCACCAGGGCGTGGCATAGGCGCAAAAAAAGTGATTTCAAATTTATCTCTAATTCCAAGTTTTTTTAATTTATTATGAATATTAAACATAACTTCAAAAGCGGGGCCTCCCCTTACGTTGCTTGGATCTTTTGGATTTCCTCCAAACCCAAATGCAAGTTTTCCACTTCCTTTTTTGATTAATTTATCAAGTTTTTCTTTAATTTTTAATGACTCTTCTGGTGCTC
>JBDONU010000058.1:0-3970 GCA_039831175.1 Nautiliaceae bacterium
AATCTGTAAGCTCGGCTGCATTTTCTACAACTAACATTTCATCTCTTATGATGCAGTTAATTCTTCTAATATCTTCAACATTTTCAACTCTTCCATAAATGCGTCCCATAAGACCCCCCTTTTTTTTATTAATTATATTAAAAAACTTGATATAAAGTCAAGCAAGTGAATTAATAAATAGAAGTTAAGAAGATTTTTTTGAAGCTATCAAAAGATAAACTAAACTAACTGCTGGCACAATACTAACCCCAAAAAGAAAACTCAAAAAATCAAAAATTCCAACACTCCTAAGCCACAAAAATCCTCCAATCAAAGCTACATATCCTAAAATCCTAATGATATTAAACCCACCCTTAAATGAAAACAACAAAGCCTCATACCATTTAAGTTTTCTTTTTTTATACTTATTAAGTTTCTTTTTATTAATTTCATCCTCTTCATCATACAAATCAAACTTATCTTCATACTTTTTTAAAATATCTTCCCCAACATTCCCATTTTCAAGTTGAGATTTAACCATATTTGAATACCCAATAAAACTTCCAATAACAATCAAAGAAACTGCAAAAAAGGCAATTTGAGTATTATAAAGCCAGATTTGATTATTTTCTAAAAAACAAAAAACAACAACCCCAACATCAACTGCAATTAAAACTCTAATTAAATCAAATATCATCCCCTCTCCTAAATCAAAGCTTTATAAAATTTAACTCCACCAACCCAAGTCTCTTCAATCAAATTCTCTTTTAAAAGATCATTAAAAAGCCTTTGAGTATGCTCATCAAAAATATTTTTAATATCTACATCTGTAAAGGGGCGTTTTTTAAGAGTTCTCAAAAGCTCCTCCTTACTCAAAGACTCTACTCTAAAATTTATCCCTTCTCGGATTGGAATAAAAATATTTTGATTTTCTATAAATTTTGATAGCTCAAAAAGTCTTTTTATACTAACTCCTTTTACATTATAAGCGGGGGGTCTATCAATTGTAGAAATATCCACTCTATCTGGCTTAATTTTTTTTAAAACTTCGTTTATCTCTTTAAATTCATCCTCTTTATCATTTATTCCCTTAACTACCAAAATCTCTATAATAAGTTCTTTATTAAAAACTCTTCTAAACTCAATCATTCCATTTATAATATTTTTAATTTCTATCCCTTTTACTGGTCTATCTATTCTTTTAAAAATCAAAGGAGTAACCGCATCAAGGGAGAGCTTTACAATATCAAGCTTTTTAAGGGCATTTTGAATTTTTGGACTATTAATTGTAGAGGAATTGCTAAGAATAAGGAGTTTTTTATTTAAAGTTTTTAATTTATCTATTAAGCTATCCAAATAAGGATATAAAGTAGGCTCACCATTACTAGTAATTGTTAATACATCAAAATTAAATTTAAAAATAGCCTCTCTTACTTCTTCAAAAATCTCACTCACACTTGATGGATTATCATAAAAAGTAACAGGCTTTGATGGTTCAAGCTCACAATAAACACAATCAAAATTGCATCTTTTCTTATCAGGAGATAGGTCAACCCCAAGGCTCATCCCAAATCGCCTTGAAGCTACCGGTCCAAAGATATATCTCAATGCTCACCCTTATGCATAAAATAAAGCGCAAGCGCTAAAAACAAAATACTCCCAGCAAGATACAACATATCAATGGGAGTATCAAAATTCATATGAATTACTTTCTTAAAGAAACTCACAATCAAAACCATTACTACAACTTTACCAAGCTTATCTTTTAATTCATCCAAACTATGAATTGCTAAGATTTTATTCCCAACCTCACTCTCCTCAGCATCATCAATTTGAGAGATAAAAAGTTCATAAATACCAAAAGAAAAAATTAAAAGCACAACCGCAATCAAATACAAATCAACAGCCCCAATAATCCCCCCAACTAACATCTCATGAAAATTTTCAGGATGATAATGCGCAAAAAAATATTTATAAGTTAACACAGCAATATGCCACACATCAGCACTTGCAACAACAAATAAAGCAACAGCTCCAATCATCCCAAAAATAACCGCTAAAATTGAGATTAATCTTCCTCTCCAAAGGGAACTCTCAAAAATCGCTTCTAATAAACCTCTATCTTTTTTCACTTCTCTTCCTTTTTAAAAATTCTTCACCCTCCATCTCAATCCATTTAAGTGCAATTCTAACAGCATTCGTTGCCGCTCCAACTCTTAACTGGTCAGCAACATTAAAAAAGTGCAACACATTTGGCTCAAATAAATCTTTTCTAATTCTTCCAACATAAACATAATCAGTATCAGTTGCAATAATTGGCATTGGATATTTATTATGCGCTGGATCATCAATTACTTTAACATCAGGAAAAGCCTCTAATACCTCTTTTGCTCTATTTACATCCACTTTCTTCTCACAATATACACTAATAGCCTCACTATGACTTCTAAGTACAGGCACTCTCACACACGTTGGTGCTACTTCAATGTTTGAGTGCATAATTTTATTAGTTTCATTTACCATTTTAAGCTCTTCTCTTGTCCATCCTCCTTCTATAAATCTATCAATGTGAGGAATAACATTTAAAACTATTTGCCAAGGAAAGACCTCTCTCTCTTCTACTTTTTTATCAAGTTTAAAGTTAAAAATTGCCCTCATTTGCTCCATAAGCTCTTCCATTCCTTTCTTACCAGCCCCACTTACTGCTTGATATGTTGCAACATCAACCCTTTTAATTCCAAATTCATCATAAAGCGGTTTTAGAGAAATTACCATCTGAATTGTTGAGCAGTTTGGATTTGCAATAATCCCTTTTTTCTTCCAAAGTTTAATATCCTCAGGATTAACCTCTGGCACAACTAACGGAACATCATCATCCATTCTAAAATGGCTGGTATTATCAATTACAACCGCTCCAGCTTCCACCGCACACGGCGCAAACTTTGCACTAACACTTCCCCCAGCACTAAAAAAGGCAATATCAATATCCTCCTTGTTAAATACATCACATGTAAGCTCCTTTACCTTTAAAACTTCACCCCTAAACTCAACCTCAACTCCAACGCTTCTTTTACTAGCAAGTGGCACAAGCTTTTTAACAGGAAAGTTATACTCTTCAAGCACCCTTAAAAGCTCCTCACCAACAGCACCAGTTGCTCCAACAATTGCTACATTATACATCTTATCTCCTTTATAAGTTATTTGAAGGGGTTTTAGCAACACTTACAACACTATCCCCTTCATCAAGTTTTACTATTTTAACTCCTTGGGTATTTTTACCACTTTTTGCAATATCTTTAATAGAAACTCTTATCATTTTCCCTTTGCTTGTTAATACCATCAAATCGTGATTATCCTCAACCGCGACAACACCTACCAATTTACCGGTTTTATCCGTTAACTTCATAGCAATTACCCCCTTACCACCTCTTTTTGTAAGGCGATAAGCTTTTGCTTCTGTGCGTTTACCAAAACCTTTCTCACTTACACTTAAAATCTCTTGATTTTCATCTTTTAAGCTCAAAGCTCCAATAACTTCATCATTTTCTTTTTTAAAACTAATTCCCTTAACTCCTCTTGCACTTCTTCCCATCTCCCTTACTTCATCAACTCTAAATCTAATTGCCATTCCCTCTTTTGTCGCGATAAAAAGATATTTATCATCTGGCTTTACAATTTTAGCAGTTACCAACTCATCCCCTTCATCAATTACAATAGCCCTAACTCCTTTGCTTCTTATATTCTTAAACTCGCTTAAATTTGTTCTTTTTACAATTCCATTTTTAGTAAAAAATGCAAGAGACTTACTCTCATCAAAGTCGCTTGTCTTAATAATTGTCTGAATTTTCTCATCTTTATCAAGACTTATAAGATTTACAATCGCTTTACCCTTACTATTTCTACTCCCTTCTGGAATCTTATACACTTTTAGCCAATGGAGCTGCCCTTTATTGGTGATAACCATTAAAGTATCATGAGCTTTTGCGATATA